>JACQPH010000101.1 GCA_016207645.1 Elusimicrobiota bacterium
CCATCTTTCGGGGTTCGCGGGGCAAAACCCCGGCCAACCCGAACCCTGAACAGTTAGACCTTAATATTCTGAACGTAACTGTTAGTACACGCAACAAAAAATACATACTTTTGCGTATAACTGTGTTATATAATATTGGAGCATGCGAGCGGAGCGCCCGGTCGCGCGCTTGCGGTTTTCCACGGCTAACAAGATGATACGAAAACTCGCGGCGGTCCTGTTGTTTTCCTGGCCGGCCCTGCTGCCGCCGGCGGCGCGCTGCGCCTGGGAGAACATCCGTTACTCCGACGCCCCGCTGGCCGTGGTCTACGCCTCCACCGGCGCCTATGAAGTGGCCTATACCGCGGGGGAGGACTGCGCCAGCCCTTCCGAACTTGTCTCCTCCCCGGTTTCCGCCTGGTCGGGCTACCTTTCCCTGGTGCCGGCCAATATGGTGAACCAGGGCGTCGTCGGCTTCGTCTCCACCTCCTCCGTGGCCCTGGACGGCGCGCTCTGGGGGAACCCGCCCGGCAACAGCGTACAGCTCCTTTTCGGGGAGGACCTCGCGCCTTCGCTTTCCGCTCCGGCGGTGAACGTCACCAGGGTCTATGACAATACGGGCGGCGTGGTCAACTCCAGCTGGGCGGTTACGTTCGGCTATTCCGGCCGGCAGCTGATCATCTCCCCCTCGGCCGACTGGCCCAAGGGCAGCGTCTTCTCGGTCTATATTTCCTCTTCCATAGTGGATATAACCGGCTCTCCGGTCTCGGAGGCGGCCACGGTCTATTTCTCCGTGCTGATGGACTACCAGACGGACAATACCGCCGCCGCTTTCTCGGACCGCCGGGTGCGCGTGGCCGTTCCGGCCAACGCTTATTCGCAGGATTTCTATCTCACCCTCTCCACCGACTCGGGCCGCCGGGAGGTGGCGGAGGCCAACGCCAGGCTGGCCGCCCTGCCGGGCGCGCCCGAGTTCCTCAATACCGTCGATGTGCGCCCTTACGATCCCGCCGGCAACCCGGTGCAGCCGGGCGCCCCCTGCGTGGTTACGCTGCCCTACCCGGACGACGACGGGAACGGGGTGATAGACGGCTCCGTCTCCAGGCTCAAGGCCTCGAACCTCGCGGTCTGGCACCTGGACGAGCAGCGGGGCCTCTGGGTGAAGCAGACCGGGGCCTCGCTGGACGCCTCTTCCAGGCTGGTGTCGCAGCCCGTCTCGCATTTCTCCAACTACGCGCTCCTGGCCCTGCCCGACGCCGACGTCACCCCGGTCTACGCCTTCCCGGTGCCTTTCAGGCCCAATGCCGGCAACGCGGCGAGGTACGGCAGCTGGAGCGACCTGATCACTTTCACCAACCTGCCGGTACAGGGGAAGATACGGATCTACACCGTGACCGGGGCCCTTGTGCGCGAACTGGCCGTAACGCCGCCCTCGATGAAGTGGGACGTGAAGAACAAGGACGGGGAGCTGGTGGGCAGCGGCGTTTACCTGTGGGAAGTGACCTCCGGGAAGAACCGCAAGACCGGCAAGCTGGTGGTAATAAAGTAGGGCCCGCTTATAATGAAGAACAGGACCTTTCTGAAATTGATCGCGGCCGCCTGCTGCGCGCCGGCGCTCTTTCCCGCGGCCTCTTACGCCGGGGCCGGCAGGTCCGGCGGGGAATTCCTGCGCATCGTGCAGAGCCCCAGGGCCGTCGGCATGGGCGAGTCCGGCGCGGGAGCGCATGGCGACCTGCTGGGCGCCCTGGCCCTTAATCCCGCCGCCCTGGCCCGCTCCGGCTACAAGGAAACCGCTTTTACCTATAATTCCTGGCTCGAGGGGATAACCTCGCAGCAGGCCGCTTACGCCCACCCGCTGGCCGGCGGCAAAGGCGTGCTGGCCGCTTCGCTCAATATCCTGAGCGTCCCGTCCATAGACGGCTATAACAACGCCGGCGCGCCCGCCGGCGGCGTGGACGCCGGCGACCTGGCTTTCGGGGTCAGCTACGCGAGGCGGCTCGCCGGCCCCTGGGAGGACCTGCGCTCCGGGCTCTTCGCCGGCGGCTCGGTAAAATACGCGAGGGAGACGCTCGGGCCGGTCAAGGCCGGAGCGGCGCTCTTCGACGCCGGCGCCCTCTGGCTGAAAAGGCTGGGCAGCAGCATGCTGGGCCTGGGGCTTTCGGCGCAGTCGCTCGGCGGGGGTTTCAAGTTCGATTCCGTCGCCGAGAAGGCGCCCGCGGTGTACCGGGCCGGCGCTTCGTACATCATGGTGGTTTCCGGCGACCCGATAACGCTTTCCCTGGACTGGAAAAAACCCTGGGACTCCGGCGCCGCCGTCTGCGCCGGGGCCGAGTACCAGGCCTGGCGCGTTCTGTCGCTGCGGGCCGGCTATATCTCCGGGGAGGACCTGGGCGGCGGCCTGCGGCTGGGCGGCGGCGTGGCCATTAAACTGCTGCAGTTCGATTATTCGCTTTCTTCCTACGGCAAATTCGGCCCGGCCCACAGGTTCGGCCTGTCCTACAAATTCGACAAGCCGGTGGAAGTCACCAGATACCTGACCTGGGACCAGGAGCAGGCCAGGCAGAAGACGGAGCGGGCCCGCCTCATGATCAGGGAAAGCCGCTATTACGACGCCGTCCTGGAGCTTAACGGGGCGCTCATCCTGGACCCCGGCAACAAAGAGGCGCTGGAGCTCATGCGCAAGGCGCGGGGGCTGGTGGAGGTCTCTAAATAATGCTCCCGCTCGGGTTAGCGCTGGTCCTGGCCGCTCTCCAGCCCGCCGCCGCCCAGACCGCGGCGGGCGGGGGTGAACCCGGCGCGAAAGCCGCCAGGGCCGCGGTGGACGATTCCCGCGCCGGGATGCTGAAGCTCATGGACCGGGTGATCGCCGATCCCTCCGACGAGCAGGCCCGGAGGGAACTGCGCGTGGCCGCGGGGCTGGCGGTGGAGAAGGAGCGGCTGGCCTTCGCCGCGGAGCGCGAAGAGCTCCTGGCCGGAGCGGGGCGGGAGAGGGGAAAGATAATGGCTATGCGCGCGGCCAGGAAAAAGCGGCAGGACAGCTGGGACAGGGATTTTTTGAAGGCCTGCGGGCTGGCCTCCGAGGCCCATACCGTGAAGGAAGCCGTGTCCGCCTATGAGAGCCTGCTGGAGACTTTTCCGGTCTACTCGGACAACAGGGCCTATCTGCTGGCTTCCGGGGCGAAGATAAAGGGCATCTTTTACAAGGTCATCAAGGAGATCTATCCGTACCTGCTGGCCGGGCGCGACTCGGTGGACGAACGCACTTTGGCGGCGCTGCAGTTCTCCCGGGTGGCCGCGATGCAGGAATACGGCGGTCACCCGGACACCACCGCCGCCGAGAAAGAGCTGAAGAAGGCGGAGCGGTTCAGGCGCCTGGAGCGGGAGCTGCTGCTGAAGCACGAGAACATCAAGACCGCGATGGACCTCTACGAGATAAAGCGCTACGCCGATTCGCTGAAGAATTTCGACCAGGCCCTGGCCTACGACAGGAATAACGAAGAGGCGCTGTTCTACCGGGCGCTGGCCAGGAAAAAAGCCGGCCTGCGGGAAGACGAGAGGTGAGCTTGTGAAGATAAAACACGGACTTGCGGCCGCGGCCGCTCTGGCTTTCCTGTTCCTGGCGGGCGTTCAGACCTTCGCCGCCTCGCCCGCCCAGGTCAGCTACCAGGGCACGCTCAGGAAGAACGGCGTGCTTTTCAGCGGCACCGCCGCCATGGAGTTCCGCATTACCAACGCCGACGGCTCCGCGGTCTATTGGGCTTCCGGGTCCACGGACGTGGTGGTCTCCACCGGTCTTTTCCGCTACGCTCTCGGCTCCCCCAACGAGGTCGATTTCGGCAATATCGTCTGGAAAGAGATCACCCCTTACGTGCAGATGAACCTGGACGGCGGCTGGCTGCCGCGCGAGCCGCTGTATACCTCCGTCTACTCGCTGCATTCCAGGACGGCCGAGTCCTCCACCGGGACTTTCACCGTCAACGGCGGCGACCTGAAGCTCGTTTCCGCCACCGGCAGCAAGGGCATTTATTTCCAGGACGGCACCGCGCAGTACAGCGCCCCCGGCTGGGTCGTCACCGGCGCTTACACTTCTTTCGCGGGAGGGGCCGGCGTCGGTACCCTGACCCCGGCCACCAGGCTGGACGTGAAGGGGGCCGCCGCCGACCCTTATATACAGTTCTGGCGCGACGAGAACGGGGTGGTGAAGGCCACCATGACCGCGGCCGGCCTGCTTTACGCCGACGGCTCGCAGCTGAGCAACCTGCCGGCGGGGGCCGACAATATGGGGAACCATACCGCTACCCAGGCCCTGAGCATGGCCGCTTTCCCCGTAAATAACGCCGGGGCGATAACCGCCAACGGCCAGGTCACCACTTATTCCAGCGCCACGGTAGTTTCGGCTTTCGGCCTCGGCGCGCCCAGGGTCAGGCTGGCGGGCGGGGTAGAGGTGTCCTCCTACTCGGCCGGCGGCGTCTATATTTCCTCTAACGTGACCCTCGCTTCCGGGGGCAGATATTTCGGCGACGGCTCCAGGCTGACGGGTGTTAACGACAGCCTTGGCAGCCATATAGCTACCCAGACCCTGAACATGGCGGGCTACGAGATCTCCGGCGTCTCTACGATCACCGTTGCCGCGGCCCTGCGCTTCGACGCTAACGTGGCTGTCTCTTCCGCCGCCGGACTTTACAGCGGGATATATATTTCCACCAACGTGAACATAGCTCCCGGCGCCCGATATTACGGCGACGGCTCGGGCCTGACCGGGATAGTCGGCGTGGACAACCTGGGAAACCACACCATGACGCAGGGCCTGGCCACCGGCCCGAACTGGATCTCCTACGACGGCTCCCCCTCCGGGCTTAACCTGGACGCCCTGGGGAATATAGGCGTGAACCAGGCGGCGGGTTCCGCCAGCCTGGACGTGCGCGGCGCCGGCGGCAGCTATATACAGATCTGGCGCAACTCCTCCGGGGTCATCAGGGCCTCGATGACGGTCGCGGGCGCGTTCTACGCCGACGGCTCGCAGCTGCGCAATGTGCCGGCCGGCGGCACCGCCAACCAGGCGCTGAACATGGCTTCTTTCGATATCGCCAATGTTTCCACGGTCACGCTGAGTTCCGTGACCAGTTCCGGGATAGGGGTGGTGTTCAGTACCAATGTGCTGCTGATGAACGGGCGGCTGGGCGTCAATACCTCTCTTCCGCAGGAAAGCCTGGACGTGAACGGCAATTTCAAGAGTTCCAGCCTGTCGGGTTTCGGGAATCAATGCGTTTACGCCGATGATAACGGCAGGCTTCTCCTGTCCGGAAGCGGACTGTGCGGCAGCGCTTCCGGTTTGGATAATCTGGGCAACCGGATCATGCTCGGCAATCTTATCACCGGCAGCAACTGGATCTCCTTCGACGGCAGCGCCGGCGGCCTGTCGGTGAACGTCAGCAGCAATGTCGGCATAGGCGTCCTCTCGGCCGCGACGCGGCTGGACGTGCAGGGGCGGAGCGGGGACAGCTACGTGCAGATCTGGCGCGATTCCGCCGGGGTGATAAAGGCTTCTATGACGGCCGCCGGCCTGCTCTACGCCGACGCTTCGCAGATGGTCAACCTGCCTTCAGGCGGGGACAGCCTCGGCGATCATACTTCCACGCAGACCCTTGATATGTCCGGTTTCCAGATAGTGAACGCGGGCTCGGTCACGGTCACCGCGGCCGCCGGAGTGGGCGCCGCCAGGCTGAGTCTCAATACGAACGTGGAGATCTCTTCCGAGACCGATCCAGCGCTGGGCGCGGGCTTGCGCGTTTCCTCTAACGTGTATATAGTCGGTTTCTCTTCCGCGGCCAAATATTACGGCGACGGCTCCGGCCTGACCGGTGTTATCAGCTCGCCCGACGGCCTGGGCAACCATACGGCCACGCAGGACCTGGCCATGACCTCCTTCGATATCACCGGCGTCTCCACTATTACGGTCAGTTCCGTCACCGGCACCGGCATAGGCGTAGTGTTCAGCACCAATGTGCTGATCATGAGCGGGAACCTGGGCGTGAACAAGGCTCTGCCGCAGGCGAGCCTGGACGTGAACGGGAATATAATGAGCTCCAGCCTTTCCGGCGCCGGGGATCAGTGCGTATATGCCGATAATACCGGCCGCCTGCTCCTGTCCGGGGTAGGGACTTGCGGAAGCGCGGCGGGGCTGGATAACCTGGGCAACCGGATCATGCTCGGCAATCTTATCACCGGCAGCAACTGGATCTCTTTCGACGGCAGCAACGGCGGCCTGTCGGTGAATATCAGCAGCAATGTGGGCATCGGCATCCTGTCGGCCGCCACGCGGCTGGACGTGCAGGCGGCCGCGGGGGACATTTACGCGCAGATCTGGCGCAACTCCGCGGGGGTCATCCAGGCCTCGATGTCGGCCACCGGGGAGCTGTATGCGGACGCTTCCAGGATGCGCAACCTGCCTTCAGGGGCGGACGACCTGGGCAGCCACACGGCCACGCAGGACCTGGACCTGGCCTCCAGCGATATAATCGGCGTTTCCACCATCACGGCGGGCTACCTGACCAGCGCCGGCCCCGGCGTGATCTTCAGCACCAATCTGCTGGTCATGGACGGCAGCCTGGGCGTGAGCACCCTGGTGCCGCAGGAAAAACTGCATGTCACGGGCAAGATACGCGCTTCCAGCCTGTCCGGCTCCGGCAACAGGTGCGTCCAGGCCAACGATTCCGGCGTGCTGGGGCTTTCCGCCGACGCCTGCGGCCTGGCAGGGGCGGGCGGGGACAACCTGGGCGACTATACCATGACCTTCAACCTGCTGACCAACGGCAACTGGCTCTCGGGAGACGGCGGGAACGAGGGTATACAGATAGACTCGCTCGGGAACGTTTCCATCGGGGACTCCGCCAATAATGCCCGCCTCGACGTGCGCGGCGGCGCGCTCACTAATATCCAGGTATGGCGCGACGTGGCGGGGGTGACGCGGGCTTCCATAAGCAGCGGCGGCGGCCTGGCCGCCAGCAGCGCTACCGTCAACGGCCAGCTCACCGTTAATTCCAGCGCCACCGTGACCGCGGCCCAGGGTCTGGGCTCGCCCAAGCTGAAGCTCTCCTCGAACGTGGAGATCTCCTCCGAGACCGCCGCCTCCTACGGCGGCGGCGTGCGCGTTTCCTCCAACGTGTACATAGTGGGCTATTCCTCGGCCGCCAGGTATTACGGCGACGGCTCCGCGCTGACCGGCCTGACCGGGCTGAACGCCTCCAATATCAGCGCGGGTACGCTTTCCGACGCCAGGCTTTCCGCCAACGTGCCCCTGCTCGACGCGGTCAATACTTTCTCCAGCAGCCTCACGGTGACCGGCGCCGGCGGCGCCAGGCTCGCCCGTATCGGTTTCAACGACGCGGTGGAGTTCTCTTCCGCCGCGGCCGGCAGCTACGGCGGCGTGCAGTTCTCCACCCATGTCTTTCTGCCGGCCGGCGCGAAGTATTACGGCGACGGCTCGCAGCTGACCGGCGTGAGCGGTTCCGACGACCTGGGGAACCATACCGCCACCCAGGACCTGGACCTGAACACCTTCAACCTGGTGAACGTGGCCTCCCTGACCGCCAGGGGCGC
Organism: Elusimicrobiota bacterium; assembly: GCA_016207645.1. Classification (GTDB taxonomy): domain Bacteria; phylum Elusimicrobiota; class Elusimicrobia; order Elusimicrobiales; family UBA9959; genus UBA9959. Next base: position 7,579 of record JACQPH010000101.1, read on the forward strand.
CGTGACCGCCTATTCCAGCGTTACCGTGGCCGGCGACCTCGGCCTGGGCGCCGCTTTGCGGTTCGACAATAATGTGGAACTCTCCTCCTCCACCGGGCTGAACCGGGGGATCCAGATCTCCACCAACGTCTACATAGTCGGCATCGCTTCCGCCGCGAAGTATTACGGCGACGGCTCCGGCCTCTACGGCGTGACCGGCGACAATATCATCGATACCCTCGCGGCCACGCTGACAGCCGGCTCCGACGCCGGCGGTTCCAGTATAACCAACCTGGGCTCGCTGACGGCCGGCGCCGATATAACCGCCGGCGGCTCCGTGGCCGCCAGCGGGGATGTAACGGCTGCCGGGCATGTCACGGCCGGCGGCCCTCTCACCACCTATTCCAGTGCCACCGTCGCGGGGGCGCTGGGCCTTGGCGCGGCCAGGCTCCGTTTCAGCGCCGGCGTTGAGATCTCCTCCCAGACTTCCGCCGCGCTGGGCGGCGGCGTCGGCGTCTCCTCGAACGTGTACATAGTAGGTTTCTCTTCCGCCGCCAAATATTACGGCGACGGCTCTTCTCTCACCGGGGTCTCCGACGATCTGGGGAACCATACGGCCACGGCCGACCTGAACATGGCCTCGAACGATATCCTCTCGGTCTCCACCATTACCGTCGGGTACCTTTTCAGCCAGGGCGCCGGCGTGGCTTTCACCACCAATGCTTTTATCCTTGGCGGCCGGCTCGGCATCAATACGTCTTTGCCGCAGGAAAGTCTGGACGTGAACGGCAACATCATGAGCGCCAGCCTGTCGGGCTTCGGAGACCGGTGCGTGTATGCCGATACTACAGGTAAGCTCCAATTGGCCGGAGATGTATGCGGAACCGGCGCCGGGACTGATAATATGGGCAACCACACGATGACCCAGAATCTTAAAACCGGCGGCAACCTGATAACTTATGGCCCCGGAGTCGGCAGCGGCCTGTCTATCAATATAAGCAGCAATGTCGGCATAGGCCTTTCTAACGCCGCGACCAGGCTGGACGCGCAGACGGGGCTGGGGGACCCTTATATGCAGTTCTGGCGCGACTCGGGCGGCACCATTATAGCTTCCATGTCGGCCACCGGCAGCCTCATGTCCTCGCGGTTCGTGGGCGACGGCTCCGGCCTGAGCAAGCTGCCGCCCCTGCCGGAGAACCTGATCACCAACGGCTTCTGGCTGTCCAATGACGGAGTTAACGGCGGCATTTACGTGAACGCCTCCAACAATGTCGGCGTCGGTACTCCTTTCCCCGGCGCCAGCCTGGACGTTAAGGCTTCCGGCGCTTACGCGCAGCTCTGGCGCGATTCCGGGGACCTGGCCGTGGCCACGATGACCGCGGAGGGCCTGTTCAGCGTCTCCTCCAACGTGTATATAGCCGGCTTCTCCTCGGCTTCCGTGTATTACGGCGCCGGCTCGGCCCTTACCGGCCTGAACGCTTCCAATATCGGCGCGGGGACGCTGGCTGACGCGCGGCTTTCCGCCAATGTGCCCCTGCTGGACGCCGCCAATACCTTCTCCAGCAGCATCACGGTGACCGGGGTTGCCGGCGCCAGGCTGGCCCGGATCGGTTTCAACGACGCGGCGGAGCTCTCTTCCGCGGCGGCCGGCAACTACGGCGGCGTGCAGTTCTCCACCAACGTCTTCCTGCCGGCGGGTGCGAAGTATTACGGGGACGGTTCCGCGCTGACCGGCATAAGCGGCCCCGATGATCTGGGCAACCATATCGCAACCGCCGACTTGAACATGAATAACTTTAACCTGCTCAATGTAGGCGCCATAGCCCCCGATCCGGCGTCCAGCGTGACCGTGGTAGGGGTGCTGCAGTCGTTCGGGAGCGGTTATACGCAGATCTGGCGCAATTCGATAGGCGTCGCGGTGGCCTCGATGACGGACGCCGGCGTGCTTTACGCCGACGGCTCCCAGCTCACCGGCGTGGCCGGCGGCGGCAGCCTGTCGGCGCTGCTGGCCTCCAGCCCCGACGCGGCGAACGGCTATATTATCAACCTCAGCAGCCTGGCCGCCGGCCGGTCCGTGGCTTACGCGCCGCTGGACGTGCAGGCGTCCGCCGCCGGTACCAACAGCCAGATCTGGCGCGACGAGGCGGGCGTCTATGTGGCGTCGATGTCGGCCGCCGGAGCGTTCTACGCCGGAAGCGCGGTTATGAACAGCGCGGAGCTGTATTCTTCCCTGGTGGTTAACAATGTGGAGATAAGCTCCCATATGTCGGTGGGCAATCAGGGCGGGGTAGCGCCTTCCGTCGTCGTTATGGCCTCAAGCGTTATAGAGGAGGCGGATATAGACAATGTCAATCCGAACGTCGGGGTGCTGGGCGCCGCTCTGCTGAACCCCACCGCCGTCAGAAGCGGAAGCGGCCCCGAGATGGTTATCGGCGGCAATTTCCGGGGAGGAATAGTTCCGGGGATGGGCGTCGACAAGGACTTCCCCACTCTCATGGGCTTGAGGACCGCCGCCTGGGCCAATACCTCGGGCCAGGTGACGAACGCCTACGGTATCTGGGTGCAGAACGAGCAGACCGCGGGGGTAGTAGTGAATAATTACGGCGTTTATGTGGCGACCCCTGTATTAAGCGGCGGGGCCATAACCAACAATTACGGTATTTATATAAGCACCCAGTCGGGGTTAGGCGCTGCTACGGACTACAACATCTATTCCGCGGGCGCCGGCAGCGTTAATCGCTTCGAGGGCGCGGTCCGGGTGGACGGAGCGTTGAGGCTGGCGTCCAAAACAAAAGCGGAGATATTGCTGCTCGATCCCGTTGATGTGGGAGAGATGTATTACTGCTCGGATTGCACCCCGAAGACCATGGTCGTTTCCACCGGGACCGCGGTCGGCAATTTCGCTAATGGCGCCGGCGGAGCTTTCTAAAAGGAACTTACTCCCTTTCGAAGACCAGCAGGGTTTCGGCGTGGGGGGTATTGGGGTAGAAATCGAAGCCGGCGGCGCGGACTATCCTGTATTTCTCCAGGAAGAAAGCCGCGTCCCGGCCCTGCGTTATAGGGTTGCAGGACAGGTAAATTATCCTCTTAGGCAGTATTTCCATTATCCGCTTGACGACCTTGCCGTGCAGGCCGGCGCGCGGCGGGTCCAGCACCAGGATGTCCGTGCCGGAGAAAAGGTCCTCCCCGGTCTTCTCGGAAAGGGAACAGACGATCTCGAAATTCGAGGCCCCGTTGGCGGAGGCGTTCAGCGCGGCGTATTTCACCGAGTTGGGCGAGCATTCCACCGCGTAGACCTTTTCCGCCAGGTCCCGCAGGGTCAGCCCTATCACGCCCACGCCGGAATAAAGGTCCACCAGCTTCCCGCATTTCCCGCGGGCGGGCAGGGCGGGGAGGGCGGCGGCGCGTATTTCCCGCAGCGCCTCGGCGAAGAGCTCCATATTGTTCTGGAAGAAGCAGTCGAAGCCGTACGAGAATTTCCCGCCCAGTATTTCCTCGGTGACGAAGTCGTCGCCCCAGGAATTTACTATCCCGTCCGCCTGGCTGACCGAGCTGACGGGGTCGGAATAGACGGCCAGGAAGCCTTCCAGGCCCTCTATGTTCATCTCGGGGAGGGTTATGTCGCGCCGCTTCATGAACAGGGCGGCCACGCGCGAACCGGGGTTCCCGGCTTCGCGTATTATGAGCGTCTTCAGGTCCGCCGTGGAAAGCTTCAGGTCGTTGAGTATTTTCAGCACCTTCAGCGCCGCGGCGTTGGTCTCCGGGCCGATCAGCGCGCAGCCTTCCGGCAGGAGGTATTTTTCGCGGTAGTTGCCGCGCTTGTGGAAGGCGAAGGAGAGGGCGCCCGGCTCGCCTGTGAAGCTGTACTCTATCTTGGTGCGGTAGCCGAAGGTTTCCTTCGCCGCGTAGAACTTGTCCAGGCGGATGGTCTCCTTCGTGGTCTGGTAAAGCAGGTCCTCGATGAGGCCTTTCTTGGTCTCGCACTGGAAGGCGTAGTCCATCACCTGCCAGGGCGAACAGCTCAGGTAGTGGTCCTCCCTTGGCGCCACCCGCTTCGGGGAGGGTTTTATTATCTCCAGCAGCTCGGCCTCGGCGAAATTCTTTTTCTCGAAAGTGACCCTGACGCGGGCGGTCTCCTCCGGCAGCACGCCGTAGCAGAACACCACCTTGCCCTCGCTCCTGCCCAGGGCCTTGCCCTCGCCGACTATTTTCTTGAATTCAAGCGTGATCTCGCGCATGTAAAATCCTTTAGAAGCCGTCCGGTTGTTTTATATACTACTATTAATAACAGGGGTTGCCAAAATACCGATGGAAAAACTGTTCAACGCACTCGTTAAGTTCGACAGGCCGCGCGTTTTCCTGGGCCTGCTCTCCTGCGTGGCGGCCGTCTCGCTGGCCTACAGCGTCGCCGCCTCCTGGAAGGTCTACAGGCATGAGCCGCTCAGGGAGGCCGCTTCCCGCTCCCTGCTGGCCGTCAACTCCTCGTTCTTCTACGACTCCGGGCTGGCCGAGCCGCTGCCGGTCTTAGCGCTGAAGCTGGCCATGGCGGCCGGCGCCGACCCGGACGCGGCGGTAAGGGCCGAAGGGCTGGCGGTTTTTATCGCCCTGTTCTTCCTCACCATCTTCGTGCTCCGGGGCCGCTTCGGCGGGCAGTGCGCCGTCCTCGCGGCGCTTTTTCTGGCCGCGAACCCGTATATGTGCTATTACGCCATGCAGGGCGGCTCCCATCTTTATTCCCTGTTCTTCCTGCTGCTTTTCTGGCATTACTTCGATCCCCCGGAACCTTCGCGCCGGGGCGCCCTCCTGGCCGGGCTTTACGGCGGGCTGGCCTGCCTGAGCCGGCTGGACGCCGCCTGGGCGCTGCTGATAATAGCGGCCCTGTCCTGGGCGGCCAGGCGCGGCGGCTTCGGCCTCAAGGCCGCGGGGCTGTCCCTCGCTCTGGCCTTCGCGCTGGCGTTGCCTTACGCGGTTTACCAGCGTACGCAGTACGGGAATTCCCTGTACGCCCAGGAACTCGGCCTGCGCCGCTGGGCCAATGTGGACAGGTACGCCTACGGGTCCTGGGACGGCGCCCCCGCGGGCCCGCTCAGCGTCCCCGCTTTCCTCTTCCGCGACGGGCCCGGCGGCGCGGCGCGCGACGCTTTCAGCGGGCTGGGCCGCAGCCTGGCCTACGAACTGCCGCGCACCCTTTATTATAAGTTCCTGCTGGTCCTGCTTTTCCTGGGGGTGTACGCGGCCTTTATCCGGGGGAAGGACCGCCTGCTTTTCTTCCTGGCGGCGGCCCTGCTGCCGGTGCTCCCCCTGGCCGCCATAAAGCAGGTGCCCGCCACCGGCGGGATAGAACTGCGTTATTATCTCTGGTCGCTCTGGGCGCTCTGCGCCCTGGTGGGGCTGGGCTTCCAGGAAACGCTGGCCTGGACGGAGAGCGGCATAGGCAAATGGGTAGAGGGCAGGCTGAAGACGGCTAAGAGCGCCGGCGGGAACAAATGACCGAAGGACGGCTTCCACCAATGAAAGAGAACAATAAATACAAATTCATGGCCGCGGTAACGGGGCTTTTCCTCGTGCCCTTCCTGATACTGAGCAGCCACTTCATCTACGGAGAGAGCGAGCTGCAGAAAAAGGACGCGCTGAGCTACCTGGAACTGCGCACGGGCACGGGCGCGGGGATAATCTCCGACGTGCTTAACCTGAACTACAGCCTCTCCAGGCTGGCCGGGGGCAAGGCCGGCGCCGGGGCCGCGGCGCTTAAAGAGGAACTGGCCGCGAGGGTCAGGGCGAACCCGTTCATCTATTCCGAGCTGGCGCTGCTGGGGAGTTCCGGCGCGGAGCTGGCCCGGTTCACGGCCGACAAAAGCGTAAGCTCGCGTCCGGACTATTCGGGAACGCAGATCTTTTCCGAGGCCAAAAGGACCCTTTCGCCCGCCGGGGCGGTGGAGTACGGGGAATACACGCCCCCGGCGCTGGTCCTCGCGGAGCCGCTCATGAAGAGCGGCCCGGCGCCGGCTTATTATCTGGCCGGCCGGCTCAGCCTGGCCTACGTGGGCGAGGTGGTCCGGCTGATGGGGCGCAATTCGTACGGCAATTTCGGCCTCGTGGACATGGGCGGGCAGGTGATCGCGGACTCCATGAGCATGTCGATCGTGAAACCGGGGCTGAAAGCCCCGGCCGAGGTCATAAAGCTGCTTTCCCTGGCCGCCGACGGCGATACGCCGAATTTCGCGAGCGAGGTCTATTTCCGCGGCCGCGTCCTGCTGGTCTCGGTCTCCAACGTGGCCGGCTCGAAATGGTGGATCTATGAAATAATGGACTCCGCCGACCTGCCGGCGCGCAAAGCGTCTTCCTGGGCCTGGCGGGTGGTGCTGTCCGGCGTCCTCCTGATCGTTCTCTTCGGCGTGATCACCTACAAGCTGGCCCTGCTCTGGCTTAAGGACGAATAAGCGAGCCCTTACCGCCCTGATTTGCTATAATCGGGTCTGGGGAAAACCGTTCCAATAAAGGCAGGAATATGCTTCGCGCGAACCCGCATCTCATAGAGATCAACACCAGGCTGTGGCTCAAGCAGCTGCGCGTAAAGTATTCCCAGCCCGAGATGAAGCTCTCCGCCATTCCCGACGAGGAATGGCTGGAGCTGCGCCATCTGGGTTTCGACATAGTCTGGCTGATGGGCGTCTGGGAGCCCAGCCCCGAGTCCGAGCGCATAGCGCGCGGGGACAAGGCGCTGCTGGAAGACCTGAAGAACCTCCCGCCCGGCTTCGGACCGGAGGCCGTGGGGCCTTCCCCCTATTCCGTGCACTGGTACCGCCTGAACCCGGAGCTGGGCTTCGAGTGGGAGCTGAAGGCGCTCAAGGAGAAGCTCAACTCCATGGGCATGAAGCTGATGGTGGACCTGGTCTCCAACCATACCGCCAAGGACAATCCCTACATAGCCGAGAACCCGGACTGCTTCATAAACGGCACGGAGGAGGATTTCAGGGCGCATCCCGACTGGTTCTTCGAGCTCGAGGCCGGGGACAGGAAGCGCTACATAGCCTACGGGCGCGACCCCAACTTCCCGGCCTGGACCGACAGCGCGCAGCTCAACTATTTCAACCCGGCTACCAGGGAGCGCATGCTTTCCGTGCTGCTGCGCATAGCCGACATGGCCGACGGCGTCCGCTGCGACATGGTGATGCTCACCCTTAACGAGATCCACGACACCACCTGGGGTTCCCTGCTGGGCCGCGGCGGCTACAAGCGCCCGCAGGAGGAGTTCTGGGACGGCGCCATCCGCTCCGTGACCGAGAAGCACCCCGGCTTCGTCTTCCTGGCCGAGGTCTACTGGGGCCTGGAATGGCGGGTGCAGCAGATGGGCTTCGACTATACCTACGACAAGGGCACCTACGACCGGCTGCGCTTCCAGGGCCCGCAGGAGCTGCGCGGCCACCTGCGCGCCGAAAAGCTTTACCAGAAGCGCTCCGCCCGCTTCATAGACAACCACGACGAGCAGCCCTCGCTGGGCGCTTTCGGCAGGCAGAAGTCCCTGGCCGCCGCCGTGGTGGTCTCCACGATAAAGGGGCTGCGTTTCTTCAACGACAACCAGCTGGACGGCATAAAGGCGCGGGTCCCGCTCCAGCTCAACGAGCTTTACGAGCGCGTCCCGGACCAGGAAGTGAAGAAGTTCTACGCCAAGCTGCTGAAGATCACCGACCATCCCGCCTTCCACGGAGGGGAATGGGCGCTGCTCGACGTGCGGCCCTGCGACCAGGAGAACGCCACCAACGCCAATATACTGGCCTGGTCCTGGGCCCAGCGCCGGACCCTGAAGGTTATCGTGGTGAATTACTCCGCCGAGGTCTCCTGCGGCGTGGTGAACGTCAACATCAGGAGCGAAGGCGAGGCTACCGCCATCTTCGAGGAACTCTCGGACCGGTTCTTCTCCTTCAGATCCTCCGACCTGAACGGCGGTCTCCGCCTCCTGCAGATGCCCCCGTACTCCGCCTACATCTTCGACGTGGAATTCTAAAACCTCTCTTACGGCTCCCTCGCCAGCGTATAGGCCGCGACGGACCTGGCGCCGGCTTTTTTGAACTCGGAGGCGAGTTCTTCGAGAGTCGCGAGGGTGGTGGCTACGTCGTCCACGAGAAGGATGTTCCGGCCCTTCACCAGCTCGGGCTTTATTATGGCGAAGGCGCCGGCGATGTTGGACCTTCTCTTTTCCTTCGAGAGGGTAGTCTGGCTTTTGGTGTTCCTGGTGCGGCCGGCCGCGCCTTCCAGGTGGAAAAGGCCGCAGGAGGGGGCCAGGGCGGCTGCCAGCAGCTCCGCCTGGTTGAAGCCGCGCTCGCGCCGCTTGGCCGGATGCAGCGGCACCGCTGCCGCGAAAGTGTAGGGCGCCAGCTCCGGGAAAGCGGGGAATGCGGAAGCCATCTTCTCCGCCAGGAAGGCCGCCAGGTCCTCGCGGGCCCGGTACTTGAAGGCGTGGACCAGGGAGCGCAGCTGCGGGTTGAAGACGAAAGCCGAGCGGGCCAGGGCCAGCGAGCGGGGGGCGCCGCCGCGGCAGTCCCGGCAGCTGCGCCCGCCGCTGTCCAGCGGCAGGCCGCAGGCTTCGCAGCGCAGGGCCGGGAGAGGCTCCAGACCCCCGCTGCAGGCCGGGCAGAGCGGGGCGTCGTCCAGGTAATGCAGGTCCAGGCCGCAATGCGCGCAGGTCGCGGGCAGAACGACATTTAAAAGATATTTCCCGATACTTCCCGGATCAAGATCCATAATCCCCCGCCCCCCTCTCTCCGCCGCGCTCTACCCTATACCCTCTACCCCGCTTTCAGAACTGGAAAGTCAGCGTGCTGCCGGCCTGGTAGGAGAGGTACTCCTCCTGCTTGAGGAACTTATGCCAGAAGCGCTGCAGCCCGGCGTTGAAAGTGAGGCGCAGGTTCTTCGCCGCCTCGTAGTCGGCGCTGGTGTTGAGCGAGAAAAGCCTGTTGTTGTCGGCTATGGTGATGGGCGAGGATTTGATGGCGTAGCTGAGGGTGGTGGTCCAGACAATGCGGTTGGTGAAGAGTATGGTCTTCTTCATGAAGGGCAGCTTCAGCCCCTTGGGCAGCTGGAAGTCGGACTTGATCAGCAGGCTGGGGGTTATCGTCCTAGTATTGGCGGTCACCACGCCGAGCGCCGCCCGGGTCTTGTCGGAAACGTAGTCCGCCTTCGGGGTGAAGCGGAACTTCCTGTAATCGAAGGTGCCCTGCAGCGTGGCGTCGTTATGCGTGACGGCCTGCGTGCGCTGGTTGACGCGCAGGTCCTTCTTCTCCGTCAGGCGCAGGTTGTAGCTGGCCGCGGTGTCCACCTTGTTGAGCAGCCTGAAGCGCAGGTCGGTCCCGTAGGTGCCGGAAGTGTCCAGCGAGACCGCCTTCACCTCGTTGGTGTTGCGCGAATACTTCAGGTTAATGGTGGCGCTGGTCGCCCAGCGGCGGGCCCGCACCAGGGTCTCGAGCTGCGAGAGGGAGAGTATCATGTCCGGGAAAGTGCGGTTGACGCTCTTCGAGATGGTCCCCGTGACCTCGGAGCGCTGCACCGAGTTGCTGAAATTGTTGGTCAGCGAAAGAGTGCTGAGCGGCGCCGCCGAGCCTTTGAGCGTGTAGCCCTCGAAAGGCTGCCAGCGCTGCGTGGAGCTTACGGTGTCGCGCAGCGTCACGGAATTGCGCTGGGCGAAGGGGCTGGCCGGCCTCATGGAGTCGCGCAGCCAGAGGCGGGACCTGGTGTCGTACTCCTTCTCGACGTTGGCCCAGGAGTCGCCGTCCTGGATCTGGTAGTTCGAGGAGAGCACCAGGGAGCGCAGGAGGCGGTTCCTGGGGGCCAGGTCGTTCATGTTGAGGGTAAGGCTCACGCCGCCCTGCGCGGTCCGGTTCACGCTCTTGATGCGGCCGGCCGGGAAGAGCTGCGAGGTCTGCGCCACCGTGACGGTGGTGACGTTGAGATTGTTGCTCTCTATGGTGGTCACGGAATAGTTCACGGCCGGGTTCAGCCAGCGCGCGAACAGCAGGTTGGAATTGGCGTCCACGGTCTGCTGCAGGGACTTGTTGTAGTGCTCGGACCTCAGCGGGTCGGAGACCGGCGCGCGCTCTTCGCGGGCCGTCTGCAGCGAGTAACCGGGGTTGAGGGAGGAACCGTTCCAGGGGATGAAGGAGAACTTGGCGCCGTAGGCGTCCGTGCGCTCCTTTGTTCTGAACAGGCTGTCCGCGACCAGCAGCTTGGAGGCGTCGTAATCCACCTTGCTGAGCCCGAGCGAATAGTTCAGGCTGATGGAACGGGGCAGCACCGGCAGCGCGCCCGGCACCGAGTAGGACAGGTTGGCGGCGTAAAGGTTCCTGTCGTCCGTGCGGCTGAGCAGGCTGTAGTCCGTTATGCCTTTCGAATAGTTCAGGCCGATCGTGGGCAGGGCCTTTATATTGAGGCTGCCGGAGGCCGCGCCGTCGAATTTCTTCACGCGCCCCTGCTGCAGGGAGTTCACCAGGTTGTTCGAACCGGTGGTAAGCGTGTTCGGCGTCACGGTTATCTGGCGCGCGGCCGTGACGTTCACCGGGAAGAAGGACAGCCGGGTGATATTGAGGTAGCCGGTGTTCTGCTCGTTGTCCTGGTTGGCTATGGCGGTGACCGGAGTCTGGAAGCTGCGGTCCATGAAGCGGTGCTTGCCGCCGAAGCTGAACCAGCCCGGGATCTCGAAGACGCCCTCCACCTTGCGGGCGCTGCCTGTGCGCGTGAGCGGGTCGGCCACGTGCAGCTCGTTGAAATAGACCGTGCCGGCGTGCCCGCTCCCGTCCGTGGCCTCCAGGCCGACGATGAACTGCGGCACCTGCTGCAGGCTGGGTGTGCCCCTGGAGGAGATCTCCACGCCCTGGGTAGACCGCACCCAGAAGTCGGGTATCTTGTCCCCGCCCGGGGTGTCCTCCTGGCCTATGGTGATAAGCTTCCAGCCGGTGAAGTCGAGCGGCACCGAGGCCTTGAAGTAATTATTGACGTCGCCGGACTTGACGTAGAAGTTAACCCCGCTCTGCGCCCCGCTCTCGCTCTTGACCAGGAAGCGGACCTTCTCGTGCTGGGAAACGTCTATGGCCGTGCTGAACTTGCGGTAGACGTGGACCGTGGAGGAGGAATAGATGTTCTCGTAGTTCAGGGACAGGGTCTGCTCCGAGAGCGTGCCTGAATTGCTCTTCTGCTTCTGCTCGGAGGCCGAGCCGTAGAGGTCGTTGTAGACTATGGTCGCTTCGCCGCCCGCCTCGTGGATGGGCGTGTAGCCGGGGTTGTCGACGTTGTTCACCGCTATGGCCTGGATGGAGCCGGTGTTGGTGCTCGACTGCACCGTCCAGGTGTTGCCCACGGCGGAGATGCGCGCGAATTTGACCACGCCGGAGTTGGACCCTCCCGGCGACTTCTTCAGCGAGATGCGGACCTGCTTCACGGCGTTCCACTTGAAGGTGTCGGTGGACGTTATGGCCAGCGGCAGGTAAAGGGTATGCCAGCCGTTGAAGTTTATCTGGTTCTTTTCGGTCCCCGAGTCGTTATTGTCCCTGAACTTGGAGCCGTTCACGTAGCCGAAGCTGCCGCCGGTGAAATCCTGCGCGTCCAGGCGGCCGTTCTTGTTCAGGTCCTCCGAGTCCAGCCGCCCGTTGCCGGCGCCGTAGCGCTTCTCGCTGGCGCCCACCTTGTAAAGCCAGCCGATATCCTCGGTGCTGGAGACCTGCTGGTCGCAGTTCAGGTCCTCGCTCTTCGGCGCGGCCGTCAGCACCAGGCCGGAGGCGCAGGTGAAGTTCTGCCCGCCGGTATTGTCGGCGTCCTCGTTGATCTGGCCGAGGTGGATATTGAATAAAGGCCCGGCGGCGCCGGTCGAGCCGTGGACCACCAGTTCCAGCACGTTCTTCTGCGAGAAATCCAGGCCGGTGGCGGAAAGCGGGTAGACTATGGAGATCTCCTGCGAGGTGGTGAAGTCGTAGCTTACCGACAGCACCTGCTGGGTGCCTTCGGAAGCGGAGGCGGGGTTTATCTCGCTGATCTTTACGTTCTCGTTGTACCAGTCCTGCGGCAGCGCCAGCGGGTCGGCCGGCCCCGCCGTGGGGTTGGCCGCTATGAACCAGAAATTCTTGTCCATGGACGGGGAATCTTCCTGCTTCACCCCTTCCATATTGTCTATCAGGGCGTTCTCGTTCAGATTCGGGTTCAGGCGGCTCTGTGCCGCCTCCGCCCCGAGAGAGGCTTTCAGGCCCAGCAGGTTCAGGCCTTTCAGCTGCGTGTCGCCCTCGTAGACCATCATGCTGTTGGTGAGGTCCGTGATATTGGGCACCGTATTGGCCTTGATGCCGCCCTGGTACAGCAGGGTGGAGCCGAGCGAGAAATGGCTGCCGAAATCGTAGGAGACCCGGCCGCCTACCAGGGACTGGTTGCCCACGCCGCCGAAGGGGGAGACCTCGTAGACTATCTCTATCTTGGAGTCCTGGCCCACGCGCTCCGGGTAGTAGAAAGTTATGAAGCCGGAGTCGTAATCGATGAAGTATTCCTCGTTGCGGCCCAGCTTCTTGCCGTCCACGCGCACCACCTCGGACTGCAGCACGATGCTCGGCTCCAGCAGGAAGGTCTTGAACCGGTAGGAATACTCCACGCGGAGCACGCGCTTGGAGCTCGGCGCGGCGGAGTAGATCTGCGGATCCGGGCTGGTGGCCGGCTCGCCGTCGAGCGTGAAGGGCTGCTTGAGCTGGAAGATGCCCTGTTCGAAATCCACCTCGATGGTGTCCGGGTATTTCGGCATGTTGTTGGTAATGGTGGGCAGGACCTCGGTGCGGTTGAGGTCCTGCACCTTCAGTATGAAGTTGCCGTTGCCGTTGTCGCGCACGATATTGGACTGCCCTATGGAATAATAGGTCTTCAGTTCGCGCTTATGGGAGACCTGCTGCGCCGCCAGGGCCGTGTCGGAGGAGAGCGCGATATCGCTGGGCGTCTTTATTATGGCCGGTACCGCGAGCGTCGCCGCCGTGTCCAGCGTGGACGTGGAGCTGTTCTGCGACAGCTGGGTGCCGCCGGCGTTCTGGAAGTCGATGATCACCACTTCCTGCGGGCTGAGCGTACGGTTGAAGGTCACGAGACCCTTGGAGTAGTCCATCACGTAGTCGATGCCGGGGCTCAGGAGCTGGAAGCGCCCGGTATAGGTGGAGGTCTGCACGGCCAGGTCCTTGCCGGTCAGCGCGAAGACCGTCACGCCGTCCACCTGGGCCAGGGTCTGCTGGTCTATGTAGACGCGCTCGGTGCCGGATTTGACGGGCAGGCGCGCCGTGTTGCCGAAGGTCACGTCGTAATACTTGCGGCGCAGGTAATTGGTGTCGAGGATGTCCACGCCCTGCGACTGGGTGTTGCCGGTGAACTGCCTGGTCTTGGTCTGGCCCTTGGTGCGCGAGCCCACGAAGGTCATCTTGAGGCGGTTGGTCTTCAGGTCCGCCCTGATGCCGAACAGCTGCTTGTTGTAGGAGACGAACTCGGTGGCGGGCAGCGAGAGGTCTATGTCGCCGAAGGAGACGTTCTGCACCACCTCGCTGGGGTCGCCCTGGTAGACCACGGAGATGTCCTGCTTGTCCAGCTTGGTGTCGTCGTAGTCGACGTTGACCGTGATCTTCTGGCCGACCTTGCCCTGCATGCGCACCTGCATCTGCTGGGTGATCTCGAAGAGGCTGAGGCTGCGCGCCCTGGTGGCGGTGGTCTGCTCGTTCAGGAATTTCTTGCCGCTGTAGCTGAGGGCTATCACCTTGCGGCCGGTCACGGAGAGGCTGGTGCCGGATTCGCGGAACTCCACCTGCTGCTCCGGGGCGGCCGGCTCCTCGGTCGGGAGCGTGGCCGGCTGCGGGGGGAGGAGCTCTTCGGATTTGAAGCGGCCGGTCTCCACGGCCTCCCGCGCGGAATTCCAGGAGTCCCGGCTGTAGGAAAAAGGCAGCTCGCCGGAAAAGTCGCCGGGCTCTCCGGTCTCCGCGGCGGTGGAAACCCCGGGGCTCGAGAGGATCGCGCCCGGGTCCTCCCTTTCCAGCAGCAGGAAGCGGCCCCCCGACGGCAAGGGCGCGTCGAAATCCTCGGCGCGCAGGGGCGCGGCGCAGGCCAGGGCCGTGAGGAGCAGGATAGTCGTTGCTTTCGCGTTCACATTGTATAGAAACGTAACTGCTCAGGTCGCTATAGGGAGTTCGGGTTGGCCGGGGTTTTGCCCCGCGAACCCCGGAAGTGGAAACCCTTGCGTCGGTTTCCCCCCGTAGCGGGGCCCCCCTTCCGCAAGGGGTTCGAGAAAAAAAACCCCCGCCAACCCTCCACTACCTGTACACAAAACCACAGAGCCGGCCCGATCTCCCGGGCAGGCCAAATAACGCCGTCGTGAAAAATTTCCACGGCGCCGCCGATATATAATAGAATAAATAAATGGCCGTGCCTATAGCCCGCCTCTACGTGCTCCGGGTGTTCGCCAGGTTCCTGGCGCTTTCCCTTTTCGTCTTCGTTTCCCTGCTGGTCATGCTGAACTTCGTGCAGGTGGTCAGCCGGGGCGTGCTGTCCGGCTACTCGTTTTATTTCCTGGCGAAGAGCATGTTCTACCTCCTGCCCGGCATCGTCGGGATGTCCCTGCCGCTGGCCTTCCTGCTGGCCCTGCTGCTGAGCCTGGGGGCTATGTCGCGGGACGGGGAGATAATAGCCCTGCGCGCCGGCGGCTACTCCTTCTTCGAGATCTTCTCCCTGGTCTTCGGGGCGGCGCTCCTGTCCTCGCTCCTGCTGGCCGCCGTCAACGGCTGGATCGGCCCCGCCGGGCAGAAGCTCTCCGGGGATTACACCGAGACCATGCTGACCCGCGTCACCAAGATAGCCCTGAAACCGCGCACCTTCCACAGGCTCTCGGACTGGACGCTCTACGCCGAAGAGGTCAACAGCCTGACCGGCGCCATGCGCGGCGTGAAGCTGTTCCGGAGGATCAACAAGGGCGAAGCGCCGGCTTTCGCCAACAAGATCAACGCCGCCGCGGGCCGCTACAGCATGCTGAACGAAAGCGGCCTGGAGATAGAGCTTTCCGACGGCCAGTTCAGCCAGACCGACTTCGGGCGCCCGGAGCAGGCGCTCTACGGGCGTTTCGCCACTTACTCCACCATGCTCCCGTTCTTCTCCGATTCCGGCGTCCGCCGCAGGCTCGGCCCCAAGGAGCTGACCTCTTCCGAGCTGTTCTCCCGCGCCGCCGCGTCCGGGAACCCGGACCAGGCGGCCAGGTACAGGGTGGAGGCGCTGTCCAGGTTCGCCATGGCCCTGGCGCCGCTGGCCTTCTTCCTCGTCGGCGCGCCGCTGGGGGTCGGGCTGGAGAAGCGCGGGCGCTCCGCCGGCTTCGCGCTGGCGCTGCCGGTGATCCTGTTCTTCTACGGGCTGACCGTAGCCGGGATGGTCCTGAGCCGCAAACACCCTGCGCTGTACCCGTGGGCCATCTTCCTGCCGGGGCTGCTCACTTCCTGCGCGGGCGCCTGGCTGTGGAAGCGCAGGCTTTACGCCAGATGAAAAAGATCTTCTTCCGCTATATCGCCAGGAGCTTCTGGGCCCCCTTCGGGTTCGGCCTGGCGGTGTTCTGTCTGCTGCTGCTCTTCGGCAGCCTCTTCGACACCCTTAACTTCTTCATCCGGAGCGGGGCCGGCGCGGGGGTGTTCTTCCGCTACGTGCTCTACCAGACCCCGTACTTCATGGTCAAGATCGCGCCCATAGCCACGCTGCTGGCCGTACTGTTCTCCCTCGGCGGCATGATGGCCAGGGGAGAATGGAAGGCGGGCCTCGCCGGCGGCTGGCGGCCGTTCGACATGATAAAGCCGCTGCTGGCCTGCTCGCTGCTGGCCGGCGCGGGCCAGTTCCTGCTGCAGGAGACCGTGGCCCCTGAACTTTTCCTCCGCTCCACCCACCTGTACGAGGAGAAGATGCGCGGCCGCGAGGACTGGCAGCGCCTGGTGAAGAAGAACGTGGCTTTCTCCTCCGGCGGCGAGACCTTCGTGACCGCCGCCCTTTTCGACGGGCGCCGCAAGACCATGGCCGGGCTGGTGGCGAACACGTACCGCGGCGGCCGGCTCTGGCTGGAGGCCAGCGCCGGCAGCGCGCGCTGGGACCCGGGCGAAAAGCGCTGGATCTTCTCCCGCGCCGTGGTGACCACCTTTTCCGGGGAAGGGAGCCCGCGCACTGAGCGCTTCGCCGAATACGCCTCCGCCGTCGCCGTGCCGCCGGAGGACCTGGTGCTGGAGCGCCTGGTGCCCGACGGGGTTTCCACCCGCGACGTGCTGCGCCGCCTCTCCCTGCTAAAGGCCGTCGGGGCGCCCTCCAGCGAGGAGAGCACCCTGCTGTGGGTGAAGCTGGCCGCCCCGCTCGCCAACCCGGTGATGGCGCTCATCGGCGCCGCCATGGCCATGCTGATGCGCGGCGGGAACAGGCTCTTCAGCGTCGGGTTCGCCGTCGGGGCCGGCTTCCTGTTCTGGGCGATGATTATAATGGGCCAGGAGGCCGGCAATGCCGAGCTCCTGCCGCCGCTGGCCGCCGGCCTGGCCCCCGCCGGGTTTTTCGCCCTGGCCTCCCTCTGGGGCCTGCGCCGCGCCCGCGCGATTTAGCAGTAATAAAAAAGTCCCCGCCGTACAAGAGACGGCGGGGACTTTTTTGGGTGCGGTTCTCGCTATCTCACTATCTTCTTCGCCTTGGCCGCTATCGCTTCTGCGGTAATGCCCATCGCCTCGTACACTTTCGCCGTCGGGGCCGACTTGCCGAAAGTTTCCACGCCCAGCACTTCCACTTCGGCGCCTACCAGGTCGGTCCAGCCGATGCTGCGGCCGGCTTCCACCGCCAGCTTGGGCAGGTTGGGGAGGAATAAGGATTCCTTGTAGGCCTTGTCCTGCTCGCGGAACAGCTCGAAGGAAGGCACCGAGATGATGCGCGCCGCTATGCCGTCCTTTTCCAGCAGCGCCGCGGCCTCGAAAAGCGTGGAGACTTCTGAGCCCGACGCTATCAGCTCTATCGAAGGCACGGTGGACGGGCCGCGCAGCAGGTAGGCGCCGCGCTTGAGGCCGGCCGCTATCTTCTCCCGGTACTGCGTCATCAGCGGCAGCTTCTGGCGGGTGAAAGCCAGGCAGACCGGGCGCTTCAGGCGCACGGCGGCTTCCCAGGCGTAAAGCGTTTCCCAGGCGTCGGCCGGGCGCAGCACTAAAAGGCCGGGGATCAGGCGCAGGCTCATCAGCTGCTCCACAGGCTGGTGGGTGGGGCCGTCCTCGCCCAGGCCTATGCTGTCGTGGGTGAACACGAAAATGGAGGGCGTCCGCATCAGGGCCGCCAGGCGGATGGCCGGGCGCATATAGTCCGAGAAGATCAGGAAGGTGGCGCCGAAGGGTATCAGCCCGCCGTGCAGGGCGAGGCCGTTCACTATGGAGGCCATGCCGTGCTCGCGGATGCCGAAATGCAGCGTGCGCTCCGGCTCCTTGAGGAAATCCGTCTTGTTGGACGGGCCCAGGTCGGCCGAGCCGCCGGTGAACCCGGGCAGCGCGTCGGCGATCAGGTTGATCACTTTCCCCGAGGCTTCGCGGGTGGCCACGGGCTTGTCGAAGAAAGTGGTGGGGGGATCGAACAGCTGCTCCGGGATCTCGCGGCCCAGCATGGCCTTGGCCAGCTCGGCTTTTTCCGGCATGGCCTCGGCGTATTTCTTCCACAGCTTCAACCAGCGCTTGCGGTCCTTCTCGCCGTAGGCGGCCTGCTCGGCGAAGCGGGCGCGGGCCGCTTCGGGCACGAAGAAAGGTTCTTCGGAGGGCCAGTTCAGCGCTTTCTTGGTGGCCAGGATCTCGGCGGGCTTGAGCGGCTCGCCGTGCACGCAACTGCTGTCCTGCTTCGGGCTGGCGAAGCCGATATGGGTCTTCACGATTATCATCGAAGGCTGTTCGGTCTCGCGCTTCGCTTTCCTGATGGCGGCGTTTATTTCGTCGAGGTTATTGCCGTCCTCCACTTCCAGCACCTGCCAGTCCTGGGACTGGAAGCGCTTCTTCATATCCTCGTTGAAGGCGAGGCCGGTGGAACCCTCTATCGTGATATTGTTGGAATCGAAAAGGCAGATGAGCTTGCCGAGCTTGAGGTGTCCGGCGAGCGAGGCGGCCTCGTAGGAGACGCCTTCCATCAGGTCCCCGTCGCCGCAGAGGACGTAAGTGAAATGGTCGACGAGGGAGAAGTCGGGGGTGTTCAGTTTTTTTGCCAGCAGTTGTTCTGCCAGCGCCATCCCCACGGCGTTGGCGAAGCCCTGGCCGAGGGGGCCGGTGGTGGTCTCGACGCCCTTGGTGTGGCCGTGCTCGGGGTGGCCGGGGGTGAGGCTGTCGAGCTGGCGGAACTTTTTGAGGTCCTCCATGGTGAGGCCGTAGCCGTAAAGGTGTAACATCGAATAAAGCATGGCGGAGCCGTGCCCGGCGGAGAGCACGAAGCGGTCCCGGTCGAACCACTCGGGGTCGGAGGGGACGAATTTGAGGTGGCCGGCCCAGACGGCGTAGGCCATGGGCGAGGCGCCGAGCGGCAGGCCCGGATGGCCGGAATCGGCCTGCCCGACCATATCTATGGAAAGTGTCCTCAGGGTGTTCACGCACAGGTTGTCGGTAGCGTCGAATTTCATTTTTTCTCCTGTAATTTTATCTTCCACGCCTGCAAAGCTATGATGGTCTTGGCGTCCATGACGGCGCCCTTCTTGAGAAGTCCCCAGGCCTTTTCGAAAGTCATGATCTCGACGTTGACGAACTCGTCCTCGTCGAGGTTCTGCCGCGCGCCGCCGCGCAGCCCGGAAGCGGTATAAATATGGAGCACTTCGCTGGAAAAAGCCGTGGTGGGCCAGAAAGAAATAAGCGGCTTGATGGAGGCCGCCGTATATCCCGTCTCTTCTTTTAATTCCGCCTTAACCCTCTTCAGCGGCTTGTCGGAAATAGAATTCAGCTTCCCCGCAGGTATCTCCAGGGTCGCTTCCGCCACGGGATACCGGTACTGCCTGACAAAAACTATCCGCCCGTCGTCCAGCACCGGCAATACAGCTACCGCTCCGGGATGCGACATAAAAGCCCTAGTCGCCTTCCTCCCGTTCGGCAAAGTCACCGTATCCGCCCTGAAATCCACCGCCCCCGAATAAACCACCCGCTTCTTATGGAACGTCTCTCTCAGTCCCGCATGCCCTCTAACTTTATTCACCATCCTTCAATTATATAATTTCCACAAAACCCCCCGCCTCAATAAATCATCAATTTCCTGTTCGCCCGACGTCTGTCGCGGGCGACGGGGGGCGGAACGCAAATACATGTGGGGCAATATGACCCCCTATTACCTCGGTGGCTGAGAATGGAATTTGTGAATTGCGTGGTTTGGGATAATTTAGAGCACTACTAACCCTCCCCCTCTTTGAGGGAGGGTTAGGGTGGGGGGCGCTTTCCAAAGAGCCTGAGCCGCCGGATGAGCTCCCCCAGGGGCGGAACCGGCTGCTTTTTTGCCAGGAGCATCAGGCCCTGGAGCAGGCTTCTGCGGAATTCTTCAAGCCGGGCATGGACAACCGCGGGAGTCTCGGCCGGGTCCAGGGCGAAGCCGCAGGCCTCGGAACGCAGTTGGGCGCCTGAGACGCTGATAATCAGGCTCTCGGGGTTAAGGCCGGCGTCAAGTTCGGCCCCGAGCGCGACCAGCCGCTCCAGGCTCATCCCAGGAACCTGCCCCAGGATCCAGATCAGGTCGTATAGATCCTTCTCCGCGCAGCGGCTCACCAGGGCGGCCGACTTCATCTTGAGAAGTGTCTCCAGATCCGCGACGATGACGCCATCAGGCAACTCCACGAAACGGCCTGCCCTGAAGAGAGCAGGATCCTCTACCACATCCACCGTGAAGAAGTGGCCCTTCAACCGGCATACAGCGCGGTAGTAGGGACCCGCATGGTTTTCAGTCTCGAACCCGGCGCCAATGCTTTTCAGTGAGCGGACAGCGAGGATCGCCGCCTCGTGACTCTGCCGGTCGCGCGCGAAGAGGTCCAGATCGTCGGATCTCCGGTGTCCGGCATAGAATCCGCTCAGCGCGGTTCCGCCGACCAGGGCGCACCCCGGGTTAGGCCGGTGGAACACCTGCCGGAGCGCCTCAAGGAGAGGGCCCGGCAGCGCCCGGTCCGCTAGATCCAGCCGAGGCGAGTTGCTGTTGCCCACAGTTCCTCCAACTGCCGCCGGCGCACCGGCGGAAGGTACTTCTTGTATTGCGGAAAACGGTCCCAGACAGCCCGCCCCAGCATACGGGCCGATAGGAAGAAGCCATAAACCTCCACCAGGCGCGCCACCGCCCGCCCCTCGCCGCGCACAAGCGCCGCCGCGAAGAGGCCCGCATCGGGGTAAAGCCGGTCCCAGAGAAGGCCGGCGCCCAGAGCGGCCCGCTGTTCCGGGGATTCCAGGCAGGGCAGCGGCAGAGAGAGTTCATCCATGCTGGCACCCAGCGCCTGGCTCAATCTTTGCAGGTGGCTGGCGCGGACATCGATCTCCGGGCGCCCCTGCCTGAACCAGCGGGAAACAGCCTGCCGTGATATCCCGGCCATTCTCGCCAAATCGCTCTGAGAGATTGCGCGGCTACCGGCAATAATTGAAATTGTGTTGATGTTCATTGATAATATTATACATCACAAAAACCAGTTTGTCAACTATAATTGACAAATCCTTGAAGTTTTACAAACAGATATACCAGCAAAATCCCCATCGGGGCCTTTCTGTCGCTTATTAATGATGGACTAATAATTTTACTTAAGGAACGCGGGTTTCCGGCCCTTCCCCCTCCGGCGCGGTGGAGAACGCATCCTTGAGAAGTTTGGACTGCCGTTCAAACGCCTGCCGGGCGTTCCTGGGATGGCTCATGAGGGCTATTTCCTGGGTTATCAGCCGGGAGACGTGCATTATATGTCGTTCCCTGTTTTCGGCTTCCCTGGCGAACAGCGGGTGGTCCCTGTTAATGTGTATGATCTCGCCTTCCGTGAAGGATTCCGGGGCGGAAGCGCCGAAATGGTCCATGATAAGCGCCAGCCCCTGCCTGCCTATCTTCAGTTTTTTCACCAGGGCGCTCGGCGTGACCTGCCGGAGCTTCGGCCTTTTCGCCCTTTTCTTCCCGGCGGCCGGTTTTGGGCGCTCCTCCGCCCCGCTCCCGGAGTGTCCGGCGCCCGCGGCTTCTTTTTTCCGCCTCTCGTCCGGGATAAAGCCGGCGGGGCACCACTCAAGGTTTTTCAGCAGGGCGCTCTGGATGTTGGCCATCACTTCCTTCAGCGCCCTTGAAACCCGCCTGTTCTCCTTTTCATCCCTGAGCGCCGCCAGCTCGTGCGCTATTCTTTCGCAGACCCGCTTCATGACCTGCGCGAAGGCCGCGTATTCCGCGTTGTCGGTTATGAAACTCGTCCTGTCGGAGGAGATCAGCAGAAAATCCGCGTGGACCTCCCCCGAGATCCTCGCTGTTTCGCCCCCGATCAGCTTTTCAAGTCCGAAAAGGTCCCGTTTGACGGTCACCTGCCTCACCCTGCATTCTATCCCCGCCGCCGCCGGGTCCGAATGCGTCCGCGGCGCTATCACGATCTCACCATGGACCACGCCGAAGGGCGTGCCTTCCAGGAACGGGATCCTGGCGCCCACCGCGAACCGCGGCTGGATCCTGCGGCCGTTCAGGAACACCGAGAATTCCGGGGCTTTAAGCGGCACGCTTTCCTGGAGCCGGCGCTCTACCGTTTCCGGATCGAAGGCCCTGCTCAGCTCGTGCAGCGTGATCCTGGTGCCGTCCGCCAGGGACGGCTCCGGGGCTTCTATCGTGAGGGGGAGCCGCCAGTGCTCCGCCGACCGGTTCCATTCAGATTTGTCGAAGCTGACCGTGGCCGCGAACTCCCCTTTTTTCGTGAAGATCTCGAACCTGTTGCAGGCCGAAAGCGAAGAGAATTTCCCTATGCCGAACTCCCCTATCCTTTCCCGCTGGAATTTCGGGGTCTTTCGGTGCTGCTTCTTGAAGGTGGAGCCTATGGTGAAATACTGCTTCAGCCCCTCCCGGTCCATGCCGGAACCGTTGTCGGTTATGACGATCTTATCGGGCCCAAGGGACACACTCACCTCGGTGGCATCCGCGTCATAGGCGTTGTTGACAAGTTCTCGCACCAGCTCCACAGCCTCGCTGTAGAGCCTTTCACCGATGGTCACTATGTGGCTTTTCTCGATAGTGACCGGTATCGTCTCCGTTTTGTCCATAATGGCTTATTGTGAATATTATATAATTTGCCGCAGGGGAACCCTACACGATCCGGCGACAGACCCCCTCCTCCTTCTCTCCGCAAAATTCCTTTAGTCCCCTGATTATTTATATAATTAAAGCCGGCGGGTTTGTCTGAACGCCGGCGGTTTCGCTTTATTATATCGATGCAACCTGGATTTATACATCTTCATAACCACTCCGAGTACTCGCTGCTTGACGGGATGCTGCGCCTTTCGGACGGGCACGGCAATCCCTCCGAGTTCCTCAAAGGCCTCGGCGCGCGGCCAGGCAACGCCCTCGCCATCACCGACCACGGCAACATGTACGGCGCCATGGAGTTCTACTTCATGGCCAACGCCGCCGGCCTCAAACCCATCATAGGCTGCGAATGCTACGTCACCCGCGGCTCCCGCAAGGACCGCGACAAGAGCACCACCCGCCGCGACAACGGCCATATGACCGTCCTCGCGAAGAACGAGACCGGCTACCGCAACCTCATGAAGATGGTCTCCGCCTCCTTCCTCGAAGGCTTCTACCACGACCCCAGGATCGACGCCGAGCTCCTCGCCAGGCACGCCGACGGCCTCGTCTGCCTCTCCGGCTGCCTCAAGTCCCACATCTCCAGGAACTGCGCCGAGAACCATCTCGACGAAGCCGCCAAGATGGCCATGGAGTACCAGGACATCCTCGGCAAAGGCAACTTCTACCTCGAGCTCATGGACCACACCATCCCGGAGGAAATAGCCGCCATGGCCGGCCTCGTCGAAATAGCCAAACGCACCGGCATCCCTCTCGTCGCCACCAACGATTGCCACTACCAGAAAAAAGAGGACTGGGAAGCCCACGAAGCCCATGTCTGCATCTCCACCGGCAAGACGCTGGACGACCCCGACCGGATGAGGCAGACCCAGCACGAGCTTTACTACAAGTCCCCCGAAGAGATGATCAAGCTCTTCTCCCACACCCCCGAAGCCGTCAAGAACACCCTCGTCATCGCCGACATGTGCAATATCAAGATCGACACCAAGACGCTGCACCTGCCCGCTTTCGACATTCCCCAGCCGTACAAAGACAAGCACCCCGAAGGCGACGGCGACTACTATTATCTTAAGGACCTCTGCGAAGAAGGCCTGAGGAAAAAAGTCCCCAATGCCGGCGAGGACTACCGCAAGCGCCTCGAATTCGAGCTCGACACCATCAGGAAGATGGGCTTCTCCAGCTACTTCCTGATAGTTATGGATTTCATAAAGCACGGCCGCGGCATCGGCGTGCCCGTCGGCCCCGGCCGCGGCTCCGGCGCCGGCTCGCTGGTCGCCTACACCCTCGACATCACCCGCGTGGACCCGCTGCCCAATTCCCTGCTGTTCGAGCGCTTCCTCAACCCCGGCCGCAAGAGCATGCCGGACCTCGACATCGATTTCTCCGACGACGGCCGCGAGAAGGTGGTGCAGTACGTCCGCGAGAAGTACGGCTCCAGCCGCGTCGCCAATATCATCACCTACGGCACCATCAAGGCCAAGAGCGCCGTGCGCGACGTCGGCCGCGTGATGAGCATCCCGCTCGCCGAGATCAACGCCATCGCCAAGCTGGTCCCCGCCGAGCTCGGCACCACCCTCTACAAGGCCCTCAACGAGGTCAACGAGCTGAAAGAATACCAGCGCGACCCCAAGCTCAAAAAGATGTTCGAGATAGCGATGAAGGTGGAGGGCCTGCGCCGCCAGACAGGCGTGCACGCCGCCGGCGTCGTGATCTCCAGGGACGACGTCACCGACTACGTCCCGCTGGCCAACCGCAACAACAAGGACGTCATCACCACCCAGTACGACGGCAACATGCTCGGCGCCCTCGGCATGCTCAAGGTGGACTTCCTCGGCCTGCGCACCCTCACCATCATCGAGACCGCCTCCGAGTTCATCCGCAAGCTGCCCGGCCAGGAAAATTTCGACATCTACTCGGTCCCGATGGACGACAAGAAGTCCTTCGACCTGCTCTGCGAGGGCAAGACCACCGGCGTGTTCCAGCTGGAAAGCGACGGCATGAAGAAGCTGGTGAAGGGCCTCAAGCCCACCGCCTTCAGCGACATCGCCGCCCTGGTCGCCCTGTACCGCCCCGGCCCCATCGAGAGCGGCATGCTGGAGATGTTCGTGGACCGCAAGCACGGCCGCAAGAAGATCACCTACGACCACCCGCTGCTCGAGCCCATCCTGAAGGACACCTACGGCACGATGGTGTACCAGGAACAGGTGATGGAAATTTCGAAGAAGCTGGCCGACTTCACGCCCAGCGAGGCCGACGATTTCCGCAAGGCCATGGGCAAGAAGAAGCTCGACGTCATGGAGAAGCTGCGCGTCAAGTTCGTGGAGCAGTCCAGGAAGTACCACGACATCTCCAACAAGCTCTCCAGCAAGATCTTCGACGATATGGCGAAGTTCGCCGGCTACGGCTTCAATAAGTCCCACTCGGTGGCCTACGCGCTGATCGCCTACCATACCGCCTGGCTGAAGGCCAATTACCCGGTTGAGTTCATGGCCGCGCTGCTGACCAGCGAGATAGGCAAGAGCGCCGTCAACTCCGAGGAGAAGGAGAACAAGCTGGTCACCTATATCGGCGAGGCCCAGGACATGGAGATCCAGATCCTGGGCCCGAGCGTGAACCGCTCCCGGAAGAAATTTTCGATAGAGGAAGTCCAGGGCAAGCCCGCCATCCGCTTCGCGCTGACCGCCGTGAAGAACGTGGGGGAGGGCGTGGTGGAGACCCTGGTGGCCGAGCGGGAAAGGAACGGTCCTTACCGCTCCTTCGAGGAATTCACGCTGCGCGCCGACTCCAAGCAGCTCAACAAGCGCGTCGTGGAGTCGCTGGCCAAGGGCGGGGCTTTCGACGGCTTCTACCCGGCCGGGAAGCCGGAGCTCTCCCGCACGAAGGCCATGGAGGCGGTAGAGGCCTTCTGCGGCGGCAAGATAGCCGATATCAACCAGGCCCTGCTCTTCGGCGAGGAAAAAAAGGGCCCCGCCGTGATGAGCGAGCACGCGCTGCTCAAGAACGAGCGCGAGGTGCTGGGTTTTTATTTCTCCGGGCACCCGCTGAACAGCTACCGGCGGCACCTGAGCATGGTGTCCAACGCGCAGGCTGACAAGGTCCTGGCGGGCGGCTTCGCCGAGGGCGCCATGGTGCGCGTGGCCGGGATAGTGGCGCAGTTCAAGAATATGCAGAGCAAGAAGACCGGGGAAACCTGGGCTAAATTCGAGGTGGAGGATCTGACCGGGAACGTCGAGGTATGCCTGTTCTCGAAGAAGTACAGGATGTACGGCTCCCAGCTCGGTCCGAACAAGGTGGTGGTGGTGACCGGCAAGGTGCAGAAATCCGATTTCGGCGAGCAGAACTACGAGCTGATCGCCGAGGAGGCCTACCCGCTGTTCGAGGCCATGAACAAATGGGCCCGCGGCCTGGTGGTCAATTTGCCGGAGGGCATCCTTTTCGACGAGAAGCAGCTGCACGAGCTGAAGTCGGCCATAGGCAAAAGCCACGGCTTGTGCCCGGTTTATTTCCAGGTGAACGCCAGGGGGCGGGGCACCTACATGATAGAGACCACGGAGCGGGTGGCGCTGAGCGACGCGCTGCTGCACGATATCGAACGGCTCCTGGGGGACAAGACCTGGAAAGTGGAAAGCGGATCCTGACGCCTACGAATAAATATAAGGAAGGACTGATGAAAAAACTTAATTCCGTGCTCGCGCTGCTGCTGCTGGCCGCGGTTCCCGCCCCGGCGAAAGACAAGGAGAAAGGCGAGTCCGTTGTCATCCCCGACGTGGAAATGATCGACGTGCCGACCGCCGGCATCCTCGACTATTACGGCTTTATGGTCAAGACCCGCTTCTATTCCGGCGGCGGCGTGCTGGGCGGGCTGAACTTCGGCGTGCAGGAGCGCCTGAACCTCGGGGCCTCGATGTCGGTGGATCGCCTGGTCGGTTCCGATTCCCCGATAAAGATGCGGCGCCCCGAGATCCAGGTCAAGTTCCGCTTCTTCGACGGCGGCTATTACATACCGGCGGCCGCCGTAGGTTACGACGGGCAGGGCTACTACTACGATCCGGCCGACAAGAAATACCTGGAGAAGGGCAAAGGCCTCTACCTGGTCGGCTCCAAGGAAATAGGCCTGGCCGGCCTCGCCCTGCACGGAGGCTTCAACGTGCCGGACTTCGACAATAACTACCTTTTCGGCTTCCTCGGCCTGAACTACACCCTGGAGGACAAGATAGCCTTCATGCTGGAGTACGACAGCCTGTTCCACAGCGACGACCCGGCCAGGTTCAACGCCGGCATCCGCCTCTACGTCACCCCCTACTTCCAGCTGGACATGGGCGTGCGCGAGATAGGCCGCAACGGCGCCTTCGACAACGGCGCGAAGCGCAAGGCCGAGCGCATGGTGCAGATGCGGTACAATACGAGCTTTTAAAGGATGAGGCGGTAATTCAAGGAGAAATTTATGGCGAAAAAAATAGGCGTACTTACGGGCGGGGGGGACTGCCCCGGGCTTAACCCGGCTATAAAGGGCTGCGTCTGGGCCGCCGAGAAGTTCGGCTATGAATGCTTAGGCCTCACCGACGGCTGGAAGGGCCTGGTGGAAGGGCTTACCACGCCGCTGAGCCGTGAGAATACGGAATACATCATAATGAAAGGCGGCACCATGCTGGGCACCTCCCGCACCAACCCTTTCAAGAAGCCGGAGAACGTGGCGAAATGCCTGGAGACCTTCAAGAAGCTGGACCTGCACGCCCTGGTGGCCATGGGCGGCGAGGACACGCTGGGCGTGGCCACCCGCTTCTACGGCGAGCACAAGCTCAACGTGGTCGGCGTGCCCAAGACCATGGACAACGACCTGAGCGCCACCGACTACACCTTCGGTTTCGATACCTCGGTGACCAAGGCGATGGAAGCCGCCGAGGCCCTGACGGACACCGGGCGCAGCCACCGCCGGGTGATGGTGCTGGAAGTGATGGGCCGCCACGCCGGCTGGGTGGCGCTGTTCACGGCCATAGCCTCCTCCGCCGATTTCGTCTGCATCCCCGAGAAGGAGATAGACACCGCGGCCCTCCTGGCCAAGATAAAGGCGGCCTACGCGAAGAAGAAGTTCGCCCTCGTGGTGACCAGCGAGGCCTCGGCCCTGCCCGCGGCGGGCGAAGGCGGGCAGAAGCGCGAGCTGGACCAGTTCGGCCACGTGATCCTGAAGGACCGGGGCATGGGCGAGCGCATCGCCGGCTTCATCGAGAAGAACACCGGCTTCGAGACCCGCTCCGCCGTGATAGGGCATATGCAGCGCGGCGGCGCCCCGACGCTGTTCGACCGCATGCTGGGCGTACGGGTGGGCGTGAAGGCCGCCGAGCTGGTGCGCGACGGGCAGTTCGGGCAGATGTCGGCCCTCGTCGGCAACAAGATAGTGGGCGTGCCGCTGGAAAAAGCCACCGGCGAGCTCAAGACCGTTTCCAGCGACTGGAACGGCCTGATGGAAGTCCTCTTTTAGCCCTTAGGAGCATTTATGACCGAAAACACCGAAGCTAAAGCGCCGGAGCAGTTCCAGCGAAAGACCATACTTATCAAGAAGACCCTGCAGTACCACTACATGGCCCTGATCCTGGCCAGCGTGGCGCTGGCCTTCATAGTCTTCGGGCTGGAGGCCATCTGGACCGTTTCCAAGGTGGTCAACGAGAACCCCTACCTGATGCCGCTGCTCGACATCATAAAGGATATGGCCCCGCTGTTCGCCATCAAGATAGCGACTTACCTGGTGATAGTGATCATCGTGTCCGCCGTCATCTCCCACCGCATGGCCGGCCCCATCTTCAAGTTCGAGAAAAGCTGCGGCACGGTGGCCGACGGCGACCTGACCCACCGCGTGTACCTGCGCAAGGGCGACCAGCTGACCGACCTGCAGGACAGCTTCAATATCATGGCGGGCGCGGTCCACGAGATAGTCAAGGAATACGAGAAATTCCGCGTCGAGGCCGACGCGGCGGGCCTGGGCGCGAAAGCCGAGGCCCTCTCGAAGAAGATAACGGAGATAATGCCGAAGTTCAAGGTGTGAGGTAACATGAAGTTCGCCCTGCTGCTGGCCCTGCTCGCGGCTCCCGCCGCGGCCCGGGAGAGCGGCGAAACGCTCACCATAGACGAAGCCGTCTCCATAGCGGTGAAGAACAGCCCCGCCGCCCTGGCGGCGGAGCAGGACATAATCATCGCCAGGCAGCGCATGCGCGAGGCCCGCTTCCTGGCCCTCCCGCAGCTCACTCTTTCCGGCACGCTCAGCCGCGCGAACCTGGAATACCCGGCCCTGCTCGGTCCGGAGCTCGGCGGCCGCTACGTGGACCCCCGGGCCGGGGACGAATTCTACTCCCTGCGCGCGCAGGCCCTGCAGCCGCTCTATACCGGCGGGATGAACACCAATACGCTCAAGCTGGCCAGGACCGCCCATAGCCGGGCCAAGACCAATTACGAGGCCGTCAGGGCCGACGCCGCCCTGGCGGCCAAGAAAGCTTTTTACGGCCTGCTTTACCAGCGCCGCCTGGCCGAGTCCGCGGCGCGCTGGCTGGGCCGCGGGCGGGAACTGGATTCCTCCCTGCGCAAGGACGCTTTCGAGGCCCTGGAAGCGGCCATGCTGCTGTCCGGGCTTTCCGACCACGCCCAGCAGGCGGGCAGCGGGGCCGAGGCGGCGCTCACCGACCTGCGCCGGGCGCTTAACCGCGAGCCCGGCTACCAGGTCGACATCGACGGCGGTTTCGAGCCGCTCCCGGTAAGGACGGACGCCACCGGCAGCCTGGTCACGGCCATGGAGGCCCGCTCCGAGCTGAAGAGCGAGCTCTACAAGGCGCAGATGGACGACATCGCCGTGAACATGGCCCTGGTGCGCCGCTATCCCACCATCTACCTCGGGGCCAGTTACGACGTCACTTCCTATAATCTCACGCCGCTGACCGGGGACCCGGACAGGTCCAGCAACTGGCTGGCCTCCCTCGCCATTCATTTCCCGCTCTCCTACGATATCTGGACGCAGGTGCAGCAGCGCAGGGCGCAGCAGCGCCAGGGCGAGCTGAAGCGCGCCGAGCTCCAGGACGCCATACGGTTCGAGATCCTCTCGGCGCACCGGGAAGCCGCTTTCTGGCAGGCCGAGGCCGCCAAGCTGGGCGCGGAAGTCTCCGGGATGAAGGAAGATTACGAGGCGGCCCTGCGCGGGGCCGGCCCTTCGATGGCGGCCCTGCGCGCTTTATGCGCGCTTTGCGAGCTGGAGAGGAAGTCGCTGGACGCCGTCTATAAGCAGCTGCTCGCCCGCATAAAGCTGGAATGGGCGCAGGGCAGGGACTTGGCGAAGTAAACGTAACTACCCGGGTAGTGGAGGGTTGGACGGGGTTTTGTTTCGCGAACCCCATACAGCGATTTGAGTGGTTATAGTGCGGGTGTAAAATGCGGTTTAAATTAGAACACATTATTCTCTCCTTGCTTTTCGCCGCCTGCCCCGGCCGTATCTCGGCGCAGGCGACCGACGACGACATCTTGCGGGACGCGCTGTGGACCCGCCTCGCCTCGTCGAAGCCGCCGGCCAGGCCTTCCGTGGGCCTCGCCCTCTCCGGCGGCGGCGCCCGGGGCTTCGCCCATACCGGGGTGCTGGAGACCCTGGAATACGCGGGTTTCCCGGTGGACTACGTCGCCGGCACTTCCATAGGGGCGGTGATAGGCTCGCTTTACGCCTCCGGCTCCACCGTCCCGGACATCTGGCGGTTCGGCAGGGCCGCCAGGGAACTGAAGATCACCAGGGATTTCAAGAGCATAAAGCTGCTGAGCCTGCTTATCACCAACAGGCTGATAACCCCGACGCACATAAACAGTTTTCTCGACGCGCGCTTCGGGGGGCTCACTTTCGAGGGCCTCAGGGTGCCTTTCGCCTGCTCCGCCATGGACCTGCGCACCGGCGAGAAAATAGTCTTTACGGAGGGGCCGCTGGCCATAGCGGTGAAGGCCAGCTCCAACCTGCCCGGGATCTTCGCCCCGGTGCAGTACCGCCACCGCTACCTGGTGGACGGCGGCGTGGTGGATTTCGTCCCCATAGGCGCGGCCAGGCAGCTGGGCGCCGATTGGGTGCTCGCCAGCGTCATCAGCAACGTCTCCAGCCGCGCGCCGGAGAACGTCCTGATGTCGCTCCTCCAGGTCATAGACATCCGCGGCTCGCTGCTGGCGCTTTCGGCGGAGAAGGCGGCGGGGTTCGTCATCAAGTCCGAGGTGGGGGATATGACGGTGGCGGATTTCGACAGGTGCGAGGAGGCCGGGGAGACCGGGCTGATCGAGGCCAACCGCCGCATCGACGCCGCGCGCGAGGCCCTGCTGCTCTACGCCGCGCCGCGGCTGGCGGAGAAACCGGGACCATGAGGCTCCTGCTGCCCGCGCTCCTCCTCTTCTGCTCCGTTCCGGCGCAGGCCTTCCTCTTCGGAGGCGCTTCGGATAAAAGGGCGGCGGCCGGCCTGGAAAAACTGCGCTCCGCCTTCGCGGCCGGCGACTGCGGAGCCGTGCTGGAGCTCTCGCCGGCCTTCCTCAGGGAGAAACCGCCGGCGGAACTGCGCGAGGAGGGCTACGGCTATATAGGGCGCTGCTACGAGTCTACCGGCGCCGCCGACAAGGCCATCAGCCTTTATAAACTCGCCCAGGGCCTTTACCCGGAGAACCTGCTGTTCGCCTCCAGGCTGGCGCTCATCTACAACCAGGCCGGCTTCCCCGAGAACGCGGCCCCGCTTTTCCTGAAGGTGCTTTCCAGGAAGAGCGACGACGCGGCCGCCAACCTCGGCCTGGCCAGGGCCTACGCCGCCCTCGGTTTCCTTACCCGCGCCAAGGAATTCTACTCGCGCGCCGTGATCCTGCAGGACTTTCTCGACCAGGCCGTCCTCCGGGAATACGCCCTCTGCATGCTGCGCAAGCGCGACTGGGAGGAAACGCTTTTTATCTCCGGCGTCGGGGCCGGGGCGGCGCCGCTCTCGCCTTTCTGGCCGCTGGCCGAGGCCAGGGTGAGGGCCGGGCAGGGAAATTACGATAAGGCCCTTTCCGCTATCGACGGGGCGCTGCTCCTCGGGTCTTCGAGGCAATTGCGGCTGGAGCGGGCCCTTTACCTGCTCCTGGGCG
Source organism: Elusimicrobiota bacterium (assembly GCA_016207645.1). GTDB lineage: Bacteria > Elusimicrobiota > Elusimicrobia > Elusimicrobiales > UBA9959 > UBA9959. Next base: position 38,956 of record JACQPH010000101.1, read on the forward strand.
GCCTGCCCCTCCGGGCGATAGAGGCCGCGGACGCCGAGCTGGCCCTGGACGGGAAGGACCCGCTGGCTTCGGCGGTGAAAGGCATGGCGCTTTATTCGCAGGGGAAGAGGACAGAGGCGGAGCCGTATTTCCTGGCCGCCCGGTGCGGCGGCCCTTTCACGGCCGGCATAGCCGGGTCTTTTCTCGGCCCGCACCGGAAAGCGGCGGAGGCGGCATGCGAAAAATGAAGTTCTGGAAGCTGTCCGGCGCGGGCAATGATTTCGTCCTGCTGACCGGCGGGCGGCCCGGCGCGGCGGCCCTTAGGAAGCTGGCCAGGAAACTATGCTCCCGGACCCTGGGCGTGGGCGCCGACGGGCTGCTCCATGCAGGCCGCGCCGGCGGGAACGCCGTGAACGTGCGCTATTTCAACGCCGACGGCTCCGCGGCTTTCTGCGGCAACGGTTCACGCTGCGCCGCCTGGTGGGCTTACAGCAGCGGCCTGGTGAAGGGCAGGAAATTCCTGCTTAAGACCGCGGCCGGAGACCTGCCGGCCGAGATAGTTTCGGCCGGGAAAGTGAAAATGCGGATGCCCGACGTGCCGGAGGTCCGGCTGGACTTCAAGGGAAGATATCCGAAGGGGGTCCATTCGCTGCATTTCCTGAACACGGGCGTGCCGCATGCCGTGGTGCCGGTGAAGGACCTGGAGAACACCGACGTGCGGGGACTCGGCAGGGCGCTAAGGTTCAACGGGGCTTTCGGGCCGGCCGGGGCCAACGTGGATTTCGTGAAAGCGGGGCGCTCCGGCGTCGCGGTGCGCACCTACGAGCGCGGCGTCGAGGACGAGACCCTGGCCTGCGGCACCGGCCTTACGGCCGGCGCCGTGGCCCTGGCGCTGGCCGGGCTGGCGAAGTCCCCGGTCTCCCTCACCGCGCGCAGCGGCGACAAGTTCAGGGTCTGGCTGAAGCCGGCGGGGCCGGGCGCCTCGGAGATCTACATCCAGGGTCCGGCCAGGATAGTTTTCAAAGGAGAAATTGAAATATGAAGCTACAAGGCTGTTTTACCGCGATAGTGACCCCTTTCAGGAACGGCGCCGTGGACTTCGCGGCGCTGAGGAAAATAGTCCGCTTCCAGGTCCGGAACGGGATAAACGGCCTGGTGCCCTGCGGCTCCACCGGCGAGGCCGCCACCCTCTCGCCGGAGGAATACCTGGAAGTCATCGGTACCGTGGCGGCGGAGGCCGGCGGGAAGGTCCCGGTGGTGCCCGGCGTCGGCACTAATTCCACCGCCAAGTCCGTGGAAATGGTAAAGAAGGTCTCGGCCCTCGGCGTGGACGGGCTGCTGGCCATAGTGCCCTACTACAATAAGCCCACCCAGGAAGGAATGACCGTTCATTTCTCGGAAATAGCCCGGGCCACCAGGCTGCCCGTCATCCTTTACAATATCCCCGGCCGCACCGGAGTGAATATGCTGCCTGCCACCGTCCTGGGCCTGCGCGCCAGGTTTTCCAACATAGCCGGGATAAAGGAAGCCTCGGGCAGCCTGGACCAGGTCAGCGAGCTGGTGAACGGCGCCGACCCCGGTTTCGCCGTGCTGAGCGGCGACGATTCCCTGACGCTGCCGATGATGTCGGTCGGGGCCAGGGGCGGCATCTCGGTAGTCTCCAACGTGGCGCCCGCCGCGTCCTCGAAACTGTGCTCGCTTTTCCTGGAGGGAAAGACCGCCGCGGCGGCGCGGCTGCACCATAAGCTCTTCCCGCTCGTCAAGGCGCTGTTCACGGAGACCAATCCCATCCCGGTCAAATACGCCGTTTCCCTGCTCGGGCTCTGCCGGCCGGAACCGCGCCTGCCGCTGCTGCCGCTCTCCGAAGCGCGCCGCGCCCCCCTCAAGAAAGCCCTTAAGGCGGCCGGAGTATTATGACGGGGCGCGCCCGGTAATAACCATGCCGAAGACAGCCGAACTGGCGGCGGCACTGGCGCTGTCGGCCTGTTTCGCCCTGCTCGCCTTCCGGAGCGGGGCCGGGGAATCGGCCACTTTCGACGAACCGTTCAATATAGTTTCCGGCTGGACCTTCCGGCAGACGGGCCGAAGGCCCCCGGCCCAGGGGAACCCGCCTCTGCTGCTGCGTTGGTTCTCGGCGCCGCTGCCGGCGGCCGGCGTACTCAGGCCTTTCGACGAAGCCGCGTACAGGTCGGGGCCCAGGACCTACGGCTTCAATTTCATTTATTCCAATACGGCCGCCCCGGACAGCCTGCTGAGCCGCTGCCGGGCCGCCAATATTCTCCTCGGCGTTCTGCTCGCTCTGCTGGCCGGGGCCTGGGCCTTCCGGCTCGGCGGCGCGGCCGCAGGCCTTTTCTCCCTGGCGGCTTTCGCTTTCATGCCGCCGCTGCTGGCCCACTCCCATCTGGCCACCAGCGACATCGGCAACGCCCTGCTCTGTACGGCGGCGGTCTATCTTTTATGGCGCGGCGCCCGCGCCCCCTCCGTGAAAGCCGCCCTGGCCGCCGGCCTGGTCTTCGGCCTGGCCCTGGCCGGGAAATATACGGCGGTAGTGCCGGCGCCGCTCTGCCTTCTTTATCTTTATTTATGGGGAGGGTCGAGGTTGAAATGGTACGCCCTCTGGGTCGGAGGGGCCGCGCTGGGGCTTTGCCTGGGCTGTTACCCGGTCTCGCCGCTGGAATGGCTGACTACCGGGGCGGCCGTCTTCAGGGAGATGAAGTCCGGCCATCTGACCTACCTGCTGGGTGAAGTCGGCGCCGCGGGAAGCTGGTATTATTTCCCGCTGGCCTTCCTGCTTAAAACCCCGCTGCCGGCTCTGTTGCTGGCTTCAGCGGGTTTCCGCGGCTTCGACCCGCGCCGCTCCGAAGCGGACCGGGAGCGGTTCCTCTATTTGCTGGCGCCGGCCGGGGCCTGGCTGCTTATGGGTGTCGTTTCCAGCACGCAGCTGGGGATAAGGCATATACTGCCGGTCTATCCGCTTTTATGCGTCTGGTCGGGGCTGGCCGCCGCCGGGCTTTGGACCCCGGGCCGGCTGTTGCCGCGCGGAGCGGTCTGCCTGCTGTACGCCTGGCTGGCCGCCGGCACGCTGCTGGCCTTCCCCGGCTATATTTCCTACTTCAACGAAGCGGCCGGCGGGGCGCGGGGCGGGCACAGGTATTTCCTGGATTCCAACCTGGACTGGGGGCAGGGTCTGAAAGAGCTGGGGGACTACGTTAAAGAACAGGGCGCGGGCCATATCTATCTCAGCTATTTCGGCTGCGCCGATCCGCATGCCTACGGGATAAAATACGCCCCCGTCCTGATGACCGCCTGCGCGAAACTGCCCGGCGACGGCCTGCCGCCGGAAGGGCAGAAAAAGAAGCTCCTGGCCGTCTCCGTCACGAACCGGTTCGGCTTGTACTATACCCCCAGCACGCTGTTCAGCTGGCTGGACGGACGCGAACCGGTCAAAAGAATAAGGGATTCCATCTGGGTCTATGATGTAAGCGGAGACAGGCAGGCGCTGAAGCTGCTGGCCTACCCGGGAGTGGCTAAATAGGGGAGCTCTAAGCTGTCCCGCATTATAATTATTCCTTGTAACTGTTCAGGTGCTGCTGGAGGGGTGGCCGGGGTTTTGTTTCGCGAACCCCATGCGGAAGGGGGGGCCCCGCCGGGCGGGGGGAAACCGACGCAAGGGTTTCCAACTTCCGGGGTTCGCGGGGCAAAACCCCGGCCACCCCGGACCCCGGAGAGGGACCAGAATAGTTACTATTTCTTTAAAATCGCGGCGGCGGCTTCCAGGCCTTCCTTTACGCTCTCTTCCATGAAGGAATACTTCCAGGCCCCGTAGCGCCCTATGGAGAAGGCCTTCCTCGCCTTGAACCAGTCGAAGATCACCGGCAGGGCAGCGGCCCGTTCCCGGTTGTAGATGACATAGGCGCAGGGGATCTTCAGCCAGAGCTTCTCCACTATCTGTCCGGCGCTTTTTATAAGGCCGCAGGCCTTGAGCCCCTTTATAGCGGCCGCCTCCGCCGAGGCCAGGTCCAGGGGGGAACCCGGGGTCGCGATCTCGATATAGAAAGAGGCGCAGCCGCGCGGCGCCAGCGCTTTGGAAAAATTGGTGGCGATGCCGGTGCGGTAGAACAGGAACTCGGGCCCGGGGAAATAGCCCCAGTGCATGGGAGACTTTACGCCCTTCACGCCGAGGTTAAGCACGTAGACGGTATTGTGGCGGAGGCCGGCGGCGGCCCGCCTGACAGCGGCCGGCGCGTCCGCCGCGCTTTCGACGAAGTACTTGAGCGGGGAAGTGTTTATCAGCCGCTTAAAATGCACCGGGCCGAAATGCTTCACGTTCGCCACGCCCTTTTTCAGGTCGAGGCTTTCCACTTCCAGTCCGAGGCGCAGGCCTTTAAGGTCCCGCGCCAGCGCCGCGGGCAGGGCGCCGATGCCGCCGCGCTTCGGGTAATTGAACACGGTATTATAGCCCAGTATTTCCGGCTTCCCGCCGTAAGCGCCCTTCAGTACCGTCTCCGGGCTGGGCATGGGCACGAAGGGGGCGCACCATTCCGTGGTCAGCCGCTCCAGCGGGTACTGCCAGAGCTTGGCGTTGTAGGGCAGCATGAAATGCTTCGAGATCCCGTCGCCGAAGACGCGCCGGGTCCAGCGGGTGAAAACCTCCGGCTTGTTCCCCCGCGGCGGGGCTTTCCCGGCGGCCTGCGCCTGCCTGGCCGCGTACGCGGCCAGGAAACCGCTCACGCATTCGGACTTCACGCGGGGCGGCAGGGCGCGGAGGTTGGCCTGGAAAGGGTAGGGCGTCCAGGCCCCGTGCGCGAAGACGCGGGCGTCGCGCTTTACGCGGGCGCAGTTCCCGCCGAGGGCATCCAGTATGAACCTGGAGGTTTCCGGCCAGCGCAGGTGGAGCAGATGGCCGGAATAGTCGAAAAGGAAGGGGCCTTTTTTCAGCGTGGCCGCCAGCCCGCCCGGCCGGTTCTCGCGTTCGGCTACCAGGTAATCTTTTTTCCCTTCCAGAGCCTTCGCGGCGGAAAGCCCGGCCAGGCCGCCGCCGATGATGAGGACGTCGGTGCTGAGCATGTCAGTGTTTCTTGATTATCTCTATCTCGGGAAGAGGGAAGATCAGGCCGATGCCCTTGCTCAGCGCCTCTTTTTCCCTCTCGACGAACTCGGCCTTGAAATGCCAGGGTAGCACGAGGTAATAATCGGGGGACAGGGCCCTCGATTCCGCCTCGCTGATTATCGGTATATCCGTGCCGAGGGTATGCGCGCCGTATTTCTCCGGGTTGCGCTCGGCGGCGAAATCCACGACGTGGTTGTCTATCCCGCACCACTGGAGGATGGTGTTGCCCTTGGTGGAGGCGCCGTAGATATGGAGCTTCTTCCCTTCCTTCTTGAGCTTCCTGAGCAGCAGCTGGAGCTCGTCCCGGTGCAGGGCTATCCTGTCCTGGAAGTTCTTGTAAGGCTTGTCGGTGTCCAGCTCGAGGTCGAACTCCTCCTGGTGCAGGCGCTGGAGATTCCGCGCGAAATCCCCGCTCCTGTATTTGAAGTTGTCCGCGTGGGTGGCGTAGCAGCGCAGGCTGCCGCCGTTGATGTCGTTCTGCGCGGCGTTGAAGATCTTCAGCCCGCCGGCCTTGAGGATATGCTCGATGACGGCGAGGCTGTAGTATTCCAGGTGCTCGTGGCAGATAGTGTCGTAGGAGTTCATCCTGAGCATCGAGGGCATGTAGGACATCTCGAAGATCCAGATCCCCTCCGGGGCCAGCGCGCTCTTTATGCCTTTGGCGAAAGCTATCGGGTCCTCCAGGTCGTAGAACATCGCTATCGAGGTGACGATGTCGAACTTCTCCAGCCCGACGCGGGCGGCCAGCTCCGCGGAGGGGAAGGTGTCCCGGACTACCGTGGCGGTCTCCCCGCCTATCCCCTGCGCCACGTCGGAAGGGTCCACGCCGAACTTTTTATAGGCGCCGGGGTAATAGCTGAAAAGGGTGCCGTCGTTGCAGCCGATATCCAGGACCAGGGCCGCCGGCTTGTTCACTATGGCGGCCGCTTCCTCGGCTATGCCCTTCAGGTGGTTCTTCATCGTGGCGTTCGTGCCGGAGCGGTACCAGTAGGTGGAATAGAGGATCTCCGGGGGAACGGAGTGCTCCATCTGCAGCAGGCCGCAGGCTTTTTCGTCCCGCTTCGGGTCGCAGCGGACGAGGGACATAGGGATCTTCCTCTGGGGCGGGAGCTCCTTGCCCGGCTTGACGAACAGGCCCTGCAGGTACTGGTCTCCGAGGTCTATAACGGGCGTCAGGGCGGCCGAACCGCAGACCCTGCATGTTTTCCTGTGGATCAGGTGCATAGCGTTCTCCTTGCCGAATAACTAATATATAGATTTTCGCTGGCTGAAAGCAAACCGCCGCTCAGGCCTTTCCCGGTCCCAGGTATTTCCGTACGGCTTCCTTCAGCTTGTTGATATCGATGAGCCCCATGCAGGCCGGCGCTTCGCACTTGATCCTGGGGGCGGTGCTTTCGTAAGGGTACATGTAGCAGGGCGCGCAGGCCAGCCCCAGCGTTATAGCCGTATTCTTCTCGCCGTAGGGCGCGGTCACGGCGGGGCTGGTGGGCCCCAGCACGGTAATGGCCGGGGCGCCGGCCGCGGCGGCCAGCGGGCCCAGGCCGCCGTCCGTGTTTATGAAGAGACGGCAGTTTTTAAGCAGCGCGGCTATTTTATTGGTCTCGGCGCCGGCCAGCCTGACCGGCCCGCTCTTCGCCAGGTCCAGCACCTTGTCCGCCGCATCTTTCTCGTCCGGCCCCGCGAACACCAGTACCTTCGCCCCGTATTCCGAAGACAGCCAGTCTATAAGTTCGGCGAAAACGTTTATGTTCCCCGCGTCCCAGTTCTTGTACACCTGGGCTTTGCTGATGCTCGGGTGCACGCCTACAACCAGGTCGGTCTTCGGGTCTATCCCTTTCTCCCGGAGAAAAGAGAGAGCGTATTCTTCGTCGGGCGCGGAGAGCCACAGGGACATGTCCGGCTTCCCCGCCGCGGGGTCCAGGCCCAGGCAGGACAGCAGGTCCAGGTTCTTCTCCACCTGGTGCTTTTTCCGGTCCGAGTCCACCCGGCAGTCCTGCAGGAAGGGCAGGGTGCGCCAGCGCGCGAAATCGTAGTAATGGCTTATCCTTTTCTTCGCCCCGGCGCAGAAAGCGAACAGGTTGTAGACCAGCCGGTTGGAGGGGTAGGAGGTGATGCTGGCGTCGTAGCTCTCCCGGCGGAGGGCAAGGAGGGTCTTGAGATGGCCGTAAAGGCTGGCGGGGTCGGTCTTAGCATACTGTATCAGCACCGGCCTTATATAGGGGCAATTGGCGAAAAGCTCCACGCATTTCCTGTCCCGCACCACCAGGGTCATCGGCTCTTCGCCGTACTTTTCCCGGAGGCGGCGGATCAGCGGTATCATGTAGACCGTATCGCCCAGGCCTTTGAGGGAGATCAGCAGTATCTTCATGCCGCTTTCTTCCCGGCCACCAGGCAGATCTCGGTATAAGCGCTTTTAAAAGGGGTGCTTTTCACCGGCGGGTCGAAGGAAACGTCGAATATTTTCATTATAGCGCCCTGCACGCTGAAAGGGTCGAGACCTATGAAATCGGCCTCTTTGAAGCCGTTGGCGGGGAAAAGCGAGGAGAGCCCGCCGTAGGTGTAGGACTTTTCATAGTCGTTGCCGGCGAACCAGTAGAGCAGCAGCTGGTAGAAGCGCCAGAGAGAGTACCTGGCAGGGACGAAAGTGACCAGCAGGCCGTCGTCCTTGAGGATGCGCCGCATCTCTTCGAGGAAAGCCGCCTCGCCGCCGAGATGCTCCATCACCCCCGAGCTGTAGATCAGGTCGAACTTCTTGTCCTCGAAGGGTGTCTTCTCGCAATCGCCCACGAAGGCCAGCGGGAATTCCTTTTTGGCCAGCTCGATGGCTACCGGGCTCCTGTCCAGGGCGTAGCATTCGACGTCCGCCCTGCCCCGCTTTATCCTCTTAAGGTTGATGGCCGAGCCGCAGCCCACTTCCAGCACCTTTTTCCTGTCCCCCTTGAGCTTGTCCAGGCAGCCGTTCAGCACCTTGTCCCTTTGCGAGGCTATCCAGGCCTCGGCCTTGGAGGTCTTATGTGTTTCCCATTTCCTGTCCCAGTCGGCGTTGGTTTCCTCCGGCCTGGGCCTCAGCCTTTCTATGACGGCGTTCAGCGTGTAAGCGGCCAGGAGGATGAGGAAGGGGTCGATAGGCACCCTGTACCGCATCACGACCACGAAGAACAGATGCACCAGGGTGTAAGAAGCGAACAGCGCGAGCAGCAGCGAGGTTCTTTTGAACTGCTTCAGGGAAAGGAAGAAGCCTATGAAAGCCAGCGGGATATAGAGCCCGGAAGTGGCCATGGCCGCGTATTTCTGCCAGGGGTAGGCCATCATCGGGTAAAGCCGCCAGAAATGTTTGAACCGCAGCCAGCACAGCGCGTAGAATTTGTCGGGGTTGGCGCTGATCCAGTCGAAGGCCTTCTTCCTGCAGAGCTTGTCCCTTTCCGGGATGGGCAGGGTCAGCAGGTACGGCCAGTCCTTCGGGATGGCCGGCTCGGTGAGCTCCGCGCTCTGCGGCTGGTCGAGCTCGCCCATCGTTTCGGACCAGAAAGCGGTGTCGCACGAGGAGCCGTAGAGCTGGCACCAGGGCGTGTTGACGGGCATGATGTAGCTCTTGTCGTAATGGAAATAATTCCTGAAGCTCCAGGGCACTATCACCGCCAGCGCGCAGAGGCCTGCCAGGAAGCCGGTCCTGAAGCTTTTCGTGTTCCACCAGAGCCAGGCGCAGGCGAACAGGAAGAAGGGGAGCGTGGTGGACTTGGTCAGGCCGGTAAGCCCGTACAGGACGCCGGTGACGGCGGCGTTCTTCCAGCCCGGCTCCTGGGCGGTCTTCACCGTGCTGAAGACGGCGGCGGCCAGCATGAAAGTTAGGAAGGTCTCGCTGATCACGTCGCCGGTATAGGCCAGGAGATAGGGATAGAAGCTCAGCAGGACGGCCGCTATCCTGCCGACGTTCTCCGAGAACAGCCTTTTCCCCGTCTTGTAGATGAGCACGCAGGTGCAGGCCCCGAGCACGGCCTGCAGGACCCTGACCGCCGCGACGGACTTGCCGAACACGGAAAAGATCCCGGCGAGGAAAAAAGCGAAACCGGGTGCCCGCGTAGTGCCGCCGAAGCCTGAGCCCTGCGCTATCCCCAGCGCTATGTCCATCCAGCTGGAGGCGTCCGGGGACAGCTTGTCGGGGGAAAGGGGCAGGACATAGGCGAGCCTCAGCGCGAGCGCAAAAAGGAAAACCGCGGCCGGGAATCTGTTTTCTCCGTCCAGGAGCCCGCGGAGCTTCATCTTTCCACGCCCGCGGCGGCGCCGCTCATTTCTTCAGCAGCCATATGTAAGTGGGCATCAGCCAGTAAAGGTAGTTGAAAACGAACAGGGCGGCGGCCTGGGCGAAAGAGCCGGGGGCGACCATCTCGGTCGCCGAGAACCCGACCGGGTCCCGCAGTATCTTCCGGGTGTAGTCGACGACCTCGAATCCGCGGACCATATCCCTGATCCCGCCCAGGGTCAGCAGGGTCTCGTAGTAGGAATCGCCGGTCCCGGCCAGCCTGACGTAAACGTGGGCCAGCGGCTTGGGCAGCCACGAAAGGAGCGGCAGCCTGTGGTGGGGCTCGAGGAAGCCCAGGCGGTTCGCGGCCGCCAGGTAGCAGACGCCGCCGGGTTTGAGCACCCGGCGGATCTCGGAGAACAGTTTCGCGCGGTCCGGCACGTGCTCGTACACGTGGTTGCAGACCACGACGTCGAAGGAAGCGTCGGCGAACTCCAGCCCTATCCCGTCCTGCGCGACGAAGGCCAGGTTCCCGGCCTTGAAGCTCGCTTTGGCGTGCTCGACAGCTCTGATGTCGATATCCGCCCCGACGACCTTCCCGAACTCGGAGGCCAGGAGGTTGGCGATGAAGCCCATGGAGCAGCCGATGTCCAGCAGTTCCAGACCGCCGAGCGCGCCGCCGTAATGGTCGGAGAGGACGGAAAGTATCTTCCGGCCCTTCTGTTCCCTTTTGGAACTGTCGGACATTTCAGGCTCTATCGCCGAGTAATCGTATTGGTACTTGTCGTTAGCCATAAGGCGGGGCCGGGGGGAAAAGGCCGGCTCGTCTAGTCGCGGCGGTCTTTCTGCTGCTGCAGGAGCAGCCTTTCCAGCAGTTTCCGGTTGGTGTGGATCAGATTGGAGGTGATCCCCATCAGCAGCATGAAAAAGCCGATTATAAGCAGGCCCACGCCGATGGTGAGGGACTGCGCGTAGCCGGTGGGGATGTTCCGGTACACCGACAGGGTGATATAGTAATAAACGAACCTGGCCGTCAGGAAAAGCCCCGGCAGGCAGAAGAGGGCGGACAGGGAAATGAAAACTTTCAGCGGCGAATAGATATAGACCAGGGTCAGGATGTCCAGCGTGGACTTCGCCACATATTCCAGGCTGTTGCCCATCAGCCGGGACTTCCTGATGGGCGGGTTCACCGTTATCGGCACGTGCGCGATGCGCACCTTATGGCTGGAGAGCCGGACCAGGGTCTCCAGGGTATAGGTATAGCTGCTGGCTATCACGTCTATCCAGAGCGCCGCGCTCCGGCTGAAGGCCCGGAAGCCGGAGGTGGCGTCGGGTATATGCTGGGAGCAGATGAACGAAACTACCCCGCTGCCGGCCCTCTGGGCCAGTTTTTTCAGGCAGGAGAAATGTTCGATGTCGTCGATGTTCCTGGCGCCCACCACGAACTCGGCCTGTTTCTCCAGGATGGGCTTTATGAGTTCGGGGATGTACCTGCCGGGATACTGGTTGTCGGCGTCGGTGTTGACGATGATGTCCGCGGCCAGGCCGAGCGAGGCGTCTATGCCGGCCCTGAAGCCGACGGCCAGGCCCTGGTGGTAGGGGAGCTGCACGACCCTGGTCACCCTGGGGTGGGCTTTTGCGACTTCGGCCGTCCTGTCCGCGCTGCCGTCGTCGATAACGACGATGCCGATCTCGCTTATGCCCGCGATCTTTTCCGGGATGTCGTTTATGGCGGCCGCGAGGAATTCTTCCTCGTTGTAGCATGGGATCTGGACCACTAATTTCATCGGTACCCTTTCCTCCCCGCGAAGCGTTCCCGCCGTAAAACCTGCGGATATTATACTACATAAAGCGCGGCGGCCCGGCGGGGCTCAGCCGTACTTTTTCAGCCACAGGAACAGCGAGACCAGGCAGGTCAGCCTGCGGGTATTGTCGCGGCGCCCTTCGCAGTGCTCCTTCAGCAGTTTTTCGGCGAAAGCGTAGTCGCAGAAGCCGGGGGCGGCGGCGCGCGCCGCGCTTATGGAATCCAGCGTGAATTCCTTCAGCCCGCCTTTCAGCCATTCCCCGGTGGGCATGCTGAAGCCTTTTTTCGGCATTTTCAATATTTCTTCCGGCAGGTACTTCCTGAGGGCCTTGCGGATGATGTGTTTCGTGGTGAAGCCCTTCAGCTTCAGGCCGAGCGGGACCTCCTCGGAGAGGTCCATCATCTCATTGTCCAGGAAAGGCACGCGGGCTTCCTGGGAATTGAACATGGTCACGAGGTCGGTGGCGTGCAGGGCGCAATAGGGCAGGAAGACGTTCAGGTCCAGGTAGAGCAGCCTGTTCAGCAGGCGGCCGCCGGCCACGTCCGGCAGATGCTGCGCGAACACTTCGAAAGGGTCCTCGTGTTCCACGCCCGGCAGGAGCAGTTTTATCTCGTCGGCGGTGAAGATCTCCTTGTACTTCAGGTGGGCTACTTCCGGCCTGAAGGCCGCGCCGCGGGTGAAGGACTTCAGCTTGAAGTCCAGGCTGAGGCGGCTGGTGGAGACGGGGAGGCGCTCCGCGGCCGCGCGCAGGGCCGCCTGCACCGGGCCGGGCAGGTACTGGTAGAAGCGGCCTACCTTGGCGGCGGACAGCGTCGGGTAGCCGGCGAAAAGTTCGTCCCCGCCCGCGCCGGTCAGCGCCACGGTTATGTCCTTCCTGGACAGCGCCGAGACGCGGCCCATCGCCAGGTAGGTCCAGTCCCCGTGCGGCTCGGCGAAGCGCTCCACGGCCGCGGGGAGGTCCTTTATGATGTCGGCGGGGCCGAGCAGGCAGTCGTGATGGTCGGTGCCGTATTTCCGGGCTACCAGGCGGGCGCCGTCCAGCTCGTTATAGGTGCCGCCGTCCTCGTAGCCCACGGTATAGGTTTTCGGCTTTACGCCGAGTTTGGCCATCATGGCCACTATGGCGGTGGAATCGAGGCCGCTGGAAAGGAAGACTCCCAGCGGCACGTCGCTGACCAGCTGGCGCTTCACGGAATTGAGCAGGGCCGCTTCTATGCGCTCCTCCGCTTCCCGCTCGGTCATCTTCACGGGGCGGAAGCGGTACTGCCAGTAGCGCTTCAACTCGGCTTTCCCGCCGCCTATCTTTATGCAGTGGCCCTGCGGCAGGCGGCGTATATGCCTGAAGACGGAGCGGGGGGAGGAAATGTAGTAGAAGGAAAGGTAGTTGGCCAGCGCCTGGCCGTCCAGGTCGCGGGGCACCGCTGTATAGGCCAGCAGGGCCTTTATTTCAGAGGCGAAGAAGAGGGAGCCGCCGATATCGGCGTAGAAAAGCGGCTTCACTCCGGCGCGGTCGCGCGCGAGGAACAGTTCCTCCTTGCGGGCGTCCCAGACGGCCAGCGCGAACATGCCGTTGAGCCTTTCCAGGCAGTTCTCGCCCAGCTCCTCGTAGAGGTGGACTATGACCTCCGTGTCGGAATTGGTACTGAAGCGGTGGCGGCCTTCCAGTTCTTTCCGCAGCTCACGGTAATTGTAGATCTCGCCGTTGAGGAACACGGCCAGGGAGCCGTCTTCGCTGTACACCGGCTGGCGCCCGCCTTCCAGGTCTATGATCTTCAGGCGGCGCATCCCCAGGCCGCAGTGGCGGTCTACGAGCAGGCCCTCGTCCTCCGGGCCGCGGTGGTACATCTCGAAGAGCGGCCCCTTGAGCTCGGCTTCCCGCACCGGGGCCTTCGAGGCGTAGTTTATCCTGCCGGTTATTCCGCACATGGTTTAAACAGTACCAGTTTATTGCCGTGATAGTCGAAAAGTTTTTCGCGGCAGAGGGCGCCGGCGGCCTCCAGTTCCTTCGCTATGGAGGGGAGGTCCGTCCTCAGCCCGGCGAAGGGGCTGTACGGCAGCAGCAGGAAGTCGAAGGCGCCGTCCCGGAAAGCCCGCGCCGCCTTCTCCGCCGAGAAACCCGGCGGCAGGTCCCTGTCCCAGGCCAGCTTGCCGGCCATGCCGTGTTTGGCCAGGTAGTAGTGGCTCGGCTCCACTTCCATCGGCGCGTAGATCTTCAGGCCGGGCCTGTTCAGGGACTTGAAATATTCCACGGCCTCCCAGTAGGGGAAGCTGTTCCCGTGATAATTGAACACGGTCCTGCGCTGGTAGGGGTTCTTCGCGAAGACGGACTGGAAAACGAACAGGGCCAGCAGGCCGGCGGCCAGCGGCTTCGCCAGGCGCCCGGGCAGGGCCGCGGCCAGGTCCGAGACCGCCAGCAGCAGCATGAGCACCAGGCCGATGTAGAAAGGCTGCGCGTGGCGCACGAAGCCGACGGCCAGGGTGGCGCTTATCATGAGATAATAAGCGGCGGAAAAGTACAGCAGCAGGGCCGTTTCCAGGTTCCTGCGGCGGTACAGGACATAGGCGGCGGAGGCCGCCAGCAGCGCGGTTATGGGCGCGCCGCAGGTCATATAGATCACTTTCAGATTTAAGGTCATTATAGCCGGGTCGTACAGGTATTCGTAGACCAGGGCGGTGTTCCGTATGCCGTAGGCCGCGCTTATCAGAATGAAAGGCAGCCCGACGAGAAGCGGCATGGCCAGGGTTTTCAGGCCGTATAGCCAGGCTTCGCGCCGCTGCGGATAGACCAACCATAAAGCCGCCAGGGCCGGGATGAAGGAGAGCACGAGGCCGAGCAGCAGCTGTTTATAGAAGAAACCGGCCGCGGTCCAGAAGGCGCATTTGAGGAACTCCTCCCGCTCCCCGGTAGCCGCGGCTTTCATGAAATGGAAAATGGAGGCCGCGAAGAACAGCACCGTGCCGGCCTCCAGCTCGGCGCTGGTGCCCAGGTTGAAGAAGGTGGGGAAAAAGGCCGCCAGCAGGTAGGCCAGGCGCGGCGGCGGGCCGGCCTTCATCAGTTTCAGCAGGCGCAGCAGGTAGACGGCGGCCAGTACCAGCAGAAAGAACTGCGCCGCGCGCGGCGCCGCCTCGTTAACTCCCAGCAGCAGGTAGGCCGGCAGGTAGAGGAACTTCGCCAGCGGGGGATAGCGCAGGACGGTCTCGAACCGGCCTATGGCTTCGGCCAGGCCGAAGCGCAGCGAGGCGAAGAAGAACAGATTCCCGGCGGCGGCGAGGCCCAGCACGGCGGCGCCCCGGCCCGGCAGTTCCATGCCTTTCCGGTAAAGCCCGACCGCGGCCGCGGCCGTTATGGCGGCCAGCGGCAGGAAGAGCGCCGGCAGCAGGCGTATGTCCAGACCCAGGGCTGTGGTAGCGCGGCCCAGCAGCCAGGCCGGCGGACCGGCATGGGACTGGTCGTCGGCGCCGGTGGGAAGGGGGGTAAGCCATAAGAAAAGAGAGGCGGCGGCGGCCAGCAGGACGGCCGGCCAGAGCTCTTTCAGTTCGGGGAAAGAGGCTTCCGGGGAAACTTCGCCGAGAGGGCTGTAGAGCGCGGCCGCCGAAAGGAGGATAAAAAAGTTGAGGAGCGCCCACTGCGCGGGCCAGGGCAGCGGCAGATGCCAGACCGGGTAGAAAATATACGAGAAGGCCGTCAGCAGGAAGAGCGCCCAGTTCAGCCGGACCTTCATTTCGTCGCCCTTATAAGCGCGCGAGCGGCAGCGAGCTTTCCCCGTAAGTTTAGCCGGACCTTCATTTCGTCGCCCTTATAAGCGCGCGAGCGGCAGCGAGCTTTCCCCGTAAGTTTAGCCGGACCTTCATTTCGTCGCCCTTATAAGCAGGGAGCCGGCTATTTCCCGCAGGAGCGGAAGGCGCTCCAGGAGGGCGCCGAACTTATCGGCGGCCGGGGCCAGCGCCCCGGGCACCCAGGGGTGCAGGAAATCGAAAGGCTCCGTCTTCACCCCGGAAAAGCCGGCGTCCAGCAGCGTCCCTTTTATCTGCCAGCGGAAAAAAGCGGTCTCGTCGGGCGAGTCGCCCATGAAGGCCTTGAGCGGCGGGATATTCTTCTGGAGCATGATCTGCGGGTTCAGCATGTTGGGTTCGGTGAAAACGAAGTTCCCGCCGGGCTTGAGCACGCGCAGCATCTCCGGGAGGGCTTTGGGCAGGTTCAGGTGGTGCAGCACGGAGCTGCCGTAGACGCAGTCGAAGGAATTCTCCGGGAAGTCCAGTTCCTCCACGTTCATGACCCGATACTTCACGTTGGGCGCGGGGTTCTGCGCGCGGGCCCTTTCCACCAGTTCCGGGGAGAGTTCTACGGCGGTGATGTCCGCGCCGCTGCGGGCTATCAGGGCCGTGAAGATCCCGGTGCCGCAGCCTATCTCCAGGGCCTTTTTGTGAGGCCCGAGGGCTCCGGCCGACCTATACATCCTCGCCCTGCGCTCGGCGCGGAGCCGCCCGGCCGGGCCGGACCAGCCCCAGTAGAACTCGGCGTTCCCGGAAATTTTCCGCCCGTGGGCCAGTTCGTTCTCTATTCTTTCCATTCAGTCGATCGTAAGGGATCCGTAACTGCTCAGGTAGTGGAGGGTTGGCAGGGGTTTTGTTTCGCGAACCCCTTGCGGAAGGGGGGCCCCGCTTCGGGGGGAAACCGACGCAAGGGTTTCCCTCTTCCGGGGTTCGCGGGGCAAAACCCCAGCCAGCCCGAACCCCGTAGCGACCTGAGCAGTTACGGATATTTACAGGTTCTTTACCCGTTACTTGCCGACGCTTACCGTGAGCGAAGCCTTCACGGCGTCGGTCACGGTCTTGATCTGCCCGTCGGTCAGTTCCGGGAACATCGGCAGCGAGAAGACGGTGTCCTGCACGGCTTCGCAGACGGGCAGGTCGCCGCGCTTGCCGCCCAGCCGCGCGTACGCCTCCTGCAGGTGCAGCGCTATCGGGTAGTAGATCTGGTTGGCGATGCCCTGTTCGGTCAGGTATTTCTGCGCATTGTCGCGCTTGGCCTTGGTGTCGAAGCGGATGGTGTAATAGTTGAAGGAGTGCCGCGCGTTGGCCGGCACCACCGGGGTGACGCAGACGCCTTTCAGGGCTTCGGCGTACTTGGCGGCCACCGTGTTGCGCAGCTCGGTCCACTTCTCCACGTGCTTGAGGCGCACTGAGAGCACGGCGGCCTGCACGGTGTCGAGGCGGCTGTTGAAGCCCTCCATCTCGTGGTGATAGCGCACCTTGCTGCCGTGGTTGCGCAGCTGCTTGAGGGTTTCCAGTATCCTGTCGTCGCTGGTGGTGACGGCCCCGCCGTCGCCGAAAGCGCCCAGGTTCTTGGCCGGGAAGAAGCTGTAAGTGCCGCAGTCGCCTATGGAGCCGAGGTATTTCCAGCCGCCGCCGTTCAGCTTGTACTTGCCGGTAAAAGCCTGCGCGGTGTCCTCTATGAGCCTGAGGTCGTGTTTCTTCGCCAGCGCCAGGAAGGCGTCCATGTCGCAGGGCATGCCGTAGAGGTGCACCGGGACGATGGCCTTCGTCTTTCTGGTGATCTTCTTCTCCGCCGACCTGGGGTCGAGATTATAGGTCACCGGGTCTATGTCGGCGAACACCGGGATGGCGCCGACCTGGCTGATGGTCTCGCTGGTGGCTATGAAAGTGAAGGGGGAGGTGATGACCTCGTCGCCGGCCTTTATGCCGCTGGCGAGGAAGGCCATCCGCAGGGCGTCGGTGCCGTTGGCCACGCCTACCGCGTACTTCGCGCCGTTATGGGCGGCGAACTCCTTCTCGAACCCGGCGACTTCCTCGCCCAGTATGAAATTGGCCTTGTTGAAAACGTTCTTTACCGCGGTCTCTATCTCGTCCTTTATGGGGGGGTAGCCCGCCAGCATGTCTACCATGGGTACTTTCATGATCTTCCTCCTGAGCGTTCGTCTCATAATTATTATATTAAAGTAAGCCGTGAAAGGCCACCCGCCCGTGTAACTCTTTCTCAACTTTGTTATAATCTAAACCGGCATGGCCGTCCGATACGCATAGCGCCCGATACGGCACCGACATAGTCATGAAAACCACTATAGTGATCCCGTCTTATAACGAGATGAAAACCCTGCCGGCCGTGCTGAAGGCCCTGGCCGGGCTGGCCCTCGAAAAAGAGGTGATAGTGGTGGACGACGGCTCCCGCGACGGCACCCGCGACTGGCTGGACAAAGCCGTTTCCGCCAAAGAATTTCCCTACGAACTGAAGGTCATAAAGCATGAAAAGAACGCCGGCAAGGGCGGCGCCCTGCTCACGGGATTCGGCGCGGCCTCCGGGGACATCGTGATAGTCCAGGACGCGGACCTGGAGTACGACCCGAACTACATCCCTTCCATCGTGAAGCCCATCGCGGAGGGCCGGGCCGACGCGGTATTCGGCTCCAGGCTCCTCGTCCGGGGCAAGGCCGAGCCCTATAATATCTTCTACCTCTGGGGGAACGAGTTCCTCACTTTCCTCGTGAACATTTTTTTCGGCTCCAGGATGACGGATTCCTATACCTGCTACAAGGCCTTCCGCGCCCCGCTGCTCAGAAAAATGCGCCTTGTTTCGGCGGGGTTCGAGATAGAGGCGGAAATGTCCTGCAAGACCGCTTTCCTGGGGCTCAGGTTCGAGGAATTCCCGATAGTCTACGCTTCCCGCTCCCGGCGGGACGGCAAGAAAATAAATTACAAGGACGCCATAAAAGGCGTGCTCAAGATACTCGCGCTGAGGTTTACCCTGCGACGGGCGGACTTCGATTAAATGAAGGCTTTGATCATAGGCGCTTCGGGGCAGGTGGGGGGGACTCTGTCCTCCCTCTGCGTGAGGCGCAAGATAGAGGTTTACGGCACTTCCCGCTTCGGGCAGGGCTTCCTTTACCTGGACCTGGCCGCTCCCGCCAGCGTCTCCGCCGCTTTCGCGAAAGCCCGCCCGGACCTGGTGCTGCTCTGCTCGGCTATGACGCACGTGGACGGCTGCGAGCGCGACCCGGAGCTGGCCCGCAGCGTGAACGCCGCCGGCCCGGCCCTGGTGGCCGCCGAATGCCGCCGGTCAGGGGCCAAACTGGCCTATTTCTCCACGGAATACGTTTTCGACGGGAGGAACGGGCCCTACGGCGAGGAGGACGCGCCTAACCCGGTGAGCGTCTATGGCCGTACCAAGCTGGAAGGCGAGCGCGCCGTGCTGGAACTGGAAGGGGCGCTGTCGGTGCGCACTACCGTGGTTTACAGCCACAACCCCGCTTCCAAGAACTTCATCATGCAGCTGATAAACAATCACCGTTCCGGGCTCAGGATGCGCGTACCCTCGGACCAGGTCTCCAACCCCACCTACGCCCCCGACCTGGCCGCCGCCGTGCTGGACCTGGCGGAGAAAGGCGCTTCCGGGATCTATAACGTGGTGGCCCCCGACCGGCTGGGCCGTTACGATTTCGCGCTGAAGGCCTGCGCCGCTTTCGGCTTCGACCCCGGCTTCCTGGAGCCCGCGCTTACTTCGGAACTCGGCCAGGCGGCCGAAAGGCCCCTGGTAGCGGGCCTTAAGACGGAAAAGCTGGAGCGGGAACTGGGCCGCGGCCTTCCTCCGGCGGAGGAAAGCCTGCGCAGGATCGCCGCTCTGATAAAGCAATATGAATGAACTGCTGGAGAATTTCAGGCTTTACTTCCTCGCTTTCCTGCTGCCGCTGTCGCTGTCGCTGTGCCTGACCCCGCTGCTGCGGCTCCTGGCCCTGAAGTTCGGCCATCTCGACAAGCCCACCGAGATCAAGACCCATAAACATCCCACTCCGCTGCTGGGCGGGGCGGCGGTTTTCGCCTCCTTCGCCGCCGCGCTGCTCTTCATGCGGTTTTACACTTCCTTTCCCACCGGCACGCTGCGCGACCTGCGCGTGCTGCTGCTGGGCGGGGCCGTTATGTTCGCGCTGGGTTTCGTGGACGACATGCGCAAGCCGCACGGCCTCGGCGTGAAGACCAAGTTCGCCGTGCAGTTCGCGGTGGCCGTCTGCACGGCCTACTACGGCATACGGATACACTTCCTGCACCCGGATTACCTGAGCTTCGCGCTGAGCGTGTTCTGGATAGTGGGGGTTTCCAACGCTTTCAACATAATCGACATCATGGACGGGCTTTCGGCGGGGCAGGTGGTGCTGGCGGCCTTCGGTTTCCTGCTTATCGCCTTCCCGTCGGAATCCATCTACGTGAATTTCGCCTCGGCGGCCCTGGCGGGCGCGGCGCTGGGTTTCCTGCCCTATAACATGTCCCACAGGTACAAGATCTTCATGGGCGATTCCGGCAGTCTTTCCTGCGGTTTCGTGCTGGCGGTGATAGCCATGGGCACCAAGTATACGGAAGTGAACCCGCTGGGCGTCTACGCACCGCTCATCATCCTGGCGGTGCCTATTTACGATACGCTTTTCGTTTCGGTGATGCGCATGAGGCGGGGCCATTCCCCTTTCCTGGGCAGCCAGGACCATTTCGCGCTGAGGCTGGAAAAGATAGGCTTTTCGCGGCGCAAAGTGGTGCGCCTCACTTCGCTGGTCACGCTCGGCCTGGCGGTCTTCGCCTGGCTTATCACCCAGGTCCCCCTGGGCTGGGGCGTCCTGATAGCCTGCATCCTGGCCGCGGAATTCCTCCTCGTCGGCGCAGCCATCGCCAAGATCAAGATATAATAACCGAAGCCGCCGCCGCGCGCCGTCTTACTCCGCCGTGACTTCGAATTCCGGGGGGTTGTCCATGGTGCGCTTTACCAGGCACTGGCCGGCGGCTTTGATCAAGGCGTCTTTGTACTTGGGGGGGAAGTCTTTGGGGAGGGTTATCTTTAAGACGGCCCTGGTCAGGAGGCGGGTGGCGGGGTCCTGTTCGAAAGAGGCGGTTATTTTAAGGCCCTCGGCGCCCAGGCCGCGGGACTGGAGGAAGCCCAGGGCGAAGATGCCGGCGCAGGTGCCCAGCGAGGCCAGGAAAAGGTCGAACGGGGTGGGGGCCGAGCCTTCTCCGCCGCCGCTCGCATGCTGGTCGGTCCTGATCTCGAAGCCGTGCCATTGCGCGTTCACTTTTTTTCCGCCCGGGAAAGTTATTTCCATTTCGCTCATGATTTCTTCCCTGAAAAACCTGATTCTTACCGCTTGGTAACTACCCGAACCCCTTATAGCGACCTGGGTAGTTACACCGCTTAATCCTTACTAGAAAGTGTGCCGGTTCAGCTCTTTGGTGATGCCGGGGATTATCGTGCTCTTGCCGTCGCCCATGGCGTGCAGCTTGAGGATCTCGCCGTAGGACTTCTCGAAAGCGTCCACCACGGCCGGGTCGAAAGCCCTGCCCTTTTCGCCGTTGATGTACTCGCGGGCCTTCTCCGGGTCCCATTTCGGCTTGTAGACCCGCTGCGAGCAGAGGGCGTCGAAAACGTCGGCCACCGAGACTATGCGCGCGTAGATGGAGATCCGCTCCGCCTTCAGGCGGTTCGGGTAGCCCGTGCCGTCGTATTTCTCGTGGTGCGAGCCGGCCACCTTGCAGGCTATCTGGAGCAGGTTGCTTTCGGCGTTGCAGAGGATCTTGGCGCCGTAGAGGGTGTGCTTCTTGATCTCCTCGAACTCCTCGGCGGTCAGCTTGCCGGGCTTGAGCAGGATGGCGTCGGCTATGCCCACCTTGCCTATGTCGTGCAGCGGGCTGGCGTAGCGGATGTTCTCCACCTCCCGCTCCGGCAGGCCCAGGCCGTGCGCTATCAGCGCGGAGTACTCGCTGATATGGCGCAGATGCACGGCGGTGTCCTGCTGGTCGCGGTACTCGGCGGTCACGGCCAGGCGGTAAATGGTCTCGAGCTGCGACTTGGAAAGGCTCTCGTAAAGCTGGGCGTTCTCTATGCCCGAAGCGGCCAGCGAGCTGATGAGCTGCAGTATGCCCTCGTCGTCCGCGTTGAAGGGGTTGCCGTTCTTGTTCATGGCCTCGAACACGCCGATGATGTGCCCGCTCACGTTCTTGAGCGGTACGGCCAGGATATTGTGGGTGCGGTAGCCCGTCAGGCGGTCTATGTCGTGCGTGAAGCGCTGGTCCTGGTAGGCGTCGCGGATGTTGAGGATCTGCCCGGTGGAGGCCACGTGCCCCACTATGCCCTTGCCGAAAGGCACGCGGATCTCGGTATGCTGCATGCCCAGCGCCACCTTGGACCAGAGCTCGTTGGTCTGGCGGTCGAAAATGAAGACGCTGCAGCGGTCGCAGGCGAGGATGGTCTTGACCTGCTCGGCAATCAGCTCCAGGAGCTTGTTGAGGTTGGTCTCCTTGGCGACGCCGCCGCCGAAATCCACAAGGAGCTTAAGGCGGTTCTCTAATTCTTCGACCCTGGTCATGGTATTATTTTAGCATTATCCCCGCTCATTTCGTCGAGGAAGACGCTGTAGTGCACCGCGCGGGCGGTGGGGTAGGCTTTCCTGAGGCCGGAGCCTATCTGCGCCAGGCAGGAGGTGGCGCCTACCACCACCGTGTCGGCCTGCACCGAGGCTATATGCCTGAGCTTGCGGTCCAGCACCATGCCGGAGAGCTCCGGCTGGGTGAAGGCGAAAGCGCCGGCCCCGCCGCAGCACCAGTCGCTCTCCGGCAGCTCGCGGTACTGCTTCCCGGCCAGCTTCCGCAGCACCGCCCTGGGCTCCAGGCGTATCCCCTGGCCGTGGCAGGCCCGGCAGGAATCGTGGTAGGTGACGCGGCCGGCTTTTTCCGCGGCCGGGCCGGCAGGGGGCGCCTGGTCGGGGCGGATGAATTCCAGTATGTCCTTCACCGCGGCGGCGAAGGCTCTGGCCCTGGGGCGCCACTGTTCGTCGCCCGTAAAAAGCTGCTCGTAGGATTTCATGAAGGCCGCGCAGGAAGAGCAGTCCGCTATCACCGGGAAGTCCCCGGCTTCCGCCTTAAGTTCCTCGTAGCGGGCGATATTGCGGCGCGCGAACTCGCGGGCGTCCTCCAGGCGGCCGTAGTTGTGGGCCAGCAGGCCGCAGCACTGGCTGTCCATGAAGACGCCGTCCCCGGCGCTCCTTTTAAGCACCCGCACCGTGGCCAGGGCGGTTTCCGTGAAAACGTAGTTCGGGCCGCAGGCCGCGAAATAGGCCCAGTTCACCCCGCGTTTCCCCCCGGGGGCCAGCGCCGGGTCCTTCCGGAGCAGCTCGGCGGCGAAGCGCAGCGGGGCCCGCTCTATGGAACTCTCCGCTTCCGCCAGTCCCGGCATGCCTATGAAATCGTAAAGCCCCATCCTGGCGGCCAGCCGCGGCAGGCCGGTCCTCTTCGCCAGGTAGGCCAGCTTCAGCCAGAAGCCGAAGAGCTTAGGCGCGTTCAGCAGCCCGGCCACCGCGGCGCGGGCGAAGAAGCCTTCCCCGTAGCCGGTAAGAGAGCGGCGGCCCTCCAGCACTATGTCCGGCGTGGCCACCTTGGCGTAGCAGACGCTGGAGCAGGCGCCGCAGAGCAGGCAGGTGGACAGCGATTCGGCCGCCTGGTCCGGGTCCTTCGCCCGCCCTTCCACCAGCATGCGCACGAACTGGTTGCGGCCGCGCGCGGAGATGGTCTCCCTGCCGGTCAGCATATAAGTGGGGCAGGAGGTCTCGCAGTAGCCGCAGCGGTTGCATTGCGCGGCGGCGTCGTAAAGGTTCTTTTCGCCGAGATCCGTAAGCAGGTTCCCCAGATGCCCGCCGGAATCCTCGTGCGGGTAAAGTTCGTTCACCTCGTTGTGGAAACGGGAGGCGCCGGGGGAGTCCTGGGCCTGCCCCCGTTCCGCCTGGTTCCCCGCCCGCTCTTCGCCGTCCGCCGGTTCGTTCTCGTTCATGGAGGTAATGCCGGTCCTTTCCTTCAGCCCAGGGCCTTGTAAACCCACGGGTTCAGCAAGTTCCGCGGGTCGAATTCCTTCTTGAGCCTGGTCTGTATGACGCCGGGCTCGAAGGCGTCCCAGCCGGGGCTTTCTTCCGGCCGCTTCCGGGGGGGCACCGCGCCGGCGGAAAGGGCGAAAGTGGCCGCCAGGATCACGCCGTAGGCGCCCAGCGAGCCGCAGAACAGCTTCACCGCGTCGTAGCCGGCCACGTTCTTCACGGTCTTGCCGCCCAGCTCCAGCAAAGCGCCGTCCGCCAGCGCCACCTCGAGCCCCAGCAGGAGGCCGCGTATTTCCGGGCAGGCCTTGGAGGCTATCAGCCCGCCCACGCTGCCCTTCAGCGCGGGGAGGTCCAGGTGGAAGCCGGCCTCTTTCAACTGCCTGGAAAGCTCGTCGAAAGCCATGCCCGCCTCCACGCGGGCGGTCAGGTTCTCCCTGTCTATATCGGGCTTGCCGGAAAGCAGGTGAAGTTCCAGCGGCCTGGAGCCCTCCATTATCCGTTCCGCCTTGAGCCTGGTGCCCAGGCCGGTGACCGCGGTGCGGGCGCCGGAGGCGGAGCGCAGGCGCAGCTCGTCCAGGATGCCGCGCGCGTGCACGCTCAGGGCGGCCCTGCCGGAGAACATGGCGGAAGTTTCCGGCTCCGCCGGCCTGCTCCCGAAAGCTTTCGAGACCGTGTCGCCGGCGGCCTGGTCGCCGGCCACCGGCAGGATCTTGTCCGGGTTGGCCAGCCCGGCGGGGTCGAAGGCCCGCTTGATGCCCTGGAAGAGATCCAGTTCCCGGCGGGTGTAGAGCCAGTTCATGGCCACCCGCTTCTCCACGCCTATGCCGTGCTCTCCGGAGATGGTCCCGCCCAGCCTGATGCAGGCCTTGAGGATCTCGTAGCCGGCCTTTTTCACGCGCTTCACTTCCTGGAGGTCCCGGCGGTCGAAGATGATGTTGGGGTGCAGGTTCCCGTCGCCGGCGTGGAAAAGCAGGCCGGAAGTGAGCTTGTACTTCGAGATTATCGCGCGGACCTCCCGCAGGGCCTCCGTCAGGCGGGGCCTGGGCACTACGCCGTCCTCCACCAGCACGTCGGGGGCCAGCCTGGCCATGGCCGGGTAGGCGCCCTTGCGGGCGGCCCACAGCCGCTCGCGCTCGGCTTCGTCCCCGGCCACCCGGAAAGCGGAGCAGCCTTTCTCCCCGCAGAGCCGGCGCGCGGCTTCGAGGTCGTGCTCTATCTTCGCCGGCTCGTCGCCGTCCAGCTCCAGGAGCAGCACGGCCTCCGTGCCGGCGGGGAAAGGGTCCTCGCCGCCGCGGCGGGCGGCGTCCAGCGAGACCTTGTCCATGGCCTCCAGGGCGCGCGGCAGGATGCCGCCGCCGATTATCCGGCTGACCGCGTCCATGGCGCCTTCCAGCGAGGGGAAAGCCGCCGAGGCCGTCTTGATATGCGCGGGGAGGGGCAGGATCTTGAGCCAGGCGGCGGTCACCACGCCCAGCGTGCCTTCGGAGCCCACCAGCACGCTCATCAGGTCCGGGCCCCTGTCCCGGTAGGACCAGGTGTTCACCTCCCCTTCCGGGGTCACCACTTCCAGCTTCTCGACGTTGTCGGAGGTGACGCCGTACTTGAGGCAGAGCGGGCCGCCGGCGTTCTCGCCGATGTTCCCGCCTATGGTGGAGACTTTCTGGCTGGCGGGGTCCGGGGCGTAAAAAAAGCCGAAAGGCTCGAGCGCCTTCTGCAGCTCCAGGTTGACCACGCCGGGCTCCACCAGGGCCAGGCGGGCGGCGGTGTCTATCCGCCGGATCTTCCTGAGGCGGACCAGGTTGAGTATGACCCCGCCCTTCAGCGGTATTGTGCCGCCTGAAAGGTTGGTGCCGGCCAGCCTGGGCAGGAAGGGGATGCCGGCGCCGTAAAGCAGCCTGACCACCGGGGCCACCTGGCCGGCCGAGGTGAAGGTTATCACGGCTTCGGGGCGCGCCCGGGCCATGCCGGCGTCGTAGGAATACATCAGTATCTCGGCCTCGTCCGTGCGGAGATTCTCCCGGCCCACTATGGCTTCCAGTTCGGCCCGTATAGGCGTGATCCTGTCGTTCTTGAACATAAGTTAAATGGCGGAAAGCTGCCGCTAAAAGTATACCACGACCGGCCTTTTTTTACAATTCAGGCAACTGTTCAAGTGCTGCGGAGGGTTGGACGGGGTTTTGTTTCGCGAACCCCTTGCGGAAGGG
>JACQPH010000098.1 GCA_016207645.1 Elusimicrobiota bacterium
AAGAAGGGATAAGCACCGTCCTCATAAATCCCAATATCGCCACGGTGCAGACGTCCGAAAAAGCGGCGGATAAAATTTATTTCCTGCCGCTGACGCCCTATTTTGTGACCGAGGTCATCCGCAAGGAGCGGCCGGACGGCATACTCCTCTCCTTCGGCGGACAGACCGCGCTCAACTGCGGCATAGCCCTCCACAAAAACGGCGTGCTGGCCGACTTCGGCGTGAAAGTGCTGGGCACCCCGGTGCAGGCGATACTCGAGACTGAAGACCGCGAGCTCTTCGTGAAAAAGCTCTCCGAGATAGGCGTAAGAACGCCGCGCAGCGTGGCCGCGGCCACGAAAGAGGAAGCGCTGGCGGCGGCGGAGAAACTGGGCTACCCGATAATAGTGCGCGCGGCTTTCACGCTGGGCGGGCAGGGCAGCGGCTTCTGCGCCGACGCGGCCGAACTTTCCGCCCTGGCGGAGAAAAGCTTTTCCTATTCCGGTCAGATCCTCATAGAGGAATCCCTCAAGGGCTGGAAGGAAATAGAATACGAAGTGGTGCGCGACAGGCATGACAACTGCATCACCGTCTGCAATATGGAGAACTTCGACCCGCTGGGCATCCATACCGGGGAAAGCATAGTGGTAGCCCCGTCCCAGACGCTGACGAACTCGGAATACCACAATTTGCGCGAAATTTCCATAAGGACCATCCGCCATATCGGGATAGTGGGGGAATGCAATATACAGTACGCGGTGGATCCGGACTCCGAGGATTACCGCGTAATAGAGGTGAACGCCAGGCTCTCCCGCTCCAGCGCCCTCGCTTCCAAGGCCACCGGCTACCCGCTGGCTTTTATAGCGGCGAAGCTGGGCCTGGGCTACGGCCTGCACGAGCTGAAGAATTCCGTGACGGGAACTACCACGGCCTGCTTCGAGCCGGCGCTGGACTATATAGTCTGCAAGCTCCCGCGCTGGGACCTGGGCAAATTCAGCGGCGTGTCCAAGACCCTGGGCAGCAGCATGAAGAGCGTCGGGGAAGTGATGGCCGTAGGCCGCACTTTCGAGGAAGCCCTGCAGAAAGGGCTGCGGATGATAGGGCAGGGCATGCACGGCTTCGCGGCTAACCGCGACCTGCATTTCGCCGATATCGAACGCGAGCTGGCTGAGCCCACCGACCTGCGCGTCTTCGTGATAGAGGAAGCTTTCGGGAAAGGCTATTCCGTGGACAAGATACATGAGCTCACGAAAATAGACCGCTGGTTCCTGAACAAGCTGGAGAATATCCACGCCGCGGCGGAGGAACTTAAAAAATATTCCGCGCTGGAAGAGCTGCCTGCCGCGGAGTTCAGGAACGCGAAGAGGCTGGGCTTCTCCGATTTCCAGGTGGCCCGGCTGGTGCTCAAGAGCGAAGCTGCGGACATGGACGAAGCTGTCCTTAAGGCGCGCGCGCGCAGGAAAGAGCTGGGCATACTGCCCGCCGTAAAGCAGATAGACACGCTGGCCGCCGAGTACCCGGCGCGGACCAATTATCTTTACCTGACCTACGGCGGCACGGAGCACGACGTAGCTTTTCCCCGCGACGGAAAATCCGTGGTGGTGCTCGGCTCCGGCGCCTACAGGATAGGCAGCAGCGTGGAATTCGACTGGTGCAGCGTGAACGCGCTGAAGACGGCCCAGGCCTGCGGCTGGCGCGGCGTGATGATAAACTACAACCCGGAAACCGTGAGCACCGATTACGATATCTGCGACCGTCTCTATTTCGACGAGCTGTCTCTGGAGCGCGTGCTGGATATCCTGGACCTGGAAGACCCGCTGGGCGTGATGGTCTCGATGGGCGGGCAGATCCCGAACAACCTGGCCATGCGCCTGCACGGCCAAAAAGTGAACATACTAGGCACTTCCCCCCTTTCCATAGACAAGGCCGAGGACAGGCACAAGTTCTCCTCCATGCTGGACCGGCTGGGCGTGGACCAGCCGCTCTGGACGGAGGCCTCCAGCCTGGAGGAGGTGAAGAAGTTCGCGGAGAAGACCGGCTTCCCCCTGCTGGTGCGGCCTTCCTACGTGCTGTCCGGCGCGGCCATGAACATCGTTTCCAACTACGAGGAGCTTGAACAGTTCCTGACCCTGGCCACCAGGGTCTCAAAACAGCATCCCGTGGTGGTCTCGGAATTCGTGCAGGAGGCCAAGGAGATAGAGCTGGACGCGGTGGCTAAGGACGGCGACGTAGTGGCTTACGCCATTTCCGAGCACCTTGAATTCGCGGGCGTACATTCAGGCGACGCGACGATAGTTTTCCCGGCGCAGAAGATCTATATCGAGACGGCGCGCCGCGTAAAGCGGATCTCGCGCCAGATAGCGCGCGAGCTGAACATCTCAGGTCCCTTCAATATCCAGTTCCTGGCAAAAGATAACGACATAAAGGTCATAGAGTGCAATCTGCGGGCCTCGCGCAGTTTCCCTTTCGTCTCCAAGCTGCTGAAGATCAACCTGATAGAGCTGGCCTCGCGCATAATGCTGGGCGCGGAGTTCGAGCGGCCCAATAAGTCCATGTTCGACCTGGACCATATCGGGGTGAAGGCGCCGCAGTTCTCCTTCTCGCGCCTGCAGAAGGCGGACCCGGTGCTGGGCGTGGAGATGGCCTCCACCGGCGAAGTGGCCTGCCTCGGGGATAATCTCTACGAAGCCGTGCTGAAGGCCATGCTGTCGGTGGGCTACACTATACCGAAAAAGAACATCCTGATCTCCAGCGGCCCGGCCCGGTCCAAGACAGAGCTGCTGGAAAGCGCGAAGCTCCTCAAGGAGAAAGGCTACAACCTGTTCGGCACCGGCGGCAGCGCCGACTTCCTGAACAAGAACGGCGTGGAGTGCGCGGCGCTCCATTGGCCGGACGAGAAGGAGAAACCGAACGTGCTGGATTATCTGCGGGAGAAGAAACTGGACCTGGTGATCAACATCCCCAAGGACCTTTCCCACCTGGAACTGAAGAACGATTACACGATCCGGCGCGCCGCGGTGGACTACAATATCCCGCTGCTCACCAATGCCCGCCTGGCCGCCGCCTTCATAAACGCTTTCTGCCGGCTGGACCTGCCCGCCCTGTCCGTAAAAAGCTGGGACGAATACACCGCCTGAACCGCCGGCACACCCCCTTAGCGCCTTTTCCGCGGTTGACCATTTCCATGGGCCCAAAAGCCCAGGCCCGCATAGGCTTATTGATTTCTCCCGCCTAGGCACTGCGCCTCATCCGCGGCCGGAGCCGTTTTTATTAAAGTAGTAGTGTGGTGAAGCAGTTCGTAATAGATCTTAAGGAGCGGTAAAATGAAAAATAAATCGATATTCGGTCTTGTGGTCGCCTCGGTCTGCTTTTCCTTCCCCGCAGGCGCGGCCAGGGCAGCGGCGCTGAACTCCGGGGAAACCTTCGCGGATTCCCTTTCCCCGTCGGCCCTGGCCCGGGTCGAACTGCCGGCGGCGGCGCTCCCGGCGCAGCCCCCCGTCCTGCCTTATAACGGCGACCCGTTCCTTTACTTTCTGGAATGCCGGATAGTGGACGCCAAGTTCTTCGTACAGCCGACCATTCCCGAAAGCGTGCAGCTGCTTTCCGGGTGCATGAAACGGATCTCGAAGCAGTATAAGGTCGCGGCCGCGGCGCGCGTGCTGGTCACCCCCTGGGGCGGGCCCGGCGGCGGCGCGCAGGGCAGTTCGCTCAGCGGGATCTCCATAACCGTTTCCGGCAAGATCTCCGCCGGCAACCCGGTGCTCCGCGACCTCTCCGCCTCGCTCAGGAGGCGCAATAACCGGCTGTTCGGCCATTATGTCCTCCTGTCCCCTTCCAGGACCGGGTCCGCGGACCTGTCCGATAAAGGGACCAACAGCATTCCGGCGTCCCTGAGGGCGGCGGTGAAGGAGGCCCAGAGAAAGGAACTGGACGACATGGGTTATTTCTTCGGCTTTGATTCTTATCCGGCAAAAACCAAACTTACGAAGATCCTCGCCGATGTCATCGGCTATGATGAGGCGGATATAAATTCGGACGTGTTCGCTATGTCCTCCGGGGACGCGGCCGTCCGCGCTTTCACCAGGTTTCTGAGAGCCGAAGCCGCCTCGGAAGCCGAGGACACGCTTCCCCAAAGCCAGATAATCGCCGGAAGCATACGGAACGTGGCCGCCGAAGCCGAAAAAGCCTTCATCGGCACGCAGCAGTTCGCGAACGTCCGGCTGGCTTCGCACAACAGGACCGAGGACGGCGATATGGACTACTGGCTCCTGATCGCGCAGGAAAAGGACGGGTCTTTCCAGGTCCTTAACTACACCCGCAATCCCTACTAAAGCGGCCGGCCCCGCTGAACGCGCACCGGCCCGCGGGGGGAACCTCCGCGGGCCGGTTTAATATATACAAACAGGCAGGGGACGCTGCACGATAACTCGATAACTTAAACAATTGAGATATCGTGCAACGTCCCCTACCCCTCGCAGCATTTGAAGAAGGTTATGGAAAGCGGCGGCAGCGTCAGCAGCAGGGACCAGGGGCGGCCGTGGGAGGGGGCGGGTTCGGCGGGGACGCCGCCCATATTGCCCAGGCCGCTGCCGCGGTAGGCCGCGGAGTCGCTGTTCAGGAGCTCCTTCCAGAAGCCGTCGCGCGGCACGCCCACGCGGTAGCCGTGGCGCGGCACAGGGGTGAAATTGCAGACCGCCAGGACGGTCTCGCCCGGTTTCTCCCCATGGCGCAGGAAAGCCGTGGCGCTCTGCTGGGAGTCGTTCGCGTCCACCCATTCGAAACCGGCGGGGCTGCAGTTCAGCTCGTGCATGGCCGGCTCGGCCTTGTAGAAAACGTTCAGGTCGGCCACCCATTTCTGCATGCCCTCGTGCGGGCCGTGCTCCGCCAGATGCCAGTCCAGGCTGGTGTCGTGGTTCCATTCGTTCCACTGCGCGAACTCGCAGCCCATGAACAGCAGCTTCTGCCCGGGCTGGGCGTACATATTGCCGTAGAGCAGCCGCAAATTGGCGAACTTCTGCCAGGAATCCCCCGCCATCTTGTTGAGCATGGAGCCCTTGCCGTGCGCCACCTCGTCGTGCGAAAAAGGCAGCACGAAGTTCTCGCCGAAAGCGTAGAGCATCCGGAAAGTCAGGTCATTATGGTGGTATTTGCGGAAAACAGGGTCCTTGGAAAAATACCTGAGCATATCGTGCATCCAGCCCATGTCCCACTTGAAGCCGAAGCCCAGGCCGCCCAGGTAGGTGGGGCGGGAAACCATCGGCCAGGAGGTGGATTCCTCGGCGTAGGTCTGCGTGCCGGGGTAATTTTCGTAGACCACCTGGTTGAACTGCTTCAGGAAAGCCACGGCCTCCAGGTTCTCCCGGCCGCCGTGCTTGTTGGGGATCCACTCCCCGGCCTTGCGCGAGTAGTCCAGGTAAAGCATGGAGGCCACCGCGTCCACCCGCAGGCCGTCGGCGTGGTATTTGTCCAGCCAGAACTGCGCGCTGGAGAGCAGGAAGCTCTTCACCTCGTTGCGGCCGAAATTGAAGATGGAGCTCTTCCAATCCGGGTGGAAGCCCTGCCTGGGGTCGGCGTGCTCGTAGAGGTGAGTGCCGTCGAAATAGGCCAGGCCGTGCGCGTCCGCCGGGAAATGCGCCGGCACCCAGTCCAGGATCACGCCTATCCCTTCCTGGTGCAGGCGGTCCACCAGGTACATGAAGTCCTGCGGGCGGCCGTAGCGGCTGGTGGGGGCGAAATAGCCGGTGGTCTGGTAGCCCCAGGAGCCGTAGAACGGATGTTCCGTGATCGGCATCAGTTCCACGTGCGAAAAACCCATTTCCCTCACGTACTGCGGGAGCTGCTCCGCCAGTTCGCGGTAGGTCAGCGGGCGGTTCTTTTCCTCGGGAACGCGCCGCCAGGAGCCGAGGTGCACTTCGTAGATGGAAACCGGGCTCTTCATGCCCGTGCGTTCGCCGCGGGTCTTCATCCAGGCCCCGTCGTTCCAGTTATAGACCAGCGAGCCCACCACGGAAGCGGTCTTGGGCGGCACCTCGGCGGCGAAGGCCATGGGGTCGGCTTTCTCCGCGCTGAAATTATTATAGCGGGAATTAATGAAATATTTGTAATTCTGTCCCTGCCGCACCCCGGGGATGAAGCCTTCCCAGATGCCGGACTGGCCGCGCTGCTTCAGAGCGTCGTGGCTTTTGTTCCAGCCGTTGAAGTCCCCGATGACATGCACCTCTTTGGCATTGGGGGCCCAGACCGCGAAAAGGGTGCCTTCCTCCCCGCCTATCACGGCGGGATGGGCGCCGAACTTATCGTAAAGCTTGAAATGGTTCCCCTCGTTGAAGAGGTAAAGGTCCTGGTCGGTAAGAAGGTGCGCTTCGTTCGCGTTTTCCATGTTCTTTCCTGTCAGACCCGGGCCAGGTAATAGTAGACGATAAAGGCGAGCGGGAGCAGCGTCCCGGCTCCGGCCAGCCATTTGCCGCGGCCGGTTATCCCGGTCGGGCCTTTGAGCACGAAGAGGCCGGTCAGCGCCACCACCAGGAGCACGACCGAGAAAATATCGGCGACATAGGTCCAGACGCCTTTCAGGTGATTGAGGTGCAGCACGTTGGACTCGAAGAGCACCGAGCGCCTTTTCACCCTCTTCCACTCGCCCTGGCCGGTCCTGAGATCCAGCCGCACCTCGCCGCCTTCGGGCAGGAAGAGAATGAATACTCCGGGCGCCGGATGGTGCCGGCCCTTGACCTGCCGGCGGTCCAGGCCGAGCTTTGAAACCACCTGGCGCTCCAGCGAGTCCAGGTCCGGGCCCGCCAGGGGGCCCACTGAAACCTTCTCTACCCGGATCGAATAGCTCGGATTCCAATCCCCCGCGTGGTTGACGGCCACGCCGCTGATGGCGTAGAGGACGGTCAGCGCGCAGGCCAGGTAGCCCAGGTCCCGGTGCAGGATATTGTTCACCCTCTGCCAGGGGATATTATTTCTTTTCACGGATAACGGCGCCGAGGCCTTCCAGTTTCACGAAGGTCAGCGGCTCCTTAACGGCTTTCTCGTCGAAGGGCTCGCCCCGCTCCTCAGCCTCATGCTTGAGATGGGCGACGGTCTGCTCCAGCGTCAGGGTGACTTTCCGCACTATGCCTTCGGCCACGGCGTATTTTCCCTGGGCGCTCATAGGCAGTACTATCTGCCCGTCCTGTACCTTGAAAAGCAGGTCCTGGAACTGTTTGTCGCTGCCCAGGCGCATCCAGCAGCCGCGTTTCGGGCAGACGGCCACCACCGGGCCCTCCACGCGTACCCGCTTGCCTTCATACTTGTCCATTTTGGCGAAGAGTTCGGAGATCTTCACGGTATCGACGGCTCCCACACCCTTGCCGTACTTCACCCCGGCCGCCGGAGCCTGCCGGGTCTTGGCCGCCGGAGCTTTCTCCGCCGCCCCGGCCGCTGCCGCCAAACCAGCCGACAAAACCAGTGTCATGATCAAGCGCATATTCCCTCCTCCTGAAAACCTTTCCTATATGATACCAAATCCCGAAAAAAACGCGGCCCGCCTAAGCGGACCGCGAGTTCGAGCCGCCGCCGCGCCGCTCAGGGCTTGGTCGCGCTGAGGGCGTTGGTGAGGCAGTCCACATAAGCCATCAGGGCCTGCAGGCTGGCGCCGGGGCCGGGGTCGGTGCAGCCGTTCATGAATTCCAGGCCGGGGGCCGAGACGTCCTTCATTCCCTTCAGGAAGTCGTCCCAGCGGGAACCGCCGGCCCAGGCCAGCTGGTCGTATTTCTCATTGTAGCCCTTGACGGGCAGGTAGACGGCCAGGCCATGCGAGGCCTCGTCGCGGCCATAGCCTTCCTTGTAGGCCATGTTCCCGATGATCAGTTTGCCGGTCAGCGCGTCCGTCATAGCGCGGCCTTTCTCGGCCAGCAGCGGGTCGGCTTCGGCGGCCAGGCGGGCGAAGTCGTAGAGGTCCTTGTTGTCCTTGTCGGCGTACTCGGCGGCGGAATAAGCCTTGGCCTTTATCTGGGGTTTTTTGTCGGAAGCCAGCAGCGCTTCTGTCCAGGCGTTAAAGGCCGTCATGAACTCGCCGAGCGCGGACATCCGAACCGCGGAGAGCGTCACTTTCTTGCCCTTCGAGGAGTAGAAGCCCTCGTAGGCGCGGACCATTTCTACGGCCAGCGCCTCGCTGTTCTTCGAGCCGTCGAAAGACCGGAGAATAGTGTCGTAGGGAAAGCCGGTGCCGGGTACCGTTTCCTCAGAACCCACCACGTAGTCCGCGTAATCCCTGACCTCGTAGAGCAGCTCGGCCATCTGCATCAGGCAGGCGTCGTAGGCCAGGATGTCCACTTTGCCTATTTCCTTCATGGCCGCGCCCAGCTCCGGGGTAGAGATGTGGTTCTTGGTCTCGAAATCGTAGGAGATGCCCTTGTTGACGAAAGCGCCCTTGCTGGTGACCCAGCCGGAGCCGTGGTTCCAGATTATCAGGGCATAATGCCTGGCCGGGTAGTTCTTCATACCCCACTGCGCGAACTCCACCAGGTGCTTCCAGTCGCCCATGTCCACGCTGTCGAACTTCTGCACGGCCTTGGACTTCACTTTCTCTTCGTTGGAATCCTGCGTAACGTAGAAGCGGCGGGAGCCGGTCCAGTTGCCGTCGAAGTGCACGTCGTTCTGCTGGCCGTTCATGCGACCGGTCTCGGTAACTATGTTGAGAGAGGCGTTGGAACCGACCATCTCCATCTTGTTGAGATTATAAAGACCCGCCACTTCCAGGTCGTTCTTACCGTTCATATAGACCAGCACGGTCCATTCTTTGGGGGCCTGGGGCTTGGGGTCCTCGTGCGAGAACCAGCCCTTCTGCATGGCCGGGGCGGAAACCTGCGGAATGTCCATGCCTGAAAGGGCCGCTTTGAGGTCGCCGTTACCGCGGTCGAAATCCACCTGGGCGAAAGCCGCCGGGAAAAGAGAAACTAAAAACGCGAAAGCCGCCGTCAAGCGCTGGGTCATTCTGCCTCCGTGAACTGTGGGACTCATTGTTTAAAGTATAACGGAAACACAAGGGAACAGGCAGAAGCCAAGTGCCCAGGGTGGGTCCGTATTAAGGGATATATAATTATGGGCCCAATGGTCCGGCACGGTTGACCCGCCGGGGTTAATATGGCTAACATAGATTACGCCATGACCGAGGAAAAGCCCCCCCACAAGCGCCGCGTTCGCTACAGCGGCAGGAACCCGCGGCGCTTCGAGGAGAAATACAAGGAGCTCGACCCCGCGAAGTAC
Source organism: Elusimicrobiota bacterium (assembly GCA_016207645.1). Lineage (GTDB taxonomy): Bacteria > Elusimicrobiota > Elusimicrobia > Elusimicrobiales > UBA9959 > UBA9959. Next base: position 9,229 of record JACQPH010000098.1, read on the forward strand.
GCCGGGCAGATAGAGCATATAATCGCCAAGGGCCAGACCCCGGCCGGCACGCACCGGCCCATCTGCGTGGACGAGATACTTTCAATACTGGACCCCAAGCCGGGGGAGGTCTGCCTGGACGCCACGCTGGGCTACGGCGGGCATTCGGAGAAACTGCTGCCGAAGCTGCTGCCCGGCGGGAAACTTTTCGCCACGGACGTGGACCCGCTGGAGCTGCCGCGCGCCGAGGCCAGACTGCGCGCCCTCGGCTACGGCCCGGACGTGTTCGTCGCAAGAAAAATTAATTTCGCGGGCGTTATAGGGCTGCTGCCGGAGGCCGGCGGGGGCTTCGATTGCATCCTGGCCGACCTCGGGGTTTCATCCATGCAGCTCGACAACCCGGCCCGCGGCTTCACCTACAAAGCCGACGGTCCGCTGGACCTGCGGCTGAACCCCGGAAGGGGCAAGCCGGCCGCCGAACTGTTAAAAGGCATTTCCGCCGAGGCGCTTGAAAAGATACTTTTCGAATACGGCGACGAGCCGCAGGCCAGAGAGATAGCCCGGGCTATAAAGGCGGCCCTGCTCCCGGTCACAACCACCGCGCGTCTGGCGGCCGCGGTGAGCGAAGGGCTGAAGGAACTTTATCCGCAGCCGGGAGAAGCCCTGTTAAAGAAAGCCCTGCAGCGCACCTTCATGGCCCTGCGCATAGCGGTGAACGAAGAGCTGAGCGTGCTGGACCGCTTTTTGGAGATCCTGCCCTGGTGCTTGAAACCGGGCGGGAGGGCCGCGATACTGTCCTTCCACTCCGGAGAGGACCGCCGGGTTAAAAAAGCTTTCGCCCGCGGCCTGGAAGAGGGGATCTATTCAAGAACGGCCCCCTCGCCCCTGCGCCCCTCCCCGCAAGAACGCCGCGGCAACCCCCGCTCGGCCTGCGCCAAGCTCCGCTGGGCGGTCCGTTCGGACAAACCGGCGCAGTAGTTCCTCAGGCCGCCGGTTTTACTTCGTTCCACTTTCGTGTGAGCGGCGGGCAGGGGCAGCCGTCGAAGCTGTTCTCTTTCATCAAATCGAACTCGGAGGCCCCGCCCATTGCCCAGGAACCGTCCGCGCCGGGGTTATAGCTCCGTTTGCTGGTCAGATTGTAGCGCTTCAGCACGATGCCTTCCGCGGTGCGCTGCCGCGACACCAGCTCTTCCACCTCGTCCGTAAGTTCGCCCGGGATCACGAAGCCGGACTCCTGCCGCCACTTCGCCAGGAAATAATAACCGCGCAGGAAATCATATTCATAGAACCTGGGGAAGGTGATCTCCAGCCAGTTCTTATCTATCACCTCGCCGGTGGAGACTTTGCGGAAAAGTTTATGCTTCAGCAAATAAGCGGCGCCTTTATCCAGGAAAGCCGTTTCTTCCGCCGTGAGTCCGCTTTTGCGGCAGAACAGTACCGCCTCCAGGCAGGGGAGCGTGGTAACTATGGAGCTTTTGGGAACGGGCTTAACATAGGCCTTCTCGTCGCAGTTCAGGCCGCCGTCGGGCAGCTGGTATTTGAGGAACCAGGGGCGCATCCAGGGGAGCTCCCTGTCCACATCCACCCCGCAGGCGAATAAAAGCTGGTAGGCGCTGCCTACGGCGCAGTGGCAGGCTATTTTCCGGTACGGGTCCGTCCCTTCCGGAAATTCTTCAGGCCTGACCGGGAACACCGGCAGGTAATGGGTTTTCAGCACTTCCGCCAGTTTTGAAACGGCGGCGGCGGGAATTTTCCCGGCCAGACCCAGCTCGTACAGCAGCAGCATATGCCACCACGGCGAATCCCATTTAGGCCAATAGGGATCGCGCTCGAGGCTCCGCAGAGCCGCCGCGGAGGACAAATACGCCGCGGATCTTTCCATACCGCGGGTTAGAGCAGGCATTTCAAGCTGTCTCCAATATCTTTACTTTATCAGGTGTCTTACGGCCACCGAGGCGCAGGCCATGCCGAAGGCGCCGGTGACGAAGCCGGCCGTGCCGAGTACCACGCTTTTCTTAGTGCAGCTCTGGAATTCGTTCTCACCCTGGGGGCAGAGGCAGCCGGCCTTGCAGTCGGTCGGCTCCACGGACTCGTGCGGCTTCTTATGCTGCTCTAAAGTGCAGACGCACTGTACATCGAATTTGCCTTTCCTTGGAAAACCGTATTTTTCGCGCAGTATGTTGCGCACCGCCCTGGCTAGCGGGTCCAGCTCGGTGAGACCCAGGTCCATCACCCGCACCTGGGTGGGGTCCAGGCGGCCGCCGGAACCCGTGGAGACCACCAGCGGGATCTCGTTCCTCCGGCAGTAGTCTATCAGGAAGCATTTGGAAGTGATATGGTCTATGGCGTCTATGACGAAATCCGGGCGCTCGGCCATCATGCCGTAACAGGTAAGGTCATTGAAATAGGTGGGTACGCCGTCCACGCGGGCCTCCGGGTTCACCAGGCGCAGGCGTTCGGCCAGCAGCGTGGCCTTATGCTTGCCTATGGTCCCGCTCAGGGCCTGGAGCTGGCGGTTGAAATTGCGTATGCAGACGGTGTCGAAATCCACCACAGTGAGCCTCCCCACGGCCGCCCTGGCCACGGTCTCGGCCGCCCAGGAGCCCACCCCGCCGCAGCCTATCACCATAACATGGGACTTCCGCAGCTTCTCCATGGCCTCCGGCCCCACCAGCCGCGTCATCCTGTCGAAGCGCCGCTCCGGGTCCTCCATCTGCGAAAAATTCACGTTTCCGGTCATATCAACCGCCTCTATTTTATCTTTTAAAAAGGAGGCTGGCACCTTTTTGATGTTTTAAGCCCTAAAAAAGGCCAAAAGGTGCCTGCCTCCTTTTTAGGGGGTCTTTTTTACTTCGCCGGTCATGGGGACGAAGATGACGGGGAGGAGGGTTTCTCGCTTGAAGCCGGAGGGGGTCCTGCGGATCAGGATCAGGTCCTGGGCGAGGGCGGGGCCGATAGGCATGACCAGCCTTCCGCCCGGCTTCAGCTGGTCCAGCAGCGGCTGGGGGACCTGCTCGGGGGCGGCGGTGAGGATGATAGCGTCAAAAGGGGCTTCCTCGGGCCAGCCTTTATAGCCGTCGGCGCAGCGGGTACGCACGGATGAATAACCCAGCCGGGCCAGCGTTTTCCCGGCCGCCTGCGCCAGCTCGCAGATTATCTCCACAGAAAACACGTTCCGGGTCAGGCAAGCCAGCACCGCCGCCTGGTAGCCGGAGCCGGTGCCTATCTCCAGCACCTTAGCCCCCGCCTTCAGCTCCAGGGCCTGCGTCATATAGGCCACGATATAAGGCTGGCTTATGGTCTGGTCATGACCGATGGAGAGCGGGTGGTCCTCGTAGGCCCTTCCGCGCATTTTTTCCGGCACGAACTCATGGCGCGGCACCTTGAGCATAGCGTCCAGGACCAGGGGGTCGTTTATCCCCCTGTCCTTCAACTGCCGGCTTATCATCGCTTCCCGTTCGGTCTTGAAATCGTACATATCGGCGCCGCCGCGCCTGTCTTTCAGCTTAGGCCTCAGCAGCGCGACCAGGATAAAGACCAGACCCGCGGCCAATACGGCCGCCAGGATATTCTCCATTCTCATTTGTCAGCCCCCGAGCCCTAAGCGTTCCGCGGATCGATGTGGTGCACCCACTCCGTGATAGTATTGCAAAGCTCTTCCGACAGGCCCTGGAAGCAGATACCGAGCAGGTAATTGCCTTCTATCTTCTTCACGTGCCTCACAACGCCCTGGAGTTTATGCGGGCCGGGGAAGGCCGGCATCTCCACCTCTATCTCCAGCAGCCCGCCCACGCCGGTCGGAGAGGCGGAGCGGATGACGCAGCCGCCATGGCTCATGTCCAGGATGGCCGCCGGGGTCTTTTCTTCGGAAAGCCCCGAAAGGCTGTACGTGACGGGGATGTTCGCGCGCCGGCGCATGCTGGTCCGGGTGGCGCCGGGGATAGCGAGCAGCTCGAGTATCTCCACGGCGTCCTTCTTGCCCTTCAGCTGTATCGGCCCCAGCTGCGTGAAGCGGGCCTCCTTGCCGAGCGCCCGCGCCACCGAGCGGCTCACTATGATCTGGCCCGGCGCGGCCGCGCCGCAGAGCCTAGCCGCCACGTTTATCGGGTCTCCTATCACGGTATAATCCATCTGCCGCTCGGAGCCCATGTTCCCGAGTATGACCTCGCCGGAATTCACGCCTATCCCCACGTTGATCTGGCGCTTCCCGGAGGAGCAGCGCGCCTTGTTCAGCATCTTGATGAAGCGCTGCATTTCAATGGCGGAGCGCGCGGCCTGGACCTCGGAGTCCTTGTCGGTGAAGATCGCCATGACCTCGTCGCCCACGAACTTGTTCACCGAGCCGCCGAACTGGTAGACCACCTCGGCCTGCAGGTTCAGATAGATGTTCAGCAGCCCCACCACCTCCTCGGGGTCCAGCTTCTCGGACATGGAGGTGAAGCCCCTGACGTCGGAGAAAAGCACGCTTACGTGGCGCCGCTCGCCGCCCAGCTTGAATTCATCCAGACCGCCGCGCCTGCTGATGAGCTGCAGCGTGGACTGGGAAAGGTACTTCTCCATCTTCAGCTTTTCCTGCAGCTTGCCCACCATGTTATTGAAACTTTCGGACAGGCGGCCTATCTCGTCGTAAGCCTCCACCTTCACCTGCCGGCTCAGGTCCCCCTTGGAGACCACGTCCATGCCGGCGGCCAGCACCAGGATCTGGCGGGTGAGCAGCTTGCCCAGGGCGAAAGAGATGACCAGGCCGAGGAGGACGAAGACCACGGTGATGCCGGCGAAGACGAACTTGCCGCGGCGGATGGCGCCGTGCAGGTCTTTAAGCGACAGGCCGGCCCGCGCCGTGCCGATGCGCAGCGTCTTATCGTCCAGGCGGGCGGTTATGGGGATGGAGGCCTCGAGCACCGGCACGCCGTTCAGCTCTGCCTCCTGGAACAGCAGGCCGGGGGCGGCCAGGGCGGCCTTGTCGGCCGCCCCGGAGAGCGTCCTGCCGCTCTGGACGAGGGTGCTGTGGGCGAAGACCGAGCCTTTGGAATCCAGGATCATCGCGTAAACGACGCCGCCGGACTTCTCCAGGTCTTTAATGGCGGAATAGCCCTGCAGCTCATTATGCGTCAGGAGGGCGGGCTTTCCGGAATTGGCGATATTCTGGACTATCATCCCGGCCCGTTTGGCCATCTCGCCCTTTAATATCTTCTTCTGCATGTTGAAGGTGATGATGCCCAGCGAGGCTATGGACAGACAGAGCACGGCGACGAGCGCGGCCGCTATCTTGTAGCGGATGCTCATCGAGGAGGCGAGCAGGTAGAACTTGGTGGCGAGCACGCGCACGCCCTGGCCGAATTCGCTGTGTTTGACCGGAACGGGGAGGGTGGCGGCTGTTTCAGCCGCCGGGACAGGCAGAGCCCGCTGCCCGGTCTCGGCGGGGCCGGCTTCGGGCTCTTTTATCTCTGTATCCGTCTCGCTCATTTCCCCTGTATCCCTTCAAGCGTCTTGATGGTCTGCTCGACGTCGCGGAGATAATCCTGCGCCTGTTTGCCGATGGGGGTATTGGGCCCCATGCGCACGGCTTCCTGCCAGGCCTTGCGGGCTTCCTTGTACTGCTCCTGGGTATAAAATTTCATGCCGCGGTCGTAAGCTTTTTTCTGCTCGGCGGCGGAAACCGCCGGCTTCGCGGAGGACGCTTTGGCGGGGGACTGGCTTTTAGACGCCGCGCGGGAGCCGGCGCAGCCGCACAGACCGGCGAGCAGCAGCGCGGCGGTAAAAGCTCCGAGAACGGAGCGGAGGCGCGGAACCCTTTTAACCATAACAGGATTTCATATTATAACATAGGCCGCGGGCGGTATTCCTGCCGCCCGGAAGGTCACGGCAGCCTCTTTTCTTTGACCAGCAGCAGCCCCTCGCCGTGCGTGAACTCCATTTCCCCGTCGTCTTTGCGGTTCCCGGCCAGGACATAGAAATAAACTTTTACCTTCGCGCTCCCGTTTTCGGCCGACGCCGACAGCAGTTCCTGGGGGACGGCGTCGCTGTGTATCTCTTTATACTTCCCGGAAAGGCCGTCGCGGACCGGCTTCAGGGGGACCTCTATCCTGAAAAGCCGGCCTTTAAAGAGCTTCAGGGACTGGGTCTTGCCGTTCAGGACCACGGAGTATTTATCCGCCGCCGCGCCTTCCCTCAAAGCATTGTACCGCGTGGTAAACCTTACGGCCAGGTCGAAGCCGCGTATCCCGAGTTCGGTCCTTTCCACGGAAAAAGAGGCGTACTTAGACGCTCCCGTTTCCCAATGGGACAGGTAGGTCTGCCCCATTTCCTTCATCAATTCCCTGGCGGCGCCAGTGCCCCGCCGGTAGCCCCCTTTTTTTTCGGCCAGCGTATCCAGGTTCCGGTCGAAGTATTTCTTCAGAGGCCCGAGGCCGTGGAAACTGGCGACATAATCCAGGCCGGCGCTCAATTCTTTTCTTTCCTCCGGAGGCAATTCCCTTTCCAGCTTTACGGCCTTCCCGTTCACCAGGAGCCCGTTCTTCAGCAGCGTACTTTCCAGCCGCCCGAGCTGGCTGGAAAGCGAAACGGAATAGGCGCCCCAGGGTCCCAAAGAGACGGAAACCGCCAGAAGGGCGAGGGTAACCGGCACCAGTTTTATGTCCGGCTTCCGGCTGAAGATGAAATACAGGAAGATCCCGAAGAGCCAGGCCGCCAGGACGATCAGGAAGTACCTGTGCTCGGTCAGGCCGTACTGGCCGGTGCGCTTGAACACGGCCGCGAAGAGCATGAAGAGCAGCGGAACGGCCGCGGCGCAGAAACCCCGGGAGTAGCTCTTTATCCACCGGTTCTCCTCGAGTTCGCGGACCGGGTAAAGGAGCAGAAAAGTGACCAGCCCGAGGAGCGAGGCCGAAGTGGTGAGCCAGCTGACCCAGCCCTGCGGCCACTGCTGCGTGTACAGGATCTTGGCCATGTAGGCGTAAAGGATCAGATAATAAACGGAAGCCAGCGGGATCAGCACGTACTGTGTGAAAAGCTTCAGTCCTTTGGGGTAAGTTCTATCCTCTTCCAGTTCGGCGTATTCGCGGGGGATCCCGGCCAGCAAATGCAGCGGGCCGAAAACATAGGCCGCGAAAAGCCAGAGATACTGGTAGACTTTCTCGTCTATCTCCACCCCCAGCAGCTTATCCACGGCGGCGAGGGCCAGGGAGGTGCCGGCAAAAAGCACGCCGGAGTAAAAACATGAAATAAAAATGCGCAGGACTATGCGCTTATTGAACTGCCAGAACCCGTTGACTTCGCCCGCGGCCAAATACGGCGCGAAAGTGAGGAAGAGGAATACGATGAACAGCCACTGCGCGTAACGGGTCCGGTAATCAAGGGCGGAGTTAACGGCAAAAAAGTAAAAGAAGAACAAAAGAAAAAGCAGGCCGCCCGGCATAACATAGGATTTGAAGGCTTCAGGCATGCCAGGCCGCTCGCTCATCAGTGTCAGCCCGGAGAGAAGGGCGATGCCGAGAGTGAGGGATAAAAGGAGCTTGATCCAGACTACCGGAGGCGGCTCCGGCATCCCCACCATGGTCCAGGCCACGGCGCAGGCGCTGACAGCCGCCGCGGCGGCGAACGGGAAACGGGATAATGTTCTGCCCATCCCCTCGGATAAATACTGAATGGACTTCAGGCGCATATTATCCTCCCTAACCGCTAACGAGCGATGCTCCCAGCAGGTCTTTTACTCCCCGGTATTTTCCCGAGGGGACGTTCGGGGAGGCCGTCATCAGGTACTGCTCCCGGGTCATCGGCGGCTCGGGGAAAAGGCTGAAGAAAGGCAGCAGCGGGAAAAATAATTTTCGCGGCAGGCCCAGCACCAGCCTATGCAGGCCGGCGGCCTTCAGGGTTTCCGACACCAGCCCCCTGAAGTTGATCACCCTGTCCCCGCCCAGCTCGAAAATTTCATCCTTGATGCCCGCGTCCTCCGCGGCCTTCGCGAAACAGGCCGCCACGGCACCTACTTCCACCGGGGCCACATAGGCGTCGCAGGGAACGGCGAAGACCGGGATGAAGCGGGCCAGTTTCTCCAGGTCCTTCCCGAATTTCTGACCCGGGCCGGTTATGAAGGAGGGCCTGAAGATAACATAAGGCAGGCCGGATTCCCTCACCGCGGTTTCCCCCGCGAACTTGGTCCGCTGGTAAGCCGAAGGCGAGTCCGGCGCGGCGCCCAGCGCCGACATCTGTATGAACTTTTTTACGCCCGCCGCGCGGGCCCCGGCCAGAAGGCGGACGGTGTATACCCTGTGTACCAGGTCATAAGAAGCGCCGTGGGTTTCGTTCAATATTCCGAGCAGGTTAATAACGACTTCCGGCGCGGATCCGATCACCAGCTTCTCCAGGTCTTCGTTGAAGACGGGGAAAGCGCCTTTTACTCCCAGCCTCCGGAACTTCTCCGGCTCCCGCGAGGGAAGTATAAGTTCGTGCGCGGCCAGCCTTTCCACCAGGGCTCCGCCCACGAATCCGCCGGCCCCCGTAATGAGTATTTTCATAATTCGGATCGCGCGGCTTTTCCCGCTTTATCCTTTCCTCAGCAGGCCGTGGTGGCGGAGCAGCGCCTTGGGGTTGGGGGAGCGCCCCCTGAAAGCCTTGAAGACCTCGGAAGGATGCACGCTGCCGCCCAGGGCCAGCACGGTGTCCCTGAACCTGGCCCCGGTCTGAGCCAGCGCTTCGGGGTCGTCCAGGCCGGCTTCTTCGAAAGCCTCGAAGGCGTCGGCGCTCAGCACTTCGGCCCATTTATAACTGTAGTAGCCCGCCGCGTAGCCGCCTGCGAAGATATGCGTGAAAGCGCAGAGGAACCTGTCTTCGGGCAGCGGCGGGAGCACCGCGGTTTTGAGGGCCACCTCTTTTTCTATCGCCTTAATATCCGGGTCTTTCACTGTGTGCAGCGCCATGTCCGTCAGGCCGAGGCTCAATTGCCGCAGCATGATCATGCCCGCCCGGAAAGACCTGGCCGCTTTTACTTTCTCGAAAGTCGCGGCGGGGAGCGTCCCGCCGGTCTTATAATGTTTAGCCAGTCCGAGCAGGGTCTCTTTATGATAGCACCAGTTCTCCATGAACTGGCTGGGCAGCTCGACGGCGTCCCACTCTACCCCGCTTATCCCCGACACGTCGGCGTAGTCTATTCTGGTCAGCATATGCTGAAGGCCGTGGCCGAACTCGTGGAACAGCGTGGTCGTCTCGTCGAAAGACAGCAGGGAGGGCTTCTCCCCCACCGGCGGGGTGAAGCTGCACGTCAGGGTGGCGACGGGGAGGCGCTCCCCGGCCGCGGAAACCCGCCTCCCGACTACGGTGTCCATCCAGGCCCCTCCCCGCTTGTTCTCGGGGCGGGAATAAGCGTCGAGGAAGAAAGAAGCTATATGTTTACCGGAGGAGTCGAAGAGCTTGAAGAAGCGGACGTCGGGATTCCAGGTCCGGGCCTCGCCGTCCGCCGCCCTGACCGTGACGCCAAAGATCTTCCGCACCAGCGAGAACATCCCGGCCAGGACTTTTTCCAGGGAGAAATAAGGCCTGAGCTCGTAGTCGGTATAGCCGAACTTCTTCTCCTCCAGCCTCTTGGCCCAGTAGCCGGCGTCCCAGTGGTTCAGCTCGCCGGGCTGGCCCTGCGAATTGGCCAGGGCCGTTATTTCTTTCAGCTCCGCCCGGGCCGGCTCCAGCGCCGCCAGCCTGAGCTCTTCGGAAAGAGCGCCTACCTCTTCTGCGCTTTTCGCCATCTTGGTGGCCAGCGAAACCTCGGCATAATTCGCGTAGCCGAGCAGCCCGGCTGTTTCCTGCCTCAGCGCGAGGATCCGCTCCATCAGCGGCGTATTGTCCTTTTCTCCGGAGGAAGCCCTGGAGACGAAAGCGCGGTACAGTTTTTCGCGCAGAGCCCGGGACTTCGCGAACTGCATGAAAGCCGTGTAGACCGGCGCGTCCAGGGTCAGCAGCCAGGGCCCGTTGGCCGGGTCCGCTTTAGCGGGCGGGTTCTGGCGGGCATAGGAATGGGCCAGCATTTCTTTCGCCGACTCCGTCAGGCCTTCGACGTCGGCTTTCTCCGCTAAAGCGAGTTTGAATTCCTTGGTGGCGTCCAGGACATTGTTGGTGAATTTGGTCGCGAGCTGGGAACGCTCCTCGGCGATCTTGTTGAAACGCTCTTTTTTCTCACCGGCCAGCGCTATGCCAGAGAGCTTCGCCGAAAGTATGCGCTGCTCCACGGACCGCTTCTGGCCGGCGTCCAGTTTCCGCCATTCCGCGCCGTCGCGTATCGAAACCAGCTTGGAATATAAAGCCGCCGACTGGCCTATCTTCAGGCCCAAAGCCACTACCTTCGGCTGGGCGGCCTCGTAGGCGTCCCTCAGGGCCGGCTCATTGCGGACCACGTTGAGATGGCTGACCGGGGACCAGACCCTGGTGAACCAGTCCTCCAGCGTATTCAGTTCTTCTATGACCGTCTCCCAGGAAGCCGGCCTGGGATCCGTCTCTATGGCGGCCAGCCCCGCCTCCACGGCCGCCACCATCTTGTCCACGGCCTCGCCTACATGTTCCGGCCTTATCTCGTCGTATTTCGGCAAAGCAGAATCAGAAAGCAACGGGTTCATTTAGTTCTCCTTTTTTATCCGCGGGAACAACTGTCTCTTACGCGCAAGCCACAATTCTGAATTTCAAGACCGACCCCGCATCCGCTCTCCCTTAATTCTTAGTAGCCTTCCAGGGAGAAATGCATGAAATCCTTCTGGAAACCTTCTATCTCCCCGCCCCACTTGAAGCCG
>JACQPH010000110.1 GCA_016207645.1 Elusimicrobiota bacterium
CCCCTGCTCACCCGGAAGAGGAAACCCTTGCGTCGGTTTCCCCCCGCCTTGGGAAATTATGGCGGGGGCCCCCCTTCCGCAACGGGTGCTCAGGGGCATGCCGCGGCCGCCCCCTCCGGTAGCTGGGTAGTTACTTCGCATCCAGCATTGCGGCCAGTTTCTTTATCTCGGAGAAAAGCCTCGGCCCCGGCCGCGAAAAAGCGTCCCGGTCCAGCGCGGTTATGATGCGCCCGGTTTTAGCCGCGGCCAGCCCTTTCGCCATGGGGCGGGAGAGGAACTCCTCTTCCGTGCCCGCGAGCAGGACCACGGCTTCCGGGTCCAGCAGCAGGACCTCCTCCCAGGAAGCCTGGAAATACCCTTTTTTCTCGCCGGCGAAAATATTGGCGCCGCCGGCCAGCCGCACGGCGTCGGAAAGGAAGGAGCGGCCGCCGGCCGTCCAGCCGCCGGTATCCGCCTCCAGGTAGACCTTCAGCGGCTTTTTCGGCGGCCGCCCCGCCAGCTGCGCGGAGAGTTTTTTCACCAGTTTCCCGCCCTCCCGCTTCAGCCCCAGCTCGGCGGCGATAAGGCGCACGGTGGCGAAGATATCGGCGGCGCTCTTCTCCTCGGGCAGGGAAACCACTTTTATCCCCATCGAGGACAGCTGCTTGGAGGAAGAGGCGTCGGCCCAGGCGCCGGCGAACACCTTGTCCGGCTTCAGCGAGTAGATCTTCTCGATGTTAGGGCGCAGGTAATCGCCGGTCTTCTCTATCTTCCCCGTCTCCGGCGGCCAGTTGCAGAAATTAGAGACCCCGACGAGGTCCTTTCCCGCGCCGAGTTCGAAGATTATCTCGGTATAGGAGGGCATAAGGGAAACGACGCGCCCGGCCCGGGACGGGAGCGCGGCGGCGAGAAGCAGAAGGGCCGACAGGGCAAAGACCGGCGCCGGACCGCCGAATAGTTTTATTTTGTGTTCCATAAAAAAAAGCCGGCCGAAAGGCCGGGCTTCGTCCTCCCCTCGGAACCGGACGCTCGGCGTCCGGGCTCGCAGTAGATCGGGCTATACCGTTGCGGGGCAGCCGGGGATTTCCACCCCGTTCCATCTGCGATAACAGAAGTATGATACAAAATTCAGGAAAGCCCGGGGAGCCCCCCCAGCGCGCTCATCTTCTGCGCGGCGGCCTTCTGGCTCTCGCGCACGGCGCGGTTCACCGTTTCGGCCAGGGCGGCCTCCAGCTTGGCCTTATTTACGGTGGCCAGGTCGCATTTCAGCTCCACGCTCTTTATCTCCTGGGAGCCGGTGATGCTGACCTTCACCAGGCTGTCCTCGCTGGCCAGCTGGAGGGTGTCCAGCTGCTTCTTGATCTCGTCCATCTTGCTCTTCATTTCCCAGAGCTGCTTCATTTTATCGAGCATAGCGTCTCCTCATTTTCCCGCAAGTTTTTTTATCTTTATATTCAAGCCCGCGTAAACCAGGGTCATGAACGGGCTGACGTAATTGAATACCGCGTACGGCAGATAATCGAGCGTTCCCACGCCCAGCACGCCGGACTGGTAAGCCCCGCAGGTATTCCAGGGTATCAGCGCCGAGGTTACCGTCCCCGTGTCCTCCAGGGTCCGGCTGAGGTTCTCCGGGGCGAGCCCCTTGTCCTTGAAAGGCTCGGCGAACATTTTCCCGGGGACCACGATGGCCAGGTACTGGTCGGAAGCGGTCAGGTTCACCACGACGCAGCTGGCCGCGGTGCTGGCGAACAGGCCGAAGACCGAGGTAGCCATTTTCAGCAGGGCGCGGCTGATCTTGTGCAGCGCCCCTATGGCTTCCATCACCCCGCCGAAAACCATGGCGCAGATGATCAGCCACACGGTATCCATCATGCCCTTCATCCCCTTGGAGGAAAAGAGGTCGTTGAGGACGGGGTTGGTGGTAGCGACCGAGGTCTTGACGGTCAGGGCGTTCATTATGCCCTTATAGGCCGAAAGAAAATCCAGCTTTTCCGCCCCGGCGGTCTGCGCCACCACGTGGGGCTGGAAAACGAGGGCGAAGACGCCCCCGAGCAGCGCGCCTGCCAGCAGGGCTATCAAGGGCTGGGTTTTCTTCACTATCATGAAGATCACCAGGGCGGGGACGGCGAACAGCCAGGGGGTGACCCGGAACGAATTCTCTATGGCGGCCATGATGACCCCTGTATCCGCGCTGCCGTGCGGCTGCAGGGTAAAACCCAGCGCGATGAAAGCGAGCAGCGTGAGGGTATAGCTGGGCACGGTAGTTATGGTCATGTAGCGGACATGGGTGAAGAGGTCCGTGCCGGCCATAGCCGGGGCCAGGTTGGTGGTATCCGACATCGGTGAAAGCTTATCGCCGAAGTAAGCGCCGGAAATTACGGCTCCCGCCGCCATGGCTTCGGGGACGCCGATGGTTTTTCCTATCCCCACCAGCGCTATGCCCACGGTAGCCGAAGTCGACCAGCTGCTGCCGGTGGCCAGGGAGACCACGGAACAGATAAGGAGAGTGGCCGGCAGGAAGATGGCCGGGTTCAGGAGCTTCAGACCGTAATAGATCATAGCCGGAATAATGCCGCTTACCAGCCAGGCGCCGGAGAGGGCTCCCACCATGAGCAGTATCAGCAAAGCGCCCGTGGTGGATTTCAGATTTCCCGAAACATGGTCGAGCATGCGGTCGTACGGAACCCTGTAATAGAACCCGACCAGGGCGGCCACCGCCCCTCCTATTAACAGGATGAACTGGTTGGAGCCGCCCACGGCGCTGTCGCCGTAAACATTGACGTTGTAGGCGAGCATCGCCACGATAGCGGCGACGGGGAAGAGCGCGGCGTAGATGGTTATCTCTTTTTTACCATGCGAAGAAGAAGTCATTGTGCCCCTTAACTCCGGCGGCGGCCCGGCCGCCTTCAGCCTTTGCGGCGCCGGTCCCGGGTCCGCGCCGGGAGGTCAAGCCGCGGCTTTATCAATACTATTAAAATACAGGCCGGTTTAGAAGCGGTTTCTTCTACTCGTAGCCCTTGCTACGGCACGAACAAAGTTTTGGCCGTCTGTCGGGCATAGCCCTTGTTACGGCACGAACAAAGTTTTGTAAAATCCCAGGTATGACCGAAATAGTATTGATGAGGCACGGGCACGCTCTTTCCGCGCATGAAGCCGGAGTTTCCACGGACCCGGAGAGACCCCTCTCTCCTCTGGGAGAAAAAGAGGTTCTCGAGACCGTCCTCCACCTTAAAGCCTCGGGCTTCGTCCCCGACCTGATCGTCTCCAGCCCTTTCCTGCGCGCCGACCGCACCGCCGCGATCGCGGCCGGGGTATTTCCCGGCGCCCCGCTCAGGAAAGACTCCGCCCTCAGCGACGGCCGCCTTCAGAGCGTTCTGGACCTGCTGCAGCTTTCTTCTGCGGGCGGGCCGCGCCTGCTCCTGGTCGGCCATCAGCCCCTGCTGGGCGCCATAGCCGCCGTGCTGCTGGGCACGGAAGCTTTCGACGTCCCCCCGGCCGGCTTCGTCCGCCTTCTGCCCGCCGCGGAGGCCGGGCACTGCTCCCTGGTGGAATATTACACCCCGCTGTCCGGTGGGAAAAAACTTTGAGAGCCTTTTTACTGCTGCTGCTCCTGGCCGCTCCGCCGCCTGCCCCGGCCGCCGGCCGCGGGATAGCGGTACGCGTCTATTCCCTCCATAAAACCGCCTCGGTCATGGTGGAGCCCGCTAACGGCGGGATCGTGGCCGGGGGCCGCACCATCGGCGGCCGCCGCCGGGTCTCCGCGCGCGGCTCCGCCGTAGTGCTGGAGGGAGCCTCCGCCGCCGGACCGTCGAAATCGCTCCGGTTCACCGGCGCGCTCTGGCTTTCAGGGAAAGGCCTTCCCCGCAGGCTCTACCGCGGGGAGCTGGTCGTCACCGCCCAGAAGAACCTGCTGAAAATAATAAACAACGTCCCGCTGGAGACCTACCTGGCGGGAGTGGTCTCCGGCGAGGCCGGCGACCTGTCCCACCCGGAAGCCTACAAGGCCCAGGCGGTGACGGCGCGCACCTATACCGTGAAGCACCTGAGGAACCACGCCGGGGAAGGCTACAATATGTGCGACTCCACCCATTGCCAGCTCTACACCGGACTGGGCGAAGTCAGCGCCAGGGCCAGGGCGGCCTCGGAAGCCACGCTCGGCGAGATGCTGCTTTACAAGGGCGAACCGGCGGCCGCCTTCTACCATTCGGTCTGCGGCGGCCGCACCGAGGACATGACCTATGTCTGGCCCTACGAGTACAAGCCTTACCTCGTCTCCGTCCGCGACGGTCCGCCGGGCCTGCCCTACTGCTCCATCGCGCCGGGATTCAGGTGGAAGACCAGGATCTATTTCACCGGCCTCACGCGCCTGGCCAGGCGGGCCGGCTGGCTGGTCGCGGACGAGGAGGCCTCCGGGCTGAGGATAAGCGCCTGGGGCGTCTCGGGCCGGGCGGCCGAACTGGAAATACAGACGCAGCGGCGCAAGGTAAGGGTCCCGGCCACGGATTTCTACCACGGCGTGGGGCGCAGGGCCGGGTGGCAGGCCGTAAGGAGTTCCTATTTCAAGCTGCTGCCCGGCAGGGATTACGTCCTCCTCGACGGCATAGGCAGCGGGCACGGCGTAGGGATGTGCCAGTGGGGGGCCGAGGGGATGGCCCGCAAAGGCTTCAAGTACAGGCAGGTCCTGCGGCATTATTACCCCGGCACGGAGGTCGGGGTCCATGACTGAAGCAAGGGCCGTTATGCCGGCGGGGGCGGCCGGCTTTATTTGCCCGGCCCGGCCAAGGGCAGCGAGAGGGTCAGCCTGGCCCCTCCGCCGGGGAGATTGTCCAGCGTCAGCTTTCCGCCGTGGCGGCGCGCTATCTGGTCGCAGACGAACAGTCCCAGCCCGGTGCCGCCCGCGGCGCCGCGGGTGGTGCTGAAGGCTTTCACGCCCTGCTTAAGCAGCTTCTCCGGGAAGCCGGGACCGTTATCGGTGATCTCCGCTATCAGCCGCTTCCCTTCGGCCCGGGCCGAAACTTTCACTTCCCCCCCGCGCGGGACGAAAGACAGGGAATTGGAAAGGGCGTTCATAAAAACCCTTTCTATGTGCGCCCTGCTCATCCGCGCCGGCGGCAGCCCTTCCGGGAAATCCAGCTTCACCGCGGCGTTCTTCTTCCTGGCGGTATAATCGACGAGCAGGGCCGCGCTTTCCGCGGGCTCCTTCAACTGCACCGGCTCGAACGAATATTCCTGGCCGCGCACTATGCTGAGCGCGGCGGAGAGCAGGCCCTTGGCGAACCTGGCTCCCCTGAGTATGCGCTCCAGGTCGGCCTTATCCGCCTTTTCGTCCGCCGCCGCGAGCTCGGCGCTCAGGGCTATCACCGAAACGGCGTTGCTCAGATCGTGCAGCACGCCGCTCACCAGGGTGCCCACTTCTCCGGCGGAGGCGGTCTTCACGATCTCGCTTTCCGTTTCCGTCACTTTCTTCTCCAGCAGCTCCACCTGGCCGCGCTTGAAGGCCAGGCCCGCTTCCGCCCTTTTCCTGGATTGCGCGGTGGTGTAGACCACGCCGGCGGAAAAGGCCAGGACGGATATTTTAACGGCCAGGGACAGCAAGCCGGCCAGGTCCCCGCCGCTCACCGGCCAGGACAGGAGCGTTATGGACAGCACGCACAGAAAAACCATGCCCGCCGCGTCCTTGAAGCTGGCCATGAGCGAAGCGGCGAAGACCGGCAGCAGGTAAAGCACCCAGAAATACGAGGTCCCCCTGCCGGAATAATAAAGCACGCCGGTTATCAGCCAGAAGTTTATCAGCAGGATAAGGTCTATCAGCCAGAGGTTTACCGAGACGCGGCGCCTCAGGAGGAAATTGAAAAGGAAGTTGGAGCCCAGCAGCAGCAGGAAAAAATAAAGGATGCGCGGATAGACTATCTGCGGGTTGTCGCGGTAAAAATAAGCCAGGGCTATCATGAAGACCGCGAAGATCACCTCGTAGGAGTTGCGGGAGAAACTGGTGACGTGTCCCCGGTCCAGCGCCTCGAAATATTTTTTCATGATGTAGCTTTTAATTAAAGCATAGGTGGGCCGGGCAACACAAACCTATAGTATAATCATATTATGAACGGCAATCCCCCGCTCCCCAAGCTGCTGCGCTTCGACAAGGCCCAGCTCTTCAGCTTCTTCTTCTTCGGGATACTCCTGTTCCTGCTTTACCAGCTCCTGCGCATCCTCTCCCCGTTCACCGGGGCCATCCTGGTGTCCGCCACGCTGGCGCTCATCTTCTATCCCCTGAACCTCTGGATACGCCGGCGCGTCGTGGAGAACAGGACCTTCGCGGCCTTCGTCTCCACCCTTACGGCCGTGCTTACCGTGGTGCTGCCGCTGCTGGTCTTCGGCTGGCTGCTGCTGCGGGAGTCCCGGGAGCTGTACCCGAAAACCAACCAGTGGCTGGCGAACTTCTCCCAGAGGGACCTGCAGGTCCAGCTCCCCGAGACGCTCAAGGCTTACTGGTACCTCGACCTGGGCGCTATAGTCACGGGGAACCTCAAGACCATACAGGAGACCATCACCAGCTCCGGCACGGTGCTCCTGCGGAACATCTTTTTCTTCCTGGTGAGCATCGTCGTGATGCTCATCACGCTCTTCGTCTTTTTCCGCGACGGGGAGCGCTTCCTGCACTGGCTGATCGACATCCTGCCGATGGACCAGGAATACAAGCACAGGATAGCCAACCAGCTTTACCTGACCACGATGGCGGTGGTCCGCGGCCTGCTGCTGACGGCGTCTTTCCAGGGGCTGGTGGGCGCGCTGGGCTACTGGCTGATAGGCGTCCCGGCCCCCGCGCTCTTCGGCGCGCTGACCTCCTTCGCGGCGCTCGTGCCTTTCGTGGGGACCAGCCTGGTCTGGCTGCCGCTTTCCGCCGCCATGTATTTCTGGAAAGGGGCGCAAACGGGGCTGATAACGCTGCTCTGGGGCGCGATAGCCGTCGGGCTGCTGGACAATATCCTGAGGCCCATACTCATCGGCAAGGGCGCGAAGCTGCCTATTTTCCTGCTTTTCCTGGGGATCTTCGGGGGGATGAAGGTTTACGGCCCGCTGGGCCTTCTTATGGGACCGCTGCTGGTCTCCTGCGTCATGGTCTTCCTGCAGATCTACCGCGAGAACAAGAACCTGCCGCACCCCGAAGAGACGAAGCAGTAAACGCGCCTACTCCCCGCCTTCCTCGAACTCCGCGCACAGCTTCCTCACGGGACAGCGCCCGCATTTTCCCTTGCGGGACATGTCCAGCGCCAGCATTTTCTCCCCGGTCTCGCGCAGCAGGCCGAGCGTCCTCTCCTCCCCGGCGGGGTCGTAAAGCATGGAGACTTTCGAGGGCCCGGTCAGGACGAAATAGCCTATCGCGCCCACCTTCAGGTTCAGCGCCCGGGACAGGCCTATCGCGTAAATGGAAAGCTGCAGGCTGCCGGCCACGTCCTCGCCGGTCCTGCCCTCGAACCCCATCTTATAGTCGATCAGCTCCACCAGGCCGCCGGGCATGCGGTCCACCCGGTCGATGGTGCCCTTCACCCGCCATTTCTCGTACGGGAACTCGAAACTCTTCTCCGAGTACAGCACCTGCGCCCGGTTCTCCTGGAAGTGCAGCCACCAGTTCTCGAGCACCCGCGCGCCCCGGTTATAGAATTCCATGCTCTCCTGCGCGGTGGCGTAGCCCTGGTGCAGCCAGGCGTCCTCGTAATGCGCCAGCAGGTCGCTCAGGTCCCCGCCCTTCCCCGCGTGGAAGCGCGCCAGCGCCTTGTGCACGGAGAGCCCCAGGGAGGAGAAGGAAGTGGGCGGCTGGAAGCGCCGCTCGACGTAGATATAGCGGTAAAGGAAAGGACAGTCCAGGTAGGCGCGCACCTTGCTGTAATTGAGCTCGAAGGGGTCGAAGATCATCGGGGTCACTTCTTCGCGGGCCGGAAGAAATCCACGTCGGTATCGCCGTATTTCTCGCGCCGGACATGCTCGAGGCCGGGAACGTCCGTGACCTCTTCTTTCCTGTGATGCTGCGCCACGATAAGCGCGCCGGGCGCGGCGATGCCGGACCCGGCCAGCAGCTTCAGGGTCTCCATGCTGTAGAACAGCGGAAGGTTCTCCTCGGTGCGGTACGGCGGCCCCATGAAAACTATGTCGTAGCCCTTGTAGTCGGAGAAATGCTCCAGCCATTTAACTCCTGTGAGGACGTCGGCTTTCAGCGCCTTGGCCCGCTCCGTGAACTCCAGCTGCGCGATGTTCCGCTCGATGGTCTTCATGCACAGGCCGTCCTTCTCGACGAAAACGGCTCTGGCCGCGCCGCGCGAAAGCGCCTCCAGGCCCACCGCGCCCGTGCCCGCGTACAGGTCCAGGAAAACGGCGCCGGTGACATAGGGGCGCAGGATGTCGAACAGGGACTGGCGTATCCGGCCGGAGATCGGCTTCACGAACTTATCCCTGGGGATGGAGAAAATGCTCCTGCCCCTTTTCGTTCCGGCTATAATTCTCATCATAATTAATTTAATCCCGCCGCAACATTTCCTTAACGAGTTATGTGAATATCATGGATCAATACAGGCCG
>JACQPH010000008.1 GCA_016207645.1 Elusimicrobiota bacterium
AGCTCTTGATACGGCACTGGCATAGCCTTGCCCCGCGAACCCCGGAAGAGGGAAACCCTTGCGTCGGTTTCCCCCCGCCAGGCGGGGACCCCCCTTCCGCAAGGGGTTCGCGAAACAAAACCCCTGCCAACCCTCCAGCCATTCTGAACAGTTACTTTATAACGCTATATCAATAGGTGTCTGTCCCTATTTCTTTTATTTCATTTCCGCGGCTACCAGGTCTTTGTAGGTTTCGCGGCGGCGTATCAGCCGCCAGGAGGAGGGGCCGGTTATGAGGACTTCCGCGGCCCGGGGGCGGGAATTGTACTGGGAACTCATTGAAAAGCCGTAGGCGCCGGCGGAGTAGACGGCCAGGAGCCGGCCGGCGGCCGGCTCGCGGAGGCGCGCGCCCTCCGCCAGGAAGTCGCCGGTCTCGCAGACCGCCCCCACGATGTCGTAGAGCTTCTCCGGGCCGCGCCCGGGACCGACCAGCGCCACGGGGTGCCTGGCCCCGTACAGGGCCGGCCTTATCAGGTCGTTCATGGCGGCGTCGACTATGAGGAAGTTCTTATGCCCGCCGCGCTTGCGGTAAACGACCCTGGTCAGCAGAACTCCGGAAGGGGCGGAAACGGAGCGGCCGGGCTCGAGTATTACCCTGAGCCCGGTGCCGGAGAACACCCCGGCCACGGCGCGGGCCAGCGGGGCGGGGTCGGACATCTCCGAGCCTTCCTTCACCCCCCAGCCGCCGCCGACGTCGGCGTATTTCAGGCGGACGCCGCTGGAGGCCAGCTGCAGGATGAAGGCGGCCAGCCGCCGGGCCGCCAGGGCATAAGGGGCGGGAGAGTGCACCTGCGAGCCGATATGGAACTGCGCGCCGACGGGTTCCAGGTAGTCTGACTCCGCGGCGTAAAGATAGATCTTCCGCGCTTCCTCGAAAGTGACGCCGAACTTGCTGCCCAGCCTGCCGGTGGTTATATACTTATGAGTATGCGGCTCCACGTCCGGGTTCAGCCGCAGCGAGAGCGGGGCCCGCGTCTTAAGCTTCGCCGCCGCCCGCTCCAGCTCCAGCACTTCCTCGAAGGATTCGGCGTTCACGAAGAGTATGCCGGTCTTCAGGGCGAACTCCAGCTCTTCCGGTGTTTTGCCCACTCCGGAGAAGATGATCTTCGGGGGAGCGAAGCCGGCCTTCAGGGCCCGGTAAAGCTCGCCCCCGCTCACCACGTCCGCGCCCCAGCCCTCGCGCGCCGCCAGGGCGCAGAGCGCACGGCTTGAGTTGGACTTCATGGCGTAGCAGAACAGCGGGTCCAGGGAACGGAAGGCTTTTTTATAGGCGGCTATCTGCCTGAGGAAAACGGCCCGGGAATAGACATAGACCGGCGTGCCGGCGCCCGCGGCTATCCTCTTCAGGAGAGAAGGTTTGAAATATCTGGAAAGCATGGAATAAAAACGCGGGAGGTTCCCCCCCCGCTGAAAAAATATGCGCGGGGGGGGACTTGAACCCCCAAGCCGTTAGGCACACGCCCCTCAAACGTGCGTGTCTACCAGTTCCACCACCCGCGCATAGATCCTGTTTTGCGGGCAGCGCCGGGTTTCCCCGCCGTAGCGCCGCAAAAAACATCTTAAAGAGCGGAGTATAGTTTACCAAAATTTAAGGGAGAATGCTAAAATATAGTCGCGGCCGCCGGTACGCATAGCGCCTGTGACGGCGCCCGCATAGCAATGATCTATTTCCTGGACCTCCTCATCGCCGCCCTCCTGATACTGCTCAACGCCCTCTTCGTCGTCGTCGAGTTCGCCCTGGTGAAAGTGCGCTTCACCCGGCTCGAAGAGCTTGCCTCCAAGGGGCTTAAGACCGCGAAACTCGCGAAAAAACAGGTGAAGCATATCGACGCCTACCTCTCCTCGATACAGCTGGGTATAACCATGGCCAGCCTGGGCCTGGGGTGGGTGGGCGAGCCCGCCATGGCCGCCATCCTGGAGCCGGTCTTCGCCTGGCTGGCGCTGCCTATTTCCCCCGCCGCGCTCCATACCGTTTCCTTCGTGATAGCTTTCGCCTTCATCACGGGGGCGCACGTGGTGGTCGGCGAGCAGGCCCCCAAGTACCTGGCCATACTGATGCCGGAAAAGATAACCCTCCTCTCGGCCATCCCCCTCGAGCTCTTCTATAAGGCCACCTACTTCCCCATGCTGGCGATCAACACCAGCGCCAATTTCTTCCTGGGCCTGTTCCGCCTAAAGCCGGGCGAGAGCGAGGCGCTGCATTCCGACGAGGAACTGCGCATGATATTGGGCCAGTCCCAGGAGCACGGCAAACTTTCCCTCGGCCGGCTGATGATGTTCGAGCATTTGTTCGATTTCGGCAAGACGAAAGTGAAGGAAGTCATGACCCCCCGCGGCGCCATCGGCTTCATAAACCTGGACGCCCCGGTGGAGGAGGCCCTCAAGCTGATCAAGGAAAGGCGCTACTCCCGCTACCCGCTCGCCGCGGCCGACGGCACCACGGCCGGCTACGTGCATTTCAAGGACCTTTACGGCTGCCTGCTCAATACCTGCGCCGCCGGCCCGGATTTCCACGCCCTGAAGAGGCCGATCACCGAGATCTCCGAGGAGATCTCGGTGGAGCGGGCCCTGCGCGATTTCCAGCAGAAGCGCATCCAGCTGGCCATGGTCAGGAACTCCAGGGGCGAGACCACCGGCCTGCTGACCATGGAAGACATCGTGGAAGAGCTCACCGGGGAGATCCGCGACGAGTTCGACCAGCCGCCGAAGCTCCTGTTAAGCAGCCTGCTGCTGCCGGAAGCCTGCCGCCTGGACCTGAAGGAGACGGGCAGGTTCGAGGCGATAGAGGAAGTGCTGACGGCGCTGCACGCGGCCTCCCCCGGCTTCGACAGGGACGAGGCCCTCAAGGCCATCATCAAGCGCGAGACCAATTTCTCTACCGCCCTCGGCCACCAGACGGCCTTCCCGCACGCCCGCCTGGCCTCGCTCTCGAAGCCCCTGCTCGCCGTGGGCAAAAGCAAAGAGGGCATCTACTTCCCCTCGCCGGACAACCAGCCGGTAAAGCTGATCTTCCTCATCCTCACGCCTTTCAACGAGCCCATCCTGCAGCTGAGCATCCTCTCCCAGCTCTCCGGACTTATCTCCAACCCGACGCTGCGCAAGCGGCTGCTCTCGGCGAAGGCCCCCGAGAACCTGATGGACATAGTCCATACCTTCGAGAATAAAGTGATGAAATAGCCCGCGGACCGCTAAACAAAAGCCCCGCGGGAACGCGGGGCTTTTGCCTGGTGCGGGCCCGGTGTTTATTTCTTTTCCGGGGCGGGAGCCGGGGCCGCTTTAGCGGGGGCGGGGGCGGCTTTCGCCGGCTCCGTTTTGGCGGGCGCTCCGGGGCCCGCGGCGGGCGCGGGCGCGGGGGCGGCCTGCTGCTGCAGCGGGTATTCCTGCACCACGGAGCGGTAGCGGTTGCTGGAGCCGAAGATGGTGAGCAGCAGCGAAGTGGCGGCGAAGAGCGCCGCGCAGCCCGCCGTGAATTTCTTTATGAAGGAAGTCCCGCTGGCGGCGTTGAAAAGGGAGTCCCCGCCGCCGCCGAACATCGACAGGGCGGAGCCCTTGCTGGTCTGGAAGACCACGATCGATATTATTATCACTAACGCCAGGATAACGTGCACGGTTACGATGAATGAGTACATTGATTATTCTCCTCCGGATATCACTTCTGCGATAAAGCCACCAGCCCGGGCAGCTGCTTTCCCTCTATGAACTCAAGGCTGGCGCCGCCGCCGGTCGAGCAGTGAGAAATGTTCTCGGCCTTGACCTTGGCCGTCTTGAGCACCGACAGCGTGTCGCCGCCGCCCAGGATGGTGGTGGCGCCGTTCCTGGTGGCCTGGGCCATGGCGTTGGCCACGGTCACGCTGCCGCTCGCGAAAGCGGGGGTCTCGAAGATCCCGACGGGGCCGTTCCAGAAGATGGTCTTGGCCGCCTTGATCTTGTCCGAGAACAGCAGCTCGGTGCGGGGGCCTATATCCGCTCCGATCCAGCCGTCGGGCACCGCCATCGCCTGGGTTACGTCCACTTTGGCTTCGGGCTCCAGCTCCCGCACCACGCGGTGGTCCGCCGGCAGGAGCATCTCCACGTTATTGCGGTGCGCCTTAAGGATTATGTTCTTGGCTTCCTCCACCTTGTCGGCCTCGAGCAGGGAATTACCTATGTTGGTGTTCTGCGCGGCCAGGAAAGTATAGGCCATGCCGCCGCCGATTATCAGCGTGTCCACTTTTTCTATTAGGCTGTAAAGCACGCTGATCTTGTCGGAGACCTTGGCGCCGCCTATGATGGCGAGGAAAGGCCGCACCGGGCTGACCATGGTCTTGTCCAGGTACTCGAGCTCCTTCTGCACCAGAAAGCCGATGGACCCCGGCAGGAATTTCGCGATGGCCGCGGTGGAAGCGTGCGCGCGGTGCAGGGCGCCGAAAGCGTCCTGCACGAAGAACTCGCCGTGCCTGGCCAGCAGCCTGGCGAATTTCTCGTCGTTCTTCTCCTCCTCGGCGTGGTAGCGCAGGTTCTCGAGGAGGACTATCTCCCCCTTCTTCGCGGCCGCCACGACCCTGTCGGCCTCCGGCCCCACGCAATCCGCGGCGAAATACACCTTTGCGCCCGACAGTTTCTCCAGGTGGGCGGCGACCGGCTTCAGGCTGTACCTGGGCTCGGGCTTGCCCTTGGGCCTGCCCATATGCGCCATCAGCACCAGCTTGCAGTTCCCCTCCAGCAGCAGCTTCAGGGTTTTGAGCGTCTCGCGTATGCGGGTGTCGTCGGTTATCACTCCGTCCTTGATCGGGACGTTATAATCGACGCGGACCAGCACGCTCTTGTCCTTGAGGTGGGCGTCCTGCACTTTGGCCAGCTTGAGAACGGTCTTGTTTTCCGTGGTCATCTCGTACCTCTCAAAAACCGCGCCCGGGCCGGCTCCGCCGTCCGGGGACTGTTCTTATCGCAGCGCTTTCCGCAGCGCCGCTTTAAGGCCCGGCTTGCGCTCCTTCAGTTCGTAGGTCACGCGCACGGAGGGCTTATTGAACTTCAGGTGGCGCGCCAGGTCTATCGGCGTGCCCACTATCACCACGTCGCAGGGCACGGCGTTTATAGTGGTCTTCAGCTCCGCCATCTGCTTTTCTCCGTAGCCCATGGCCGGCAGGATGTCGGTGATCTGCCTGAAGTTCTCGTACACTTTTTTGATAGTGCCGACGGCGTACCTGCGCGGGTCCACTATGGCTTTCGCGCCGTACTTCCCGGCGGCCACGTGGCCGGCGCCGAAGCTCATATCGCCGTGGGTCAGGGTAGGGCCGTCCTCCACTACGAGCACGCGCTTGCCCTTCACGGCCGCGGGATCGTCCACGGTCACGGGGCTCGCGGCCTCTATGATCCGCGCCATGGGGTTCATAGCCTTGATGTTGGCCTTTACCACGGCTATCTCCCCGGCGCTCGCGGTGTCCACCTTGTTGATGACGATGACGTCGGCCAGCCTCAGGTTGACGGCGCCGGGGTGGAAGGTGGCTTCGTGGCCGGAGCGGAGCGGGTCGGTCACGGTGATATGGAGGTCGGGCTTATAGAAGGGCAGGTCGTTGTTGCCGCCGTCCCACAGTATGACGTCGGCCTCCTTCTCGGCGCGCCTGAGTATCTCGCCGTAGTCCACGCCGGAATAGATTATGTGCCCGGCGGCTATATGCGGCTCGTATTCTTCCATCTCCTCGATGGTGCACTTGTGCTTTTTCAGGTCCTCCAGGGTCTCGTAGCGCTGCCAGGTCTGGGCGACCAGGTCGCCGTAGGGCATCGGGTGGCGTATCGCCACCACCTTCCTGCCCATGGACTTGAGGAGGTCGGCGATATAGCGGGTGGTCTGGCTCTTGCCGCAGCCGGTGCGCACGGCGCAGACGGCGACTACCGGCTTCTTCGACCTGATATAGGTATGCTCGCCCGACAGCAGCTTGAAATCCGCGCCGCAGGCCAGGGCGAGCGAGCCCTTGGCCATCACGGTATTAAAGGCCACGTCGGAATAGGAGAACACGACTTCGTCGACCTTCAGCTTTTTGATGAGCGCCGGCATTTCCTTCTCTTCGAAGATCGGTATGCCCTCCGGGTACAGCCTGCCGGCCAGTTCCTTCGGGTATTTGCGGCCCGCTATGTTGGGGATCTGGCAGGCCGTGAAAGCCGCCACTTCGTAAGCCGGATCATCGCGGTAATAAACGTTGAAGTTATGGAAGTCGCGTCCGGCGGCCCCCATTATCAGCACTCTTTTCCTAGCCATCGTCGTTCTCCCGTCGCCGCGCCGGCTCAAAGGCCTTTCTTCACCATCAGCAGGGCCAGGTCCACGACCCGGTTGGAATAACCCCACTCGTTGTCGTACCAGGCCAGCACCTTGGCGAAGTTGCCGCCGATGACCCTGGTGTTCTTCGCGTCCACGCTGGAGCTCAGCGGGGAGTGGTTGAAGTCTATGCTGACCAGCGGTTCCTCGACGCAGGCCAGGATGCCCTTCATCGGGCCCTCGGCCGCCTTCTTGATGGCCGCGTTGATCTCCTCGGCGGTGGCGGGCTTGGAAAGGGTCACGGTGAGGTCCACTATGGAGACGTTGGGCGTGGGCACGCGTATCGCGAAGCCGTCGAGTTTCCCCTTCAGCTCGGGGAGCACCAGGGAGATGGCCTTGGCGGCGCCGGTGGAGGTAGGGATCATGGACAGCGCGGCGGCGCGGGCGCGGCGCAGGTCGCTGTGGGCCATGTCGTGGATCTTCTGGTCGTTGGTGTAGGCGTGGATGGTGGTCATCAGGCCTTTCTCTATGCCCCAGTTGTCCTGGAGGACCTTGGCGAACGGCGCCAGGCAGTTGGTCGTGCAGGAGGCGTTGGAGACCACGTGATGGGCCTTGGGATCGTACTTGTCGTCGTTGACGCCCAGCACTATGGTGATGTCCTCCCCCTCGGCGGGGGCGGAGATGATGACCTTCCTGGCGCCGCCCCTGGTGATATGGTTCTCGGCGCCTTTCACTTCCCTGCCCTTCTTGTTCACGCCGTCCTTCTTGACGGTGAACAGGCCGGTGGATTCGACCACGATCTCGACGCCCAGGCTCTTCCAGTCGATGGCGGAGGGGTCCTTCTCCTTGAAAACCTTTATCTTTCTGCCGTCCACGGAGAGCTCGTCGTCCGCGGTGGCCTTTATCTCGCCGTCCAGGCGGCCGTGCACCGAGTCGTACTTCAGCAGATGGGCGTTGGTCCTGGAATCGGCGAGGTCGTTGATCGCCGCCAGTTCGAGCTTGCCGTCGGTGCGGGCCAGTATGGCGCGGGCTACGAGCCTGCCTATGCGCCCGAAACCGTTGATCCCTATTTTTACAGCCATGTCGATCTCCTTGTCCTGGAAAATTATTGCCGGAATAATATTATGGAATACACGCCGCGACCGCAGTATAATTGTAGCAAATTTGCCTTTTACGCCTGAACGCCCAGGTTCTTATGCCAGGCGACGGCGCGCCCCAGCCCCTCCTCCAGGCCGACGAAGTCCTTCTTGGGGTACTCGCCCAGTATCCTCCGCAGGTCCAGGCGCACGGCGTCCGGCGCGCCGGCTATGCCCGCGCCCGCTTTCGGGACCAGGACCGGCGCATCGAGCAGTTTCCCTATACGGCGGGCCAGTTCCCTGATCCGCGCGGAGGAAGTCCCCCCCACGTTGTAGCAGGCATGCCCGCCGCGCAGGACGACATGCCACAGCAGCTCTACCGCGTCCGAAACATAGCACAAAGTCCTTTTGGCGTCTCCCGGGTCCAGCAATTCTATCCCGCCCGCCAGGCCTTGCCGGATAAAGGAGGGGAGCGCCCTTTGATCGTCGGGCCTGGCTCCCGGGCCGTAAACCACCGACAGCCTGACGGAGCTCGCGTGCACCCCCGACCGGCGGTAGAGGTTGCAGATGGTCTCGCCGGTCCGCTTGCCCTCGATATAGCAGGCCCGCGGGTGGTCCGTATTGGTGGCGCCGATCTGGTCTTCCGAATATTCCCGCGAGCGCAGGCCGGTGTAGAGCTCGCTGCTGCTGATGAAGAGGAACCGGCCGCCGCGCCTGAGCTTCTCGAACAATTTGAAAGTCGTCAGGGTGTTTATCTTCAGGGAGGAGAGCGGGTCCGCCATGAACCTGCCGGGCTCGCCGCAGCCCGCCGCGTGGATGATGAGATCCGAACCGGGGAGCTTTTCCAGGAAACCCCCGTCGGTCAGGTCGCCGCGTAGGACCCGCGCGGCTTTATGCCCGAGGAACGGCGCCAGGTACCCGGACGGCCTGGAACGGATGACCGGGAAGAACTTCACGCCGGGAACCGTATCGGCGATCCGCGCCAGGGTGGCCAGGATATTTATCCCGACCAGGCCGCCGGCCCCGGTCAGCATTATCCGCGCGCCCTCCAGCTTTTTAAGATCGAAACGCGAGACTACCCGCTCCGCGTCGGCGGTCAGCAGGCCGTTCAGCGCGGCGGAACTGTTTTTCATCGAACTGGTCCCCATACGCGCTAAAGATTGGAATACTGGTTTCTCCTGACTATCCTCAACCCTTTTACGAGTTCGGCTATGCCTTTATCCAGGGAGACGGCCGGCTTGAAGCCCGTTCGCTCGAGCTTGGCGTTGCTCACTATGTAATCCCGCCTGTCGGGGTCCTTGCCGATGGCCGCCTCGGAAATATAGAAATCCGGGACCTGCTTCTTGATAGCCTCGCACAGCTCCCTTTTGTTCAGGTTGGCGTCGCTCAGCCCCAGATTGAACGCCTCGCCCTTCATTTTCGCGAAATTCTCCATGCCGTGCAGGAAAGCCCGGGCCACGTCGCGCACGTGTATGAAATTGCGCTTGAAGTGCGCCTCGAAAAGCACTATAAAACGGTCGTTCACGGCGCGGCAGGTGAAGTCGTTGACCAGGAGGTCCAGGCGCATGCGCGGGCTGACGCCGAAAGCCGTGGCCAGGCGGAAGGAGAGGGAATTCCCGGCGGCGAGCATCTTTTCCTCGGCTTCGTGCTTCAGCCTGCCGTAAAGCGAGACAGGCCGTATCGGGGTTTTCTCGGTGCAATGCCGTCCCTTTTCCCCCAAGCCGTAGCCGCTGTTAGTCGCCGGGTAGATAAGGCGCTGCTCCTTCGCGCGGTACTTCAGTATAACGTCGAGGGCGTCCACTATCACGCCCTTCGCCTCCTGCGGGCGCCTGGCGCAGATAGGCGCCCCGGTAAGGCAGGCCAGCGGTATTATATAGTCCGCCCCCTTTATCCCCTCTTTCACGAGCCTCTCGTCGCGGGCGTCGCCCCGGAGTATCTCGAAACCGGGGGAGGAGCAGCATTCCAGCAGGGAAGTCTGGTCGAAAAGGAAACTGTCCAGGACGGTCACCCTGAAGCCGGAGCCTAGCAGGGCGGGAACCAGGACCGAGCCCAGGTAACCGGCCCCGCCGGTCACGAATACTTTTTCTTTATTTTTTCTGTTTTGCATAGCGTTCGCGCCGGTCCGCGCCCGGATCGCAATTAATTGTATAATTTACACCGCCGCGTGGGCAAACGGCCCCGGCAGGCGGCCATAACCGTGCACCGCATGAAAAAATACACTTTCGACGGGCTGATATTTTTCACTTTGTGCCTGTTCGCCTTTGCCGTCATCTTCTCCGTTACCGCGGTAGAAGCGGCGCTTTTCACGGCGCTGGGGCTCCTGCTGTGGAAAATGCGCGCGGAACGGACCCTCGGCGCTGTCAGGCCGGCGCTGACCGGCCACCCGCTCTTCCTGCCCTGGCTGGTTTACCTGGGCGTCTGCCTCCTGACCTCGCTCACGGCCTATTACCCGCTGAAGGGCCTGGGGCAGCTCAATTCCGACCTCCTGAAGTTCGTCTGCCTTTTCACGCTTTTCCAGGCGGTGAAGAAGGAGCACCTGCCCGCGCTCTCGCGCTTTTATATAGCCGGAGCGCTCCTCTCCGCCCTCATCGGCATCGGCCAGGTGGCGCACATTTTCCCCAGCAACTTCGACCCCTCCTCCGTGCGCGCCAACGCGCTGATGAACGCGGTGCGCTACAGCGAGGTGATGACGATAGCTTTCATGCTCATCCTGGCCAGGCTGGTCGTTCCCTCTAAGGAAACGTTCAGGCGCGAAGGCCTCTTCTACGAACTGGCCGCGCTCCCGGTTTTCATCTCTATACTGTTAAGCCAGACCCGCGGCGCCTACCTGGGCCTCGTTGCCGGCGCGCTGGTCATGCTGTATTTTTCCGGGCCCTGCAGGAGAAGAATGGCGGCATATGCGGGGATAATGCTCGTTACCGCCGCCCTGGTGATGGCGGCCAATACGGGCATGCGCAGCCGGGTCCTCGCCATGTCGGCGCCTAAAGTCCAGGACACGGCGCCGAATTCCCCCACCCTGGCGATCAACATCCGCATGTCGCTCTGGAAACTGGGCCTCAGGATGTTCAGGGAGCACCCGGTAGTGGGGATAGGACCGGACAACGTGAAGCGCGTATTTACGCGCTTCCAGCCGGAGCAGATAGGTTATGAGAAGACCTGGGGCAGCCTGCACAGCCTTTACATCCACCAGGCCGCCGAACGCGGTATCGTCGGACTCTGCGCCCTGCTCTTTCTTTTCTGGGCGATGTACGCCCTGGCCGTCAGGCGGTTCAAAGCGGCGGCAGGCCCCTATACCCTGTGGGCGCTATGCGCGCTGCCGGCCTATTACGTGATGAACCTGACGGAGATCTCCTTCCAGCACGTGCACACTTCCTTCGCCATTTTCCTGGCGCTGGCTTTTTCGGCCGCGGCCGGGGAAGAGAAGCTCTAGACCGAGAGCGCCGTTTTCTTTATCATCCCGGCGTCCTTCTGGAAGATCCTGCGGAAAGTCCTCAAAATAATGCCCAGGTCCAGCGCCAGCGACATGTTCTTGACGTAGTACAGGTCGTAGTGCAGCTTTTCCACGGACTCGGCCTCGCTGGAGGTGGCGTGCAGGTGGATCTGCGCCCAGCCGGTGACGCCGGGCTTTATCAGGTGGCGCAGGTGGTAATGCGGCACGCTGCGCTCCAGTATCTCCACTTCCCTGGTCCATTCGGGCCGCGGGCCCACCAGCGACATGTCGCCTTTAAGCACGTTCCATAACTGCGGGATCTCGTCCAGGCGCGCCCCGCGCAGGAAGCGGCCCAGCCTGGTGATCCTGGCGTCCGGTCCCCCCGCTTTGTAAAGCGGCCCGGCTTTGTCCGCCCC
This sequence comes from Elusimicrobiota bacterium, assembly GCA_016207645.1. GTDB lineage: Bacteria > Elusimicrobiota > Elusimicrobia > Elusimicrobiales > UBA9959 > UBA9959. The sequence goes on from JACQPH010000008.1 coordinate 11,194, forward strand.
GACCACCATGGTGCGGAACTTCCAGATGACGAAACGGCGCCCCAGATGCCCTACGCGCTCCTGGAGGAAGAAAGCCGGGGCGGACAATCCGGCGGACAGCTTGATGACCGCGTACACCGCCGCCATGACGGGCAGGGCCAGGACCAGCCCGGCCGCGGCGGCCATTATATCCAGCAGGCGCTTGAGCCAGGCGTAAAGCCGGTTGCTCTGATGCAGCACGTTGCTGAGCAGCCAGCTCGACTTCGCGGCGTGTTCCGGCGGGATCTTGGCGTAGAGGTCCTCATAGAAGTCGAGATGGGTTATTATCGGTATCTCTTCCATCACCGCCGTGGACAGGAGCAGGCTCTCCATGGCCGGGTTCTTCTCGGCGTCGTCCGCGTCCACCACCAGCAGGTCGACCTTGGCGCCCAGGTTCCCGCCCCGCCTGCCGTCGGGCCGCCAATAGCCCTCCCTGGGCTGGTCCGCGGGGACCGGCTCGGGGAGGTCCACCACCGAGAAACCCAGGGCCGGGGTGTTATGCAGGTCCCTTTTCATCTCCTCTACGAGCGGGTTGGCGCCCAGGAAGGCCACTTTCTGCACCAGCAGTTTAGAGAGCACCACCCTCGTCCAGATGCGGCGCCACAGCGTGGCCAGTATGTGCAGGTAGAAGACGGTCAGGAAGAGATGGGTCTTGGGGCTCAGGCCCAGCTTGAGGTACAGGGCGTAAAAGAGCGCGCTGGCCGCGCCCAGGTTCACCACGAAGGAAATGAGGCTGGCGTTGATGAGGTTCACCAGCTTGTTTATGCGGCGGAGGTCGTAGAACCCCACCACGTAGAAGACCCCGGCCCAGACGGGGAGGAAGATGGAAAACACTTCGACATGCCACTGGTAGAAATCCAGCGGGACCAGGCTGAACCTGCGCGTTATGAGGGCGAGCCCCAGGGCCGCGTAAAAAAGCGCGGCGTCGCCGAGGAAAAGGAAGAGCCTGCGCCACCTGAAAAGAAGCATTAATTTAAACCCGCCATGCCCAGATTATATAATTTATCCCGCCGAGGCGGCCCTCAGGCCCCGGAAACGTAACTACCAAGGTCTCCCTCCGGGGTTCGGGTTGGCCGGGGTTTTGCCCCGCGAACCCCGAAAGATGGAAACCCTTGCGTCGGTTTCCCCCCGCCAGGCGGGGCCCCCCCTTCCGCAAGGGGTTCGCGAAACAAAACCCCGGCCAACCCTCCAGCAGCACCTGGGCGGTTACCCGGAAACGAAGAACTGGTGCAGCTTGCCGGCGTTCTTAAGGAAGAGCGTGCCCAGGCCGCCGAGGCCGTGCAGCTTTATTATCCTGTAATCTTCCCCGCTCTTGGCAATGATGTTCGCCAGGTTCCTGTTGCTCTTCCCCCCCACCCGCATCTTCACCAGCACTTCCGGCAGGTAAGCGGCGGTGATCCCGTATTTGAACAGGAACCTGGTCATGAGCTCGTAATCCGCCGCTATCCTGAACTCCGTGTTGAAAGGACCGTATTTTTCGTAGACCGAGCGCCGCGCGAAAAAAGCCGGGTGGGGCGGCATCCAGCCGTTCCTGAGCCTGGCCGCGTCGTATTCGCCGGCCTTCCAGTAGCGCAGCAGCCCGCCGTTCTTTTTCGTATAGACGAGGTCGCCGTAGACCGCGTCGGTCTTTTTTTCCTCTAAAAAAGCCGAAACTTTCCGCAGGACTTCCGGCCCGGCGTAAATGTCGTCGGAATGCATGATCCCGACGGCCTCGCCGGTGGCGAGGGCCAGGCCCTTGTTCAAAGCGTGGTAGATGCCGCCGTCCTTCCCCGAGACGAGCGCCGCCAGCCTGTCCCTGTACTTGTTCAGGATGTCCAGCGTGCCGTCCGTGGAGGCGCCGTCGATGACGATATGTTCGACCTCCGCCCCTTCCTGCCCGAGGACGCTGAGCAGGCTGTTCTCTATGGTCTCCCGGTTGTTATAGACGGCCGTTATCACTGAGATCTTCATATTCTTTCCCGGCGGTCAAAAAGCCTTTTTCCTGAAACGCGAGAACATCGAGTAAGCCAGATGGGCGTATTTCAGGCAGGTGAGCGACAGCAGCATCTTAACCCTGGCGTCCAGCGCGTACCTGGAAATATTCTTCCTCGCGGCCTCCAGGCCCGCCAGGGCCTGCCCGTACAGTTCCGTGTTCTTCAAAGGGCCGAACTCTTTTTCCAGGGTCGAGATATACTCGAGCGCGTCGGGCCGGTCCAGTTTCCGGTTCCGCATCGCGTTTTTCATGACCGCCATCCGCACTACCGAGCCCAGGACGGACCTGATGTTCCCGCGGAAGTCGTTTTCCAGCCCGCCTCCGGAAAGAACGCCTACACCCGCCCTGACCAGGTTCAGCCCGGCCTGCTTGAACAGTTCCGCGTCCCTGGTCGCGGTCGACCAGGAATTCCCGTGAATGCGGGAAGCGACCAGGGGCGAGTTGATATAAGCGACTTCGGGCAGCAGGCCGGCCCTCAGCAGCAGCAGGTACTCGGAATAGACCGCTATCGGGCCCTCGGCCAGACGCCGCGCCCCGCCTTCCTTTTTCAGGTAAGCCGTCTCATAAACCCCGTTGAACCCCATCGCGGGCAGCCTGCCCGATAAATAGCCCCTGAGGAAATCCCGCCCCGTGAGCAGTTCCGCCCGGCCGCCGGAGCTCTTTCCGAATTTATGCGCGTCCGTGCCGAAAACGAGGGAATATGAAGTGAAAGCGCAGGCCGGGTAACCGAACTCCGCTAAAGCCGAGCGGACCTCTTCGAGGAAAGACGGGGCGGCCAGGTCGTCGTCGAACTGGCAGGTAAAGTATCTGCCCCTGGCCGCTTCCAGCAGGGAGTTCACGTTCCCCAGTTCGCCCAGGTTCCGTTCATGGTTGAGGAACCTGACCCTGGGGTCGGCTATCCCGGTATTTTCCGGGGTCAGCACCTCGCCGGTAAAGTCGTTGCCCACTATGATCTCGAAGTCCGTAAAGGACTGTCCCAGCAGGGACAGGAGCGCCTGCTTCAGCAGTTCCTTCCTGTTATAGGTCGGAACGCCTATGGTGAAGAGCGGTTTATCCGTGCTCATTCCCCGTCCTTGTCCCGGCCGGACAGGACTTCTTTCAGATGGTTCAGGGTCATCAGGGAATAGCTCTTGTTCCCGGCCGTGAAGAACAGGTAAACAATGCGTTTGACTAGCCTCAGATAGTAGACATATCTCTCTATTCCGGGCTTGAACTCCCTCATGAAAGCCGTCTCGTACGTCAGTATATTGGCGTACCGCTTTTCGCTCATGAACCTGTCGTAATCCAGTATCGACAGCTCGTGCTCCACGACCGAATCGGTCACGTACACTTTGCCGCCGCGCTTATTTATGCTGGCGAACAGCCAGCGGTCGAGGAAATCCAGCCAGTAGAACTCGTCGAAGCCGCCGATGCCGCGCAGGAAGGAAACCCTGACGGCGCAGGCGGAACCTATGGCGAAAGCCTTGAAATCGCAGACCCCCTTATGGTTCATGTCGATGGGGCGCACCGTCCCGCCGAACAGGTCCTTCGAGGGCGAGAAGTATTCCCCTTTGTAGCGCATCTTCGGGACTACGGCGTATACCGCCGGGTCTTTCCCCGCCAGGCGCAGTTCCCGCGACAGGGCGGAGATAAAATCCCCGGGGAGGTCCGAATCCTGGTCCAGCAGCAGCAGCCAGCCGCGGCCGGTCTCCGCGGCTTTCCCGAGAGCGTAATTATAAGCCTCCGCCAGGCCTTTATTTTCCGCGCTGTGGACGTACTCGGACTCGAAAGGGAGGGCGGGAGGCGCTTTCAGCGCCTCCGGGCTGTTGTCATAGATAATGAGCTTGAGATCGGAGAAAGCCGCCGGAGCTTCGGCATAGTTCCGCAATAAGGCTTTCAGGGTCCTCGTCTCCCCGGCCTTGCGGTTATAAACTATCAGTATCGCGCAGATAGCCATTGGTCCGGGGCGGTCCTACAGCCTCGCCGAGGCCGCTCCCCTGAGCAGGGCTATAGTGTCCCCTATCCGCCTGTCTATGCTCCCCTCCACCCTGAAACCGAGCCCCGTGAAGCGCTTGTCGGAGACGTTGTAGGAGAGCTGGTTCATGATCTTGGTTTCCACGTATTCCACGTCGTACTCAGGTATGCGCGTGCTGATGGAATCCAGGATGGACCGCACCGTCATGTTCTCCGTCAGGACATTATAGATGCGGTTGTCAAAGAGATCCTTCTCGAGCACGAAGCGCATGGCCGCGACGCCGTCCGACAGGTCGAGGTAGGGCCGCTTCTGGTTCAGCGCGGTCTTCCACACCGTTATGGGCTGCCCCATCACGGCCTGCCAGCAGAACTTGTTGACCGCGGTATGGAAACGCATGCCGGGGGAGGTGCCGCAGATGGTGCCGAAGCGGAAGGTTATGAACCTGAGCTTCCCGCCCAGGCCGGTCTGCAGATGGCGCTCCTCCTTCAGCTTGGTGTCGGCGTAGGGGCTCTGCGGGGCGAGCTCTTCCTCGGTGCAGTCCTCGTCCACCACGTCCTTCTGCGTCCCGTAGACGCTGGTGGAGGAGAGGTGGACCAGTTTGCAGCCCGCGGCGGCGCAGGCTTCGGCCACCCTGGCGGTAGCGTTGAAATTATTATGCTCCAGCTTCTCCTTGTTCTCGAAGCTGCCGGCGGCGTCGGTCATGGCGGCCAGGTGGATCACGGCGTCCGCTTTCTCCAGCACCGGCTTCAGGTCCATCTTCAGCAGGTCCGCCTCGAGGAACCGGTACTTCGTCCCCTCCGGCAGGTTGAACAGGGAGCAATAACGCTGGGTCATCATATTGTCTATCATGACGATCTCCCAGCCGCCTCCCCGCGGCGCGAGCTTGCGTACCACTTCGGAGCCTATATGTCCCAGCGCTCCAGTAACGACTATTTTCATATATTCTTCCCGGGCCGCCTCAGAGGATCTTCACTTTCGGGACATAGACTATCCATTTGCCGCCGGCTTCCATGAATTCGCTCTCTTTCGCCATGACCTCGGCGGCGTGGTTATAGGCGTAGAGCAGGGCGTAATCGGGATACCTGGCGCGGAAGTCCGCGTACGGCTTTACGGGGATATGCGTACCCGGGCTGTAGCGCCCCTGCTTCACGGGCGTGGTATCGCTGATATATTCCACCAGGTCCGAAGTGATGCCGCAGTAATTGTTGATGGTGGTGCTTTTAGAGGTGGCGGCGTAGCCCACCACGCGCTTGCCCTGTTTCTTCAGGTCGGTCAGCAGGCGCACCAGCTCGTCGCGGGATCTTTGGATATTGCGGTGGAAGGCCTCGTAGGTAGCGGGCAGGTGGAGCCCCAGTTCCTCCTCTTTGGCGCGCTGCGCGGCCACGGCGGCGGAAACCCGCTTCGCGCCCTTGTGGGCGAGGACGTAGCGCATGGAGCCGCCATGCGTCGTCTGCGGCATGACGTCCACCAGTTCCAGCCCGTGCCGCTCGAACAAATAGCCGACGGAGGCCGCCGAGAAAAGGAAGACATGCTCGTCGTAGATCTGGTCGTAAAGGGTGCTCTCGACGATATCGCCCAGGTAGGGGTCCTCGAACATGATGACGCCCCCGGGCTTGAGCAGGCGCCTGAAGCCCGCCACCACGGAATGCAGGTAGGGGATATGGCACATCACGTTGGCGGCGAGAATGGCGTCGGCCTGCCCGTTCTCCGCGGCTATCTTTTCCGCCAATTCCTCGTCGAAGAAGCCGCAGACGGTATTAATGCCCTTGGCCCTGGCGGCCTCCGCCACGTTGGCGGAGGGCTCCACGCCCAGGTGCCTGATCCCCTTGTCCTTGAAGAACTGCATCATTATGCCGTCATTGCTGCCCAGTTCCACCACGAAAGGGTCCTTGGGGGCCAGGTGGGCGCCGATGACCAGGTCCGCGAATTCCTTGAAGTGCACGGCCATGTTCTTCGAGGTGGAGGAGAAGAAGGCGTAATTCCCGTGGAACATCAGCTCGCGGTCGGGCTGGTCTATGAGCTGGACCATCTGGCAGGCGGAGCAATGGCCTACCGCCATCTCGAAAAAATATTCCTTATCGAACTGGTCCGGCCTCAAAAAGCCGTTGGCTATCGGCATTTTGTCGAAGGACATAAAAGGGACTATAGGGGTCTTGCAGATGCGGCATTCTTTCATAATTAAACCTCTTCGCTGGGTAATTTATATTCCCGAAATCTAGTTTAGCATCTTTGCACGCGCGAAACAAAGCGCGCGGACGCCTCCTCCGCCATTAAGAGCGGACGGCGGGCCGGCTTGCGGCCGAGCCCGTAAAAAAATAAAATTTACGTATGAAAACCCTTTTCTGGGGAAATCTGGTCTTCTTTTTCTTTTTTCTGCTGCACTTTATCGTCTGGAAAATAAAACTGCCGGCCCGCCAGACCAGGGGACTGCTGCTGGTACTGTTCGGCGGGCTCGCCGCCTCGCTGGCCGCTTTCGGACTTTTCCCCTCGCTGTCGCTGCTCGGGGTTCCGGCGCCGGCCGGCCTGCCGGAGAACCTGGCCGTCGCCCTTTACGTTTCCTCCCTCATCCTGGCCTACATGATAACCTACTCGGCCATAGAAGCGGACAGCCCCACGCTGGTCATGATAAGAACGATAGCCGACGCCGGAGAGGACGGCATGGCGAAGGAAGATCTTCTCGCCGCGCTTAACAACGGAGTTCTGATAGAGCCGCGGCTAAGGGACCTGCTTACCGACCGCATGGCGGCGCTCGTCGGCGGGAAGTATGCGCTTACGCCGAAAGGCCGGCTCTTCGCCCGCCTTTTCACGGCCCACCGGAGGCTGCTCGGCCTGGGGAAGGGCGGCTGATGACCAGCCTCCAGGCGCTCGCCCCCGTACTGGCCCTGTGCGTAAACTGCGCCGCGCAGGTCCTCCTCTTCCGCCGTGCCGGGGCTTTGCTCAGATCGGTATATCTGGGTTTCTTCTCGGGGCTGGCCGCCTGCGCGCTGCTCTGCGGCTTTTCAGCGGAACTGCCGCCGGGCCTGATAACCTACGGCGCGCTGGGGTACTGCTACTTCCACTTTATCAACCTGGGCGAGACCGCCCGCAGGATAAGGATAGTGCGGGAACTGAGCGAAGCGGGCCCGGCCGGCCTTTCAAAAGAGGAGCTCCTGGGCAGATACGACGCCCGGAACATTTTAGACGCCCGGCTCGCCCGCCTGGTGAACAACGCGCAGATCATTAAAAAGGATGGAAGGTACTGCCTGGGAAAACCGGCGGTACTGTACATGGCCCGCGCCCTGCTGCTGATGAAAAAGCTCCTCCTGGGAAGAAGCGCCGAGAGCCTCTGACACGCCTGACGGCGCTTTTGTTACTTGGCGGTGGCGCTTATGTTCCCGCCCCCCGAAGGCAGGGGCGCGAAGTTCACCTGTATGACAGTTCTCAGTTCTTCCCGGGGCAGGCCGGCGGCCAGCGCCCTGAAGGATCTACCGGCCGACCCCGGTTCCCGCGTCCCGCGGGAAGAAGGGAGTATATAGACTTTCACGGCCCTGCCGCCGGGCTTATAATCCGCCATGAAATATTGGCCCCGGTTCTTTTCGGGTATTTTCAGGAACCTGTCCAGTTCCTCGGCATAGCTGGCGGAATTGAATCCCGCGCGTCTTTGGTCGTTGAAAGCCACGTTCAGCAGGGCGGACCAATTGTAGAACCTGTAGGTTTCCTGCGGAAACCCGTCATACGCCTCTTTTGTCCGGTCGTCAAAGACCAGCGTGCCGCCGTTCTTTGCGATATCGCTCGACTTCAGATATTCCACGATAGCCGCCTGTTTGACCCATTCCCGGAGAAAACGCGAATAGGCGCGGTTGCTGGCGCCCGCATAGGTAACGGTCAGCAGGCTCAGCAGGAAAGTCGAAACAACACGGTGAAAAGAGAATAGCTTCACTAGGGCGACGGTCCCGTAGACAAGCAGAAGGGAAAGCCCCAGCGGCAGGAGAAGGGCGTGGCGGGAGTTCCAGGAAAAGTCCACCGGGTATTTGGATACGGCGAGATAAGGGAACGCTCCGGCGAGCACGAGCAGGACGCCGGCGGCGATAACGGCCGGATACGCATACGGCGAGGTGAAACCCTCTTTCTCCGTCCGTATTTTTTCCACCAGCCAGGCCAGGGATAAGGCCAGCAGGACAGCGGCCGCGCCGCGCACCAGGAAAGCGTCGAATACGGCGCTCTTCACATATGAGCGGAGCAGCGGGAGCAGCCTCGTCCAGCCAAGGAGCCCCTGTAAGGTAAGCTGGTTTTGGTCCGAATAATTTCCGTACGGCGGGAAGAACAGGCGCAGCACCAGCCAGAAAACCGCAGGAAGGACGATGAAATCCGCATAAGCGGGAGCCCGCCTCAGCCCCCGCATAAGGCCGCCGCCCGGCCGCTCGGCCTCGAACAGGAGTATAAAGAGCAATACGGCCGCGTAAAAAACGAGCAGCGAATTGGTGGAGAACGAAACGAAGAAAGCCGCCAGCGAGCATAGCCGGAGAGACAAGTTGCCGGGCCGCCGGAGATAGGCGGCAAGGCAGTACGCTCCCAGGAAGAACAAAAAATAGCTTACCGCGTAATTCATGTTGGAGACGGCGATCCTGGCCGTGTTTACGGGCAGTACGGCGAACAGCAGGACGACGAACAGCCTTTCACGGTCGCCGATCGCTCTGAGGACCTTCAAGACGGAGTTTAAACACAAAGCGGAACCCAGGTACAGCGCGAACACCAGGGCGCGCTCCAGGAACAGGCCGGCCTGCTCGCCGGGGAGGAAGAACAAGGCGTGCAGATATGCCGGCCAGGCTAAGAACCAGCCGATCTCCCTGTAGGTAAGCAGCAGGCTTTCCAGGTTCTGCCGGAATCCGGCGGTGACGGCGTCATCGAAGAAAAACCAGCCGTTGACCGCCATGGGGAGGTAGGCTGCCGAATAGATCAGGCAGATGAGGAGCGTTTCGCGGTTATTCCGGAGGAACTCCTGTATTTTTTGCGGCATAGATAATGTCGGCGGGTCGAGGGGCCGCGGTCAGGAACGCGGGCGGCCGGCACGCGACCGGGCAAGCTCGAAAACACGTTTTGAACTGTCCGCGTCGCGGTACGAATGGTATTTCCGCAGAGCCAGCCGCCTTTCGGCCTTGTAAAGTTCCTCCCCGGCCAGTATCTTATCCAGACTGGCGAAAACTTCGGACCAGTTCCGGCATTTTACGCCCGGGGTCGCGGCGGAGTAATCCTCGTAAAGCCCGCGGTCCTTCTCCAGGTAGCGCTCCAGGTCGAAAGGGGCGAAGATGACCGGCCTGTCCAGCAGCAGGTAATCCAGGTACGCCCCCGAATAATCCGTTACCAGGACGTCGATGTCCGGCAGAAGCTCGTTCAGTTCCGAGACATCCTTCTCCCGCACCCAATACACGCCGCGGCCCCCCCCCAAACCACCCCCCAAC
>JACQPH010000105.1 GCA_016207645.1 Elusimicrobiota bacterium
GGCGGGGGGAAACCGACGCAAGGGTTTCCATCTTTCGGGGTTCGCGGGGCAAAACCCCGGCCGACCCGAACCCTATATAACGACCTGGGTAGTTACGGCGCATTATTTGTTCTTTCTCGGGTTCCTGATCTGGGACTGCGCCGCCGACAGGATGGCTATCGGCACGCGGAACGGGGAGCAGGACACGTAGGTCAGCCCGGTCCTGTGGCAGAACGCCACCGAGGCCGGCTCGCCGCCCTGCTCGCCGCAGATGCCTATCTTCAGGTCCTTGCGGGTCCTGCGGCCGCGCTCGACGGTGATCTTGATCAGCTCGCCCACGCCGTCCTGGTCTATCGTCTGAAAGGGGTCCGCGGGGATGATGCCCTTCTTCACGTAATCGTTCAGGAACGGGCCCGAGTCGTCGCGGGAGTAGCCGAAGGTCATCTGCGTCAGGTCGTTGGTGCCGAAGGAGAAGAACTCCATGGTCTCGGCGAGCCTGCCGGCCAGCAGGCAGGCGCGGGGGATCTCTATCATCGTGCCGACCATGTACTTCACCTTCACGCCTTTCTGCTTCAGCACCTCGGCGTACACGCGGTGGATGATGGCGGACTGGTCCTTCACCTCGTTCTCGAGGGAGACCACGGGGATCATGATGTCCGGGAACACCTTGATGCCTTCCTTCTGCAGCTCGGCCGCGGCTTCGAAGATGGCGCGGGCCTGCGTCTCGGTGATCTCCGGGTAGGTGATGCCGAGGCGCACGCCGCGGTGCCCCATCATCGGGTTGGATTCGCGCAGGCCGGTGGCGCGGGCTTCCAGCTCCTCGAAGGAGATGCCCAGGGCCTTACCCAGCTCTTCCAGCTTTTCCTTCTGGTGCGGCACGAATTCGTGCAGCGGGGGGTCCATCAGGCGGATGGTCACGTGCAGGCCTTCCATCACCTTCAGGGTGGCCTTGATATCGCTCTTCATGAAGGGGAACAGGTCGTTGAGCGCGGCCTTGCGCTCACCGAGGCTCTTCGACATGATCATCTTGCGCAGCTGGAACAGCGCCTGGTCGGAGCCTTTGCCGTAGAACATGTGCTCGATGCGGAACAGGCCTATGCCCTCGGCGCCGTACAGGCGGGCCTGGGCGGAATCGGCGGGCGTGTCGGCGTTGGTCCACACCTTCAGCGCGCGGACGGAATTGCAGAACTTGAGGAAGTCCTGGAGCATGGCCATCGTGGCCTCGCCGGGCTCGACCAGCGGGAGCTTGCCGCCGTAGATGAAGCCGCGGGAGCCGTTCAGGGAGAGCCAGTCGCCTTCCTTCAGCGTCTCGCCGCCGAGGGCGAGGGTCCCGGCCTTCAGATCGATCTTCACGTCGGCGCAGCCCACCACGCAGCATTTGCCCCAGCCGCGGGCCACGAGGGCCGCGTGGGAGGTCATGCCGCCGCGGGCGGTGAGGATGGCTTCCGCCGCCCTCATCCCTTCGACGTCCTCGGGGTTGGTCTCTTCGCGGACGAGGATGACCTGCTTGCCTTCCTTCTTCCGCTTGACGGCCTCTTCGGCCGTGAAAACTATCATGCCGACGGCGCCGCCGGGGCCGGCGGGCAGGCCCTTGCCGAGGGGCTTGGTGGAGAGCTCCACCTTGGGGTCGAGAATGGGGTGCAGCAGCTCGTCGAGCTGGTCGGGGGAGACGCGCATGATCGCCTCTTCCCTGGTGGCGAGCTTTTCCTTGTGCATGTCGAGGGCCATGCGCACGGCGGCCAGGCCGTTGCGCTTGCCGACGCGGCACTGCAGCATCCACAGGCGGCCACCTTCGATGGTGAACTCGATGTCGAGCATGTCGTGGTAATGCTTCTCGAGCTTGGCGCGGATGGCGGCCAGTTCCTTGTAGGCGGCGGGCATCAGCTGTTCCAGGGACTTGAGGTTCTTGGACTGCTCGTTGCGGCTGCTTTCGTTGATGGGGTGGGGGGTGCGGATGCCGGCCACCACGTCCTCGCCCTGGGCGTTCTCCAGGAACTCGCCGAAGAAGGCGTTCTCGCCGGTGCCGGGGTTGCGGGTGAAGCCCACGCCGGTGGAGGAGCTGTCGCCCATATTGCCGAACACCATGGCCTGCACGTTGACGGCGGTGCCCCATTCCCCGGGGATGCCCTCGATGCGGCGGTAGGAGACGGCGCGCTTGCCCATCCAGGAGGCGAACACGGCGCCGATGGAGCCCCACAGCTGGTCCATGTGGTCGTCGGGGAATTCCCTGCCGAGGACTTCTTTCACCTTGGCCCGGAACAGGCTGCCCAGTTCCTTCAGGTCGTCGGCGTCGAGATCGGTGTCCGACTTGGCGCCCTTCCTGGTCTTCATGTCGTGCATGATGCGCTCGAGCTGCTTGCGGATGCCCTGGTCGTCCGCGGGCTCAATGCCGGCGGCCTTTTCCATGACCACGTCGGAGTACATCATGATGAGGCGGCGATAGGAGTCGTAGACGAAGCGGGGATTGTTGGTGAGCTTTATCAGGCCCGGGATGGTCTCGGTGGTGAGGCCGCAGTTGAGGATGGTCTCCATCATGCCCGGCATGGAGGAGCGGGCGCCGGAGCGCACGGAGACGAGCAGGGGGTTGTTAACGTCGCCGAACTTCTTACCGGCGATCTCCTCCACCCGGCGGAGGTTCTTCTCGACGTCCTGGGTGAGGCCCTTGGGATAGGAGCGCTTATTGGCCCAGCAATAGGTGCAGATCTCGGTGGTGAGCGTGAAGCCCGGGGGAACGGGCAGGCGCAGGTCGGGGTGGCCGGCCATCTCGGCGAGGTTGGCGCCCTTGCCGCCCAGCAGGTTCTTCATGGAAGCTTTGCCTTCGGCCTTGCCGCCGCCGAAGAAATAGGTGACTTTTTTGGAAATTTTAACGGGGGACGCTTTGATTTTGGATTTAACAGCCATCTTGGGCATATATTCGGCTCCTGTTAGACTTTTTTTGACCATCGCGACCCGCGGGTGCGGGTTAAAAAAACCCCTTGTAAGGGGCCTGCTTTAATAATACTAAATAAGGGGCGGGGGGGCAATAAGGGAAAACGGCTATTTCAGTAACCTGCGTTCGAGGTATTCTATGCCCATAGGGATCAGGAAAAACAGGAGGACAAGGATTATAAAGGAAAAGACAGTGCCGCCTATACGCCGCAGGAGGGGGTCCAGGCCGGCGGCCTGGAACAGCAGGGCCGCCGCGGCCACTCCGATAAAGCGGTTGCGGCGCTTTACCTCCGAAAGCCTCACTCCGTTATCCCTTCCAGGTCCAGCATGAAAGCGTATTCGAAGGCGGTAAGCTTGAGGGCCTCGAAGCGGCCGGACTTACCGCCGTGGCCGGTGTCCATATCCGTCTTCAGCAGCAGCAGGTTCTTGTCCGTTTTCCTGTCCCGCAGCCTGGCCGCCCACTTGGCGGGCTCCCAGTACTGCACCTGAGAGTCGTTGAGCCCCGCCTCTATGAGCAGGTTCGGGTAGGCCTTTTTTTCCACATTATCGTATGGGGAATAGGAAAGCAGGTAGTCGTAATATTCCTTCACGTTCGGGTCGCCCCATTCGTCGTACTCGGCCGTGGTCAGGGGGATGTCCGGGTCCAGCATGGTGGTGACCACGTCCACGAAAGGGACGGAGGCTATAATGCCCTTGTAAAGCTCCGGGGCCATGTTGGCCACGGCGCCCATCAGCAGCCCGCCCGCCGAGCCGCCCTCGGCGTAGAGATGGGCGGGGGAGGTATAGCCGAGCCCGATAAGGTAGCGGGTAGCGTCTATGAAGTCGTAAAAAGTGTTCTTCTTCTTCAGCTGGCGCCCGTCCTCGTACCAGCGCCGGCCCAGGTCGGAGCCGCCCCGTATATGCGGGATGGCGCAGATAAAGCCGCGGTCCAGCAGGGAAAGCCGCGCGGAGCTGAAATACGGGTCGGAGCTGTAGCCGTAGGAGCCGTAGGAATAAATATGGACGGGGTTCTTCCCGCCGCGCGGCGCGATGTCCTTTCGGTAGACCAGGGAGACCGGGACCTTCTCGCCGTCGCGCGCCGGGAACCAGAGGCGCTCCGCCCGGTAATCCTCCGGCCTGAAGCCGCCCGGCACTTCCTGTCTCTTCATCAGCCGCTTTTCTCCCGTCTTAAGGCCGGCGTCGTAGACAGAGCCGGGGGTGGTCAGGGATTCGTAGGTTACCCGCAGGGTGTCCGTCCTGTACTCGTAATTGTCGCCGAGGTCCGTCATATAGGCCTGCTCGTCGAAGGTCAGCCGGCTCTCCGCTCCGCCGGAACGGTTGAACACGTGAAAGCCGCCCTGGGCCCCGGAGCGCTCTTTCAGGACCAGCCAGTCCTCGAAAACGTCGATGTACTCCACCAGGGTGTCTTCCCGGTGCGGCACCAGGTCGGTCCAGGAGGACCTGGAAGTGGCGGCGGCAGGGCAGACCGAAACCTTGAAATTGCGGGCGTCGCCGTTGTTCAGCACGTAGAACCTGTCGCCGCCGTCCTCTATGTCGTACTCCAGCCTGGGCTGCCGCGCCTGGAAGACCGCCGGGGGCGCGGAGGGCTTATCGGCGTCCAGGAGGCGGTATTCGGTGGAGAGAGTAGAGCCGGAACGCAGGAAGATATATTTCTCCGTGTTGGACCTGGACAGGGTCACTTCGAAAGTTTCGTCGGCCTCGAAGTAGATCTCCTTGTCCTCCGGGCGGCCCAGTTCATGGGCGAGGACGCGCTCCCAGCGCAGCGTCTCCGTGTCCTGCTTCACGTAGAAAAGCGTGCGGTCGTCGTTGGACCAGGCCATGTTGCCGGAAGTGGCGGCTATCTTATCGGCGTAAAGCCCGCCCGTGGCGAGGTCCTTGAAATAAATATCGTAAAAGCGCCGGCCGCCGGTGTCCACGGCGTAGGCTATCATGTTCTGGTCCGGGCGGATAGCCGGGAACCTGACCGAGCAGAAGGCCTTGCCCCTGGCCAGCTCGTTGACGTCCAGGAGCACTTCTTCGGGCGCCTCCGTCGAGCCTTTTTTTCGGGCGAATACCGGGTACTCCAGGCCTTTCTTATAGGTCTTATAATAATAGTACCCGCCGTACTTGAAGGGCACGGTGGAGTCGTCCTCCTTTATGCGGCCCTTCATTTCCCTGAAAAGTTTCTCCTGCAGCTTCTCCGTGTGCCCCATCGCCGCTTCGGCGTAATCGTTCTCCGCTTTGAGGTAGGCCGTCACTTCCGGGTTCAGGCGGTCCTTCAGCCAGTAATAGTCGTCGGTCCTGGCCTGGCCGTGCTTTACCAGCTCATGGGGGACCTTTTTCGCCCTGGGCGGCTCGGCGGCCCTGGCCAGGCCCGTGAGGCCCAGCGCGAAAAAAACGAAGGCGAGCACCGCCGAAAATTCATGCTCTGTCATTTTCTTTCCTTGCCGTCCGCCGGCCGGTCAAATGTAAAGCTATTTGCGACGCACTACGCTAGATGCCCATCCTGGCCAGTATCATGCAGATCTCGTTCACCACCGAGACCAGCTCCGGATGGGAGACCTCGAAGCCTTTCACGGCGTAGGAAATGCCTGAAATGGACAGGTTCCTGAGCTGCGGGCTGGCGTTCTCGCGCGTGACCTCGTGCGCGGCCGTTTCGGTGAAATAGCCGACGCTGCGGATGTCGTCTATCTTCGAGGCGGGAAGGACGGAAAGTTCCGACTTCAGCTTCTTGAGGAGCGCCACCAGCTCCGCTTTCTCGGGTGAGCTGCCCGCCTCCACCTTGGCTATAGCCGACTCGATCTTGGAAAGGGTATCTTTTATCATATATTCTCCGTAAAGCGGGCCGCGACCGGTCCCGGCTGAAACTCAAAACTACCAAATCCGCCCCTACGTGTCAATCTGCCCGGGTTTATGCTATCTTTTCTTTATGAAGACCGGAAAAGCCGAGCTCGTCTGCACCGGCTCCGAACTGCTGGGGGGGAAGCTCAATCTTTACGTGCCGCCGTTCCACGAGCGCCTCGCCCCGCTGGGTTTTACCATAACCAGGGAGCAGTCCTGCGGCGACAGCCTCCCGGTCATACGGGACGCCCTCGCCGGGGCGCTGAAACGCGCCGACCTGGTCATAGCCTGCGGCGGGCTGGGCCCCACCTTCGACGACCTTACCCGCCAGGCGGCGGCGGCCGCGCTGGGCCGCCGGCTGTATCATTCGAAGAGCTGCGCGCAGATCCTCTCTTTCAACTTCAAGCTCAAAAAGCTGCCGCCGAATTTAACGGACCAGTGCCTGCTGCTGGAAGGCGCCAAGCCCCTCGAGAACACCAACGGCACGGCTTTCGGCCAGGTCCTGACCCGCGGCCGGAAAATGCTGGTGCTGCTGCCCGGTCCGCGCAAAGAGTGGGAGCCGATGTTCCCGAACTTCCTGGACGCGGAGCTCAAGTCCTTCTTCGGCCTGCCCCCGCTGGCGCAGGTGAAGCTCAGGGCCGCCGGCCTCTGGGAGACCCAGGCGGAAAAACTGCTGCGCCCGGTGATGCGGCGCTTCCCGCTGGCGGCCTACACCATCCTCGCCGGGCCGGGCACGGTGGATTTCATCCTGTCCGGCGACGACGGGAAAGGTATGATCGGCAGGGCGGCCGCCGCGGCCGGGAAAGCGCTGGGCGCCGCGCTTTACGGCGAAGGGGAAGCTACCCTCGCCGGCGCCGCCGGCGCGAAACTGAAAGCGCTGGGGAGAACCCTGGCCGCCGCCGAATCCTGCACCGGCGGCCTGGCCGCGAAGCTTATAACGGACGTGCCCGGCAGTTCCGCCTATTTCCTCGGCGGCGCGGTCGCCTATTCCGACCGGGCCAAGAAGAAGCTGCTGGGCGTAAAGCCAGGCACGCTGAAGCAGAACGGCGCGGTCTCCGCCGGCTGCGCGCGGGAAATGGCCGCCGGCGCCAGGAAGGTCTTCGGCAGCGACTACGCCTTCTCGGTCACCGGCATAGCCGGACCGGACGGCGGCACCGCGGAAAAACCCGCCGGCCTCGTCTTCTTCGGCCTGGCCGGCCCGCGCGGCGCTTCCGTTTTCCGCCGGCGGTTCCGCGGCGGCCGCTCCTTCGTAAGGGACTGCGCGGCCAATTTCATTTTGGACGAGCTGAGAAAAATTATAAAATAAGGAAGCCGGGCCCGGTAAAAGCCGGCGAACCGGTCTCCAGGAGAACGCCATGAAAAGAACCGCCCTCGCACTGACAGCCGTTTTCTTCGTACTGGCCGCCTGCGGCAAGAAAGAGCAGCCCGCCGCCCGGACCGCCGGCGCGACGCACGCCGCCCCCGCGGACCCCTCTTACGTGAAAAAGGACACCTACTTCAGGCTGCCCAACTCCGCCGGCGGCGAACTGGACCTGGCCTCTTACGCGGGGAAACCGGTGCTGGTGATGTTCTTCACCGAGACCTGCCCCTACTGCCGCAAGGCCGCCCCTTTCATCCAGAAGGTCTCGGCCGACTACGCCCCGAAAGGCCTGGCCACGGCCGGCATCCTGGTGCAGGACAGCGCGCAGCCCGCGCTCAACTTCGCCGCCGACTTCGGGGTCACCTTCCCGATCGCGTACAAGGGCAGGGAGATCTCGCGCAAGTACCGCACCCAGGGCGTGCCCTATATCTACCTCCTCAACAGGGACCACGAGATCTACGACGTCTGGGAAGGCTACGACCACGAATACGACGCCCCCATCCTGAAGGCGGTAGAGACGGTACTGGCGAAAAAGTAAATGTCCACGGCTATACAGAAAGGCAGCATCCTGGTCCACAGGGTCTTCGACATAGCCGGCGAGATCTCCCTGGTCCGCGCGGAACAGCTGCTGAGCGCCGACTCCAAAGGGCCGCGGCTGAAGTTCCCCACCGACACCCGCAAAGCCATCATCATAAAGGAATCCCCGCTGAAGGCCGACCTGGGCGAGGAGCTGCTGGACCTGCCTTCCGGGAAGTTCCCGGTCAGGATCTTCGCCCGCATCTGGAACTACGGCGTCATCTCGGTCACGGCGGAGCTGGCCATCGCGCCCGGCACGGACTGGGACGCGCTCGTGAAGCTGGCCGCCGCGCTGGAAGCCTCCAGCGAGATCGAGCTCCTGGCGGTCTCGCGCAAGGACGCGCTGAAGAAAAGCATCCTGCCCGCCGTCCAGGGCCCGGCCGAATGGGAGATCCACGAGGACTACATCACCTACATCATCGAGAAGGCGGACGGCCTGGAGAACCCCAGGGAATTCATAAAGAAGGTGGACGTGGCGGCGCTGATACTGGCCGAGGAGAAGGAGCACCTCGTCGACGAGCACCGCAGCTTCCTGGTGGAGAACGCGCTGCAGTACTCCAGCTCCGACCTGGCCATAATCGACTGGAACTCGGCCCTGCTGATAGAGCCGGAAGGCCAGCGGGACGTGGCCGACGTGATAGAATTTTCGCTGACCCACCTGCTCGAGTTCCGCTACTACGACGAGCTGCTGGGCCGCAACCTCGACGAACTTTACGACGCCATGGAGAGCAAGCGGGAAAGCGTGGCCAACATCTTCAGGAATTTCTACGCCGACATAGCCGAGGACTCCAGCCGCAAGTACATGGAGTTCTCGGAGTTCCTCGGGCGCGTGGAGAACTCGCTCAAGACCGTCGGCGACCCCTACCTGGCCGTGGCTTTCAAGACCTCCGCCCTGGAGTTCCACTTCGACGACTGGCGCAAGAGCATCTCGCGCAAGATGGAGACGCTGGCGCAGATCAGCCAGATCCTCCACGGCGAGGTGAACACCCGCCGCAGCCACTGGCTGGAAATAATAATCATCGTGCTGATCGCGGTGGAGATGATCCCGATGGCCGTGGACCTGTGGAAATACCTGCGCGTCCTGTTCGGCTACTGAGCCCGAGCCTTCAAAAGCGAAGCTGTTTGCGACGCGCTTTTTTACGCCCCCGCGGACCCGCGGCATTGACGAGGCATAGAGGTTCTTAATATAATAGATAAAAGGACAAAACCATAACAAAGAGAGAATAAAATGCCTACAACCAAGAACAAGATCAGAGAAATTACGGAGAAGTTCTCCGCCAAACCCAACGATACCGGCTCTGCCTCCGTGCAGGTCGCGCTCGTCACCGAGCGCATCCAGTATCTCGCCAAGCACCACACCACCAACCCGAAGGACCACGCCTCGCAGCTCGGTCTCACGAAGCTGGTCTCGCAGCGCAAGCGCCTTCTCAGCTACCTGGAAGCCAACAACCGGGAAGAATACAAGAAGGTCATCAAAGCGTTAGGCTTAAGGAAATAACAAATGACAAACTACCCTAAACCGCTCCGCCTGGAAGAACAGGTGGGGGATAAGTCCATTTCGTTCGAGACCGGCGCCATAGCCAAGCAGTCGGGCGGCGCCGTGATCATCCGCCTCGGGGACACCATGGTGCTCTCCACCGCGGTGCAGGCCAACAAGCCTAAGGACACCCCGCCCCAGTTCGTGCCGCTCAGCTGCGACTACAAAGAGCGCACCTACGCGGCCGGCAAGATCCCCGGCGGCTTCTTCAAGCGCGAGGGCAAAGCCCGCGAGAAGGAAGTGCTCGCCTCCCGCCTGACGGACCGCGCCGTACGCCCGCTGTTCCCGGATTACTTCAACACCGAGACGCAGGTGGTCAACATGGTGATGTCTTACGACGGCGTGAACGACGCCGACGTGGTGTCCATCAACTCGGCCTCCGCGGCCCTGATGATCTCCGACATCCCCTGGAACGGCCCCGTCTCCGCGGTGCGCGTGGGCAAGCTCGACGGCAGGTTCGTGATGAACCCCACCAACGAGCAGCGCGTGACCTCGGAGATGGAAATGGTCATCTGCGGCACGCTGAACGGCATCCTGATGGTGGAAGGCGGAGCCCACGAGCTCCCCAACACCGACCTGATCGGCGCGATGGAAGCCGCCAGGCCCGAGCTTGAAAAGCTCTGCAAGCTCCAGCTCAGGATGAAGGAGCAGGTGGGCAAAGCCAAGACCGCCGTCGCCACCCCCGAGATAAAGGCCGACCTCAAGACCGCCGTCGAAACGATGGCGAAGGCCGAGATCGAGAGGATCCTCTCCTCCAAGCCCGAGAAGAAAGCCATGGAGAAGGCCCTCGAGAAGATCCGCGTCGAGGCCTACACCGCGATGACGGTGAAATACCCCGAAGACGCGACCGCCTCCTACCAGGCCAAGACGGTGTTCGAGGATATCCTCGCCGAAGTCTGGCGCCGCATCACGCTGGACACCAAGGTCCGCACCGACGGCCGCAAGACCGAAGAGGTCCGCGAGATCAATATCGACCCGGGCTTCCTGCCCCGCACGCACGGCTCCGCCGTGTTCACGCGCGGCCAGACCCAGGCCCTGGTGACGGCCACCCTCGGCACCGCCGACGACAAGCAGATGCTCGACGCGCTGGAAGGCAAGACCTTCGACCGCTTCATGCTGCACTATAACTTCCCGAGCTACTCGGTAGGCGAAGTGAAGCCCGACAGGGGCCCCGGCCGCCGCGAAATAGGCCATGGCCACCTGGCCAAGCGCGCGCTGCTGCCGCTGCTGCCCTCGGAAGAGCAGTTCCCCTACACCATCCGCCTCGTGTCCGACATCCTGGAGTCCAACGGCTCCTCGTCGATGGCCACCGTGTGCGGCGGGTCGCTCGCGATGTTCGACGCCGGCGTGCCCCTGAAGGCCGCCTGCTCCGGCATAGCGATGGGCCTGGTGACCGACGGCTCCAGGTTCGCCGTGCTGTCCGACATCGCCGGCCTGGAAGACCACTACGGCGATATGGACTTCAAGATCACCGGCACGCGCCAGGGCGTGACCGCGCTGCAGATGGACGTGAAGCTCGCCACCGGCATCCCGATGAACATCATGAAGGAAGCCATCGAGCAGGCCACCCGCGGCCGCCTCCACATCCTGGACCTGATGGAAAAGGCCCTGCCGGCGCCCCGCGCCGACATCTCCGAGTTCGCGCCCCGCATCGTGAAGCTGATGATCCCCCGCGACAAGATCGGCGCCTTCATAGGGCCCGGCGGCAAGAACATCCGCGGGATACAGGAGCGCACCGGAGCCGAGATCGCGGTCGAGGACGACGGTTCGGTGTTCATCTCGAGCTGCGACAAGACCAGCCTGGAGGCCGCCAGGATGTTCGTGGAGCAGTTCTCCATGGAAGTGGAAGTAGGCAAGGTCTACAAAGGCAAGGTCGTGTCCATCGTGGACTTCGGCGCCTTCGTGGAAGTGCTCCCCGGCAAGGAAGGCCTGCTGCACATCTCCGAGATCGACGTGCGCCGCATCAACCGCGTCGACGACGTGCTCAAGATGGGCCAGGAAATAGAAGTGAAGTGCATCGAGGAGAACAACGGCAAGTACCGCCTCTCCCGCCGCGTGCTGCTTCAGGGCGGCCAGCCCGTAAGGAAGTGAACCGGCTCCGGCCCCCGCGCCCGGCGCGGGGGCCGGAATATCATACTGGAGGCTTACTCAATGAAAAAAACCGCCAAACCCCAGGAAACGGCTTTCGATCAGGTCCAGAAATTCTACCAGTTCATGAACTCCAACAAGCTGGAGGTCATCGAGTTCTCGAAGGACAGCACCTACATAAAGCTGGTCCGCAAGCACAATAACGCCGTGCACCAGATCCCCGTTTTCGCGCCCTCGGCGCATGTCCAGGCCCAGGCCGGCAAATCCGCCGCCCACGCCGCCCAGACCGCCCCGGCTGCGCAGGCGGTACAGGGAGAAACCATAAAGGCCCCGATGTCCGGGATCTTCTACCGCGCACCCAGCCCGTCCAGTCCCCCTTACGTCCGCGAAGGCGACACCGTGAAGGAAGGCCAGGTTATCTGCGTGCTGGAAGCCATGAAGGTCTTTAATGAAATAAAGGCCGAGTTCAACTGCGTCATAGAGAAAGTGGTGCAGGAGAACGGCAAACCCGTGGAGCCCAACGGCGACCTCTTCGTGGTCAAAAGGTAAGGATGCAGGACGCCGCCAAGTACACGGATACGCTGGCGCAGACCGCCGGGAACCTCCTCGAGACCCTCAAGGCCTCCGGCGGCGACGCCACTTCCTGGGACCTCAAATTCAAGCTGCACCTTTCCAGTTCCTCGCTCTACCTGGCCCTCGGCTGGCTGGCGGCGCAGGGAAAGATCGCCCTCTACCCGAAGGAGCTTAATTTCCGGGTGGTCATTACGGACAGTGGTAAGGATTAAGCTGTAAGAATTAAGTGGGGATCGGTCCTTAATCCTTAATCCTTCCTTACCCACACCATGCCCTACTTCGCCAAGAACAGAGTTTCCGCGACGGGGAAGAAAAAAACCTCGCCCCTTACCTATGTCTTGTACTGGGCCGGGGCCTTCGCCTTCAGCCTCTGGTTCATCTGGGTCCTCTTCACGGCCGGGCCGCACGGCTTCATCGGCGACCCGGTGGCCGGGGCTTTCAAGGGCTTCCTGGGCAACACCGCCTACCTTTTTCCCTTCATCTTCCTTTACGGCCTCCTGGCCATACTGGCCAACCTCAAGAAGCCGCATAAAGGCGCGCTTACCCTGACGGCCGGCATCCTGATGATCCTGGGCTCCCTGTCGGCCCTCATCGGCCTGCTCAGCTCCCGCTTCGGCCCGGAGCACTTCGACGGCGGCTGGCTGGGCTATTTCCTGGAACAGACCCTCTCCAGGATGTTCGGCGGGGTGGGCGCGGGGCTGTTCTCGGCGGTGATATTCTTCGCCGGCGTGCAGCTGCTGTTCAAGATCTCCTGGCAGAAGGCCCTTAAGGCCGTCTCCTCCGCGGTCTCGGAGGATCTCCGAAACTGGCTTTCGGCCCGCCGCGAGCTGACCTCGAAGCTGAAGCTGCTCTCCGAGAAAGAGCGGGCCGAAGGCCCGGCTTACGACGTCGAACCCATCCAGGAGCCCCCGCCGGCGGTCCGGACTCCGGAAAAGCCCGCCGAGCCCGTAGTGGTCCGCGCCCAGCAGGAAAATCCGGCGGCCCAGGCGGCGGCGAAGGCCCCGAAGCCCGCGGCGGAAAAGAAGCCCGCTTCGGGCAGGGAGAAGCTGGCCGACCCGTATTTCAAGGATTTCAAGCTGCCCGGCACGGACCTGCTGGAACCCGCGGCGAAGCAGACCGCCATAGGCCCCGATAACGCCGAGATCCGCGCCGCCAGCCGGCAGCTGGAGACCACTTTCAGGAGCTTCCATGTGGACGTGCAGGTGGCCGGGGTCTACCCGGGCCCGGTCATCACGCGCTACGAGGTGACGCCCGGGACCGGCGTGAAGATCAACTCCATCGTTTCCCTGTCCAACGACGTGGCGCTGCGTATGAAGTCCGCTGGAGCCATCCGCGTCATCGCGCCCATCCCCGGCAAGGACGCGATAGGCTTCGAGATCCCGAACAACACGCGGGCCAAGGTCTGCCTGCGGGAGCTGCTGGAGGACCCCGCCTTCAACGGGGCGAGCTCGCCGCTGACCTTCGCCCTGGGGCGCTTCGCCGAGGGCAAGGTGGCCACGGCGAACCTTGAGGGCATGCCCCACCTGCTGGTGGCCGGCGCCACCGCCAGCGGGAAAAGCGTGTTCATGCAGTCCCTGATCCTCTCGCTGATCTTCCGCAACAAGCCCGACGAGGTCAAGTTCCTCTTCATCGACCCCAAGCGGCTGGAGCTGACCTTCTACGAGGACATTCCCTACCTTTACGACCCCAAGGAGACCCCGGACAGGGTCTCCGTCATCACCGACCCCAAGGACGCCGCCAAGTCGCTGGTGGCCCTCACCCGCGTGATGGAGAAGCGCTACAAGAAGTTCGAGCGCGCCCGCGTAAAGAACATCGCCTCCTACAACAAGTGGGCGCTCGAGAACGGCGAGCCGCAGGAATACTATATAGTGGTGGTCATAGACGAGCTGGCCGACCTGATGCTGCAGCAGAAGAACGTGGTGGAGGACGCCATCCAGCGCCTGGCCCAGATGGCCCGGGCCGTGGGCATCCACCTGGTGCTGGCCACCCAGCGCCCGTCCGTGGACGTGATCACCGGCGTCATCAAGGCCAACCTCCCTTCGCGCGTGGCCCTGCAGGTCACCTCCAAGACCGACTCCCGCGTTATCCTGGACTGCCCCGGCGCCGAGGCCCTGATAGGCAGGGGCGACCTGCTCTACCTCGCGATAGACGCGCAGAAGCCCTCCCGCATCCAGGGCGCCTACGTCGGCGAGGAAGAGATACGCCGGGTGGCCGACTTCGTCAAAGCCCAGGCCAGGCCCAACTACCAGCCGCTCAGCGAGGACGAGGAAGCGCAGGGCACCGGCAAGGGCAGCTCCTCGGAAGAGCTGCTGGCGGCGCTGCGCCTGGTGCTGGAGCGCAGGCGCGTGTCCCAGGACCTGCTGAAGGCCCATTTCGGCTCGTCGTCGCGGGCCACCAACATCCTGAGCATCCTCGAGATGAGCGGCTTCATCCACAAGCCGGAAGGTTCCAACCGCTGGGAGATCCACTTCGACAAGATAGAGAGCCACATCAAAGACCAGGCGGCGGCGCCGCAGCCGAAAGAAGAAGAGCCCGCCGGCGAGGAGTTCTCCAGAAATGAATAAAATACTGACGGCCGCGCTGCTCCTTGCCCTGGCCCTGGGCGCTGCGGCGCAGCAGAAGCCGGCCCCGAAAAAGACCGCGCAGCCGGTGAAGAAGGAAACCGCCCAGCCGGCGAAAAAGCCCGCCGCCGCGCCCACGGCCGCCAGGCCCGCCGCCGCCGCGGATAAGAAGGCAACCGATCCCGCCGCGGAAATAATGGAGGGTCTCAAGGCCTGGGACGCGAAGCTGGAAACGCTCAAAGCCGATTTCACCCAGGAAGTGAACTTCACCGAGGCCGGCCTGAAGCAGTCCATACAGGGCAGCCTGCGCTACGTCAAGCCCAACCTCCTGCGCATCGAGCATACCAGGCCCGCCAGCCAGCTGGTGGTGACCGACAAGACCGACATCTGGATCTACAAGCCCGCCGACAACCAGGCCGTGCGCACCTCCTGGGACGCCTGGCGCCGCACCCAGGACCAGAACTTCTCCGGCATACTGGACTTCGGCAACTATTCCTCCCTGGCGGCCAGGAACGCCGTTCTGGTCACCCCTTCCGCCGACGGCGGCCCGGTGACGGTGGTGTTCACCCCGCGCTCCGGGGCCGGCTATACGCTGACGCTGAAGCTTTCGCCGCAGGACTATTTTCCGGTCGGAGCCGAGCTTTCGGTGGACGGGACCATTATCAGCACCCGGCTGACCGCGGTAGAGAAGAACTCCTCCGTGGATAAGGAAATTTTCAAGTTCTCTCCCCCGAAAGGCGTCGAGGTGCTGGAGTTCAAGAACCAATAATGACACTAGCCAACCGGATCACCCTGGCCCGGATGGGCCTCAGCCTGGCCATCTTCGGCTTCATAATAACCCATTCCCTCTGGGCCGAATTCGTCGCCCTGCTCCTGCTCACCGTGGCCTCCATTTCGGACGGCGTCGACGGGGCCATAGCCCGCCGCACCGGCACCACCACGCCTTTCGGCGCCATCGCCGACCCCTTCGCGGACAAGCTGCTCATCATGTCCGTCTTCCTGGGTTTCGCCTCCCTGAAGGAGCTGAACATCCCCATCTGGGCGGTCTTCCTCATCCTGCTGAGGGAGCTTACCATCTCCACCCTGCGCGTCCTGGCGGCCCTTAACGGCGTGGCCCTGAAGGCCGAGCGCGCGGGCAAGATAAAGACCACGATACAGCTGACCTCCTCCTTCATCATCCTGGTGCTGCTCATACTCGGCATGTGGTCGAAAGCGCAGGTCCTGCCGGGGCCGCTGGAATACCTGGGCTCGCTCGCCGGTCAGGCCGGCTGGTGGCTCACCGTGATAACGGCTTTCTTCACCGTCGTCAGCGGGGCGATCTACCTCACCAACCACCGCGACCTCATCTCCAGGTCCTGGAACGAGAAAGGGCAGTAGCGCCGGAACCGATGCCGACCAGCCTGGAAACTTCGGCCGAAGTTTTCCGCCCGCAGAGCGGGCGCCCTTCGGGAGGCATACACCTCGTCGGGCCGGGCGCGCATAGCGCTGGGCCCTCCGCCCGCTTCGCGGGGAATCCTGCGCGAGATACTTGTTCCTTATTTTTCAAAGGAGAACCATTTTGAACCGCAGGATTCAGGTTAAGGATCTCGCGATAAGGTTCCTGGCCAGCGGCGGCTTCATAAGCTACGTGCCCGCGAAGATCACCGGTTTCAGGAAATTCACGGGTTCGGGCCTGGCCGGCACCCTGGTGGCGCTGGCCCTGGCGCCTTTCCTGCCGGAGAACAGGGCCGCCTACGCGCTCTTCTGCCTGGCTTTCCTGCCTTTCTCGGTGTGGATAGCGGACCTGGCCTCGAAAAGCTACGGCACGCACGACGACCCCCGCATAGTCATAGACGAGATCATAGGCTACTGGCTCGCGCTGCTCTTCCTGGACCGCAGCCCTTTCAACCTGGCGGCGGCCTTTATTTTTTTCCGCGCTCTGGATACCCTGAAACCCTGGCCGATCAACAAACTCGAAACCAGCGTCCGCGGGGGTTTTGGTATAATTATCGATGACGCGCTGGCCGGGCTGGAGGCGAACCTGCTGACGAGGCTGGCCGCATTTATACTTTTATGAAATTCCTCCCGCTGCTCCTGCTCCTCGCCGCGCCGCTTTCGGCCCAGCCCGCTCCCATGTACGGGAGCACGGCGCCGGCGGGGGGCTTCTATATGCCGGCCATGCCGGTGCCTATAACGCCGCCTCCCGGCGCGCCCGGGCCCGCCCCGGTCCAGGTAGTTCCTTCGACCGCGCCCGTCCCGGCCGCCCCGGCGCGGCCGGCCCCCCCCGTCAAGACCGACCCTGCGCGGCCGGTCCGCTACGACGAGGGGAAAGTGCCGCTCAGCGGCCTGGTGCTGATGCCCACCGCCTACAGGGGCAGGGGCAGGAACGCTATCGGCCTGGGGCTCGATTTCAACGCCGCCTACTTCATAGGCCGCCTTTACGGGAAGAACTCCTTCGGCTGGACCGTGGAAAAGAAGAACTACCTCGACCGCGTCGGCCTGTGGCTGCTCTCGGCCGACTCCAAGATGCAGGTGCAGACCGAGGGGAAATGGCGCCCCGCCATGGCCGCCGGCGTGCAGGGCATCTTCAAGTTCCGCGACGCCCCGCAGCCGCCGATAAACGGCACCTTCAACCTCACGGTCAAGGCTACCGGCAAGAAGACCGACACTTACGCCAACGCCTACCTGGTGCTCACCAAGCGCCCGCACCCGAAGATCATCCTGAACGCCGGCTATTCCGACGGGGATATGCCCAAGGTGATCTACAGCCTTTCCGAGTTCCTTTCCAGGGGAGCCATAAACCGGAGCAACAACCGCAGCGAATCCGCCGAGGTGCAGATCCCGACGGGGATGCTTTTCGGCGGCTTGATGTGGCTGCCGAAAAAAGACTCCCCCATAGGCCTGGAGGTGATGGTACCGCAGGGCGCGCCGCAGTCCCCCAGGCTGTATAACCTGCACCTGGGCACCCTCCTCAAGCTTAATTTCGAGATCACCTACCTCACCTTCAAGGGCGGCTGGGACCTGATGGGCATGTTCCAGTTCAGGTACAACTACCTGCCCAAGTAGAGCGGCAACCGGCCGGAAGAGGAAGGCCCGGGATCCCGGGCCTTCCTCTTTTTAACGCCGGGCCGCGGTCCTCAGGGCTTGCGGCTCTCCAACTGCGCCAGGTACTTCGCGGCCTGGACGTGGCCGGGGTTCAGCCTCACGGTCTCGGCCAGCTCGGCGCGCACTTTGTTCCAGTCCCGGTTCCAGTGCAGTATGGCCAGGTTGTAATGCGCGTCGGCCAGGCCCGGATTGCGCTTGAGCGAGAAATCGTAGGCGTCGGCGGCGCCGTCCCTGTTCCCCAGCTTTTCCAGCGCCACGCCGTAATTCAGCCAGGCGTAGGCGCTCGAAGAGGAGAGGCCGTCCCTCAGGGAGGCGAGGGAATAGTATTCCACGCTCAGCCGGAGCAGGCGCTCATAGGTGTCGGCGGAAGCCCTGAAGGAATCCCTGGCCGCGGCCCAGTCGCCGCGCGAGGAATGATAAAAGCCCTCGTAAAGCGGGGCGTCGGGCAGGTTGGCGTCGAGAAGCGAGGCCAGCCGCAGGTCCCTCACCGCCTCCGCGTCCAGCCCGGGCCCGGCGCTGCGCCTGGCCGCCCCGGCGAGAAAAGCCTGCGCGTACGACGTGCCTATATCCTTGTCGAAGAAATCCCTGTAATCCCTGTCCAGCCGCGGGAAGGAGTAGAGCAGCCAGGGCCGGCCTTCGGGCGCGCGCGCCGGGGGATACAGCAGGTTGAGCGTCCCATGGGGCAGCGCCGGGACGGTTCGCGGCAGCTCCGCGTCCATAGTGGAATACAGCCCGCCCGGATTGGCGGCGGCGAAGTTCCGCCACTCGGCCTCCTCTCCGGAATGGAGGTTAAAAAGGGACAGGCCCGGGCTGTAGCGGGCCTTCGTGGCCCTGTACCAGGGCGAGGCGCTCAGGCCCTGGGCCACCAGCCTGAGGTCCGGGCGCAGGCCCCTGACCGCCTGCAGGTACCAGAGCGAGAACAGCTGCACGTCCTTTTTCGCCACCAGCGAGGAGCCGGGCGGCGCCGCGCGCATGGCGTCGGAGGCGAAGTCCTCGGCGGCGAAAAGCCAGCGCCGGTACGAACCGTGCGCGCCGTTGAAGAAGACCAGCGCGCAGGCGGCCGCCGCGGACAGCGCCAGCCCCGGCAGCGCGCGCGGGAACCTGCCGGCCAGGTGGCACAGTCCGGCCGCGGCCCAGAAGGCGGCGGCCAGGTCCGGCAGCAGGTAATAGGGCTCCACTATGGCCAGGGCGTGCGGGTTCGGCGGCATATTGGCCAGGAAAATAAAGACCGGGCCGGAAAATATGAAAAGCGCGGCCAAAGCCAGCAGCCGGCGGGGGGCCGCTTTCCACTCGGCCCAGAGCCCGGCGGCCGCGAAAGCGAGCGCCGGGCCGAAATTCTCCCGGAGATGCAGAGCGTAATATTTCAGGCCCGGCAGGAAAAGCTCGCCGGGCGCGTAGTTAAGGGAAATGAGGTCCAGCGTCGACCCGTAGCTTTTGCGCGTGATGACCGCCAGGAAGGTGCCGGGGTCCGCCGGGTGGCTCCAGTCGAAATGCGGCCAGCCCGACGAGCGGAAGGGCAGGTAAAGGTAGAGCGAGAAGCCCAGGAAGAAGAAGCCGGCGGACTTCAGCAGGCCGGTCCAGCCGCCTTCCTTCAGCGAGGGCCAGAGCAGGACCAGCAGGGCCGGCGCCGACAGCAGCAGGTCCATGCGGTTGGCCATACCCAGCCCCAGCAGGAAAGCCGTCAGCATGACGGCGCGCGCGCCCTTCCGCGAAGCGGTAAAAAGCAGCAGGGCGGCGAAAAAGAAATTGAGCGAGTACATCTCCGGCACGCTGGAAACGGTGCGCAGGGTGAAATTGAAGCCGAGCAGCAGCGCCGCGAAAAAAGCGGCGAGGGGGGAGAAAGCGGAGGCGGCCAGCCGCCAGAAGACCAGGACGCCGGCTATCCCGGCGAGCGCGGAATAAAGGTTGAGCCGCCACGCCGGGTTGCCGAGCGGCAGCAGCGAGAAGAGCTTGGCCGAAATTATATAGAGCGGGTACCCCGGCTGGTGCGCCACGCCGAGGGTCCACGCGACGGAAGCCATCTCCCCGGCGTCGCGGTAAGGCGGCAGCACCGGCGGCAGGCAATAGATATAAAGCGGCGCAAGTATGAACGCCAGCAGCGCCGCGAAAACAGATCCGGGGGAGAATTTCCCGTCCCCCGCCCGCCCGGGTTCATCCATACGGGATCTATTTTATAACTTATTAAGCCCGGCCGGGGCCTGTTTTTAATTATTCTTCAGCAGTTCCAGCAGGCTGTCGGCTTCGGGTTTCAGGGCGGGGGAGAGGGCGGCCATTTTCCCGAGGTCCTTTCCGGCGCCGGCGGCGTCGCCGAGCTCGGCGCGGAGGCGGCCGCGCAGGCCGTAGTTGAGCGGATCGCCGGGGGCTTTGGCCACGGCGGTGTCCGCCGCCGCCAGGCCGTAGTCCAGCTCGCCGATGCGGTGCATCGCCGTGCCCAGCAGATAGTAATAGCTGGCGTAGCCCGAGACCTGCTGCCAGTCCATCGCCGAGGAATAATCCCAGGCGGCGCAGGAAAGATCGCCCAGCTCCTCGCAGGAAGCCGCGCGGCTCAGGTAATACCGGGGGCGGCCGCCGCTCAGCCGGATGGCTTCCGAAAACCTTTTCACGGCGCGCTTGTGCAGTCCCTGCGCCGCGTAGAGCATGCCCAGCCGCCACAGCGCGGCGTGGCTGTCCGGCTTCAGCCTGAGGAACTTCAGCCCCGCCCGCTCCGCTCCCGCATAATCCTTCAGCTGCTCCAGGCACAGCAGGCTCAGCTGGCAGCCGTCCGCCTCTTCCGGGCTCAGCCTGGAGAAAGAAGCCGCGTCGGCGGCGCAGGCCTTATAGTCGGCCAGCGCGTAATTCGCCTCCGCCCGGACCAGGTACCCGTCGTCGTAGGTGGGGTCGTAGGTCAGGGCCTTCGAGGCGAACTCCCGCTGGCGCTCCCGGTCGCCGAAGAGCCGGCCGTAGATCAGCGCTTTCAGCACGTGCGAGATCTCCTGGGCGTAGCCGAGATCTATGGCCCTCTCCGCTTCCTCCAGGGCCTCCTTCCCCTGGCCCGACTCGTAGTAAAGGCGGGCGCGGAAATAATGGAGCAGCGCGTCGTTGGGGTGGGCGGCCAGCCTCTTTTCCACCTCGGCAACGGCTTCCCCCGGGCCGCGCGCGGCGGCGATGCTGACGATGTCTTTCCAGACCAGCCGCTCCGCCCTCGCGGTCTCGGCCCGCCTGAGGGCGGAAAGAGCGGCCGCCAGCAGCAGCGCGGCGCAGGCCGCGGAAACCAGGATGATCTTTATGGTCTTGCTCATCTGCGGATAAAATAAGGCAGGGCTGCCTATGGGGGGTAGGGTGAGGGAGGCAGCCCTGACAGATTAATTCTAGCACCCGGCCTGACGCTTGTCAAGGGGCAATGTGACTTTGGTCACATAACCCCGGCTCCCGGCCGCCGCGCAAAAAAGAAGCCCCCGTCCCGCCGCCGGGACAGAGGCTTCCGGAGGCCGCGCCTCCCCGACCCAACACCCCCGGATCGATCCGCCCGGCTCCGCTTCGGGCCCGCGCCGGGCCCCCCGCCGTCAGGACGGCCAGGATTCTATCCGCTCCACCAGGTCCTCGAATTTAAAAGGCTTCGCGTAGTAAGCGTCGGCGCCGGCGGCGAGTATCTTTCTTTTTATCTCCTCCGAATCGTAACCGGTCACCGCTATGACCAGGGTCCGCTTGCTGCCGGCCTTGATGATCTCGCACACCTTGAAACCGTTGATATCCGGCAGCATGATGTCCAGGATCACCACGTCGGGCTTGGCGCTCCCCACCAGCGCCCCGGCCTGGAAGCCGTCGGCCGCGGAAAAGATCTCCCACTTCTTCCTGAAGGTCTTGAAGAAACGCTCCGCCAGCTTGAGGAATTTCACGTCGTCGTCGACGATGAGCACCTTCTTCGCGGTATACAGCCGCTCGGAAAGCTCCTTGGGCGCGGGGATCTCGTTCTCTTCGAGGAATAGTTTCAAGTCTTCCGCCTTTATCCGCCGGTGTCCGCCAAGCGTGTTGTAAGCCTTGAGGCGCCCGGCATCCACCCAGTTGGCCACCGTCCCCGGCGAAAGCTCGAGCATCTTCGCCACTTCGAAAGTACTGAAAACCTTATCTCTCATAGATGCTCCTCATGTTGTGACTTTTGCGGTTTTTGGTCTTTTTATTATTATACCATACTTTGGAGTTCTGGCAAGACCCGGACCGGGGACTTCCGCTTCCCTTTGCCGTTCCGCCTTCCGCCGCCGTTGCCGCGGCGCGGGTATTTGCTTTCCTATATATTATTTTTTATAATGATATCTGCATCTGAACGGGAGCCTGAACAGGATTTCTGGGGGAAACTTGCTGGGAAAAAAAGTGCTGGTGGTGGATGACGACCCCAATGTGGGCCTCCTCATTTCCGCCGTGCTGAAAAAGTACAACTACTCCGTGACCACCTGCTGCCGCGGCGAGGAGGTAGCGGCGCTCCTCAAGGAGAACAAGCCCGACCTCATCCTGCTGGACCTGCGCATGCCCGGGATGGACGGCTATGCCCTCTGCAAGCGCATACGGGAAGTCCCGGATACGAGGGACATCCCCGTCATAATCCTCAGCGGCGTGGCCGAGGTGGACGCCAGGGTCACCACCATCGAGCTCGGCGCCGACGACTTCGTCACGAAGCCTTTCGACGTGCGGGAGCTCCGGGCCAGGATAAACCGCATCCTCAAGCGGAAAAGCGCCGACACCGCGCTCAACCCCCTCACCCGCCTGCCCGGGAGCCCGGCCATAGAGGAAGAGGTGACGCGGCGCATCGCCGACGACGAGCCCTTCGCCTTCTGCTACGTGGACGCGGACAATTTCAAGGCCTACAACGACGTTTACGGCTACGCCAAGGGCGACGAGGTGATAAAGCGCATCGCCGCGCTGCTCGGGGAGAAGGCGCAGGCGGTCGCCGGGCACGACTACTTCGTGGGCCACGTCGGAGGGGACGATTTCGTGCTGATAACCGCCCCGGAGGCCTGCGAAGCCACGGCCAAGGCCGTCACGGAGGAGTTCGACAGGTTCATCCCCGAGTTCTACAACGAGGTCGACCGCAAGCGCGGGTTCATCACCACCATGGACCGCAAGAACAAGACGAAGGATTTCCCGATAATGTCGCTGACCGTGGCCATCGTGGCCCCGCACACGCAGAGGCATTACGCCAAGATCGTGGAAAGCGCGGCGGAGCTCAAGCACTACGCGAAAGAGCTGGCGTCGAGGCGCGGCAGCATCTTCGTGAGGGACAGGCGCATCTAGAAGGAGCCGGGAAGAAAGGGCAGCGGACATAATGGACACAGAACCGAATTTAACGGGCACGGTCTTCGCGGGCTGCAAGATAATCTCCAAGCTGGGCCAGGGCGGCATGGGCTCGGTCTACAAGGCGCACCAGGAGGCGCTGGACAAGTTCGTCTGCGTGAAGCTGCTCTCCCCCGAACTCGCGCGCGAGCAGCGCAATATAGATTTTTTCCTCAGGGAAGCCCGCTCGGCGGCCAAGCTCGAACACCCCAACATCGTCCACATCTACAACTTCGGACAGGAGAACGGCTCCTATTTCATCATCATGTCCTACGTGGAGGGGAAAACCCTGCAGGACCTGGTGGCCGAAAAGGGCCCGCTGCCCGTCGGGGAAGCCACCGATATCATGGCCGGGGTGCTCCAGGG
Organism: Elusimicrobiota bacterium; assembly: GCA_016207645.1. Taxonomy (GTDB): domain Bacteria; phylum Elusimicrobiota; class Elusimicrobia; order Elusimicrobiales; family UBA9959; genus UBA9959. The sequence goes on from JACQPH010000105.1 coordinate 23,177, forward strand.
CCTCGCCCACGCGCATTCCAAGTCCGTGATACACCGCGACATAAAGCCCGCCAATATCCTGGTCGGCGCGGACAAGATCCCGCGCATAGTCGACTTCGGCCTGGCGCGCAGCATAACCGAGGAGAAGCAGCTGACGATGGCGGGGGAAATGGTGGGCACGGCGTATTTCATGTCGCCGGAGCAGGGCCTGGCCGGCACCGTGGACAGCCGCGCCGACCTCTACGCCGTGGGCGCCACCTACTTCTACATCCTCACCGGCAAGTACCCTTTCGACGGGAAATCCTCCATCGAGGTCATCCACAAGCATATCGGCAATCCCGTCCCGAACGTGATGCTGATAAGGCAGGATATCCCGATCTGGGCCAGCCGCGTGATAGAGCGGCTGATGAACAAGAAGCCGGAGGACCGCTACCAGACCGCCGCCGAGGTCGTCGCGGAGTTCTCGAAGTACAATTCGGAGGACGGCTACGTGGAGCCGACCTCGAACGAAAGAACTTTCGACATCCCCGAAGTCACCGCCCGGATGCAGGCCGCGCCGCAGCCGCCCCCGCGGGCTTCGCTGGAAAGGTCCGACCCGAAACCTTCGGACAGGCTCGCTCCGCCGCCGCCCCCGCCCACGGTCCGCCTGGGGCCGCAGCCCGCCGCGGCCGGGCCCAGGCCCGCCCTCCAGCTCGGGGCCCTGCATAACGGCCTGAAGCTGGCCGCGCACCTGGCGCTGACGCTGGCGGGCACCGGGTGCTTCGTCCTGGCCGGCGCCTCGGGCGCGGTTTCCGGCTCCCTCTCTTCGCCGCTCAACTCCAACCCGGCGACGGCCTTCACGCTGGCGCTGGCCGGCACAGTGCTTTACGCCTGGGCGCTCTGGCAGAAACCCCTTAAGTTCACCCTGGCGTACAGCTTTTTCGCCCTGGCCGCGGCGGCCGCCGCTTACTCCGGCGGCGCCTATATCCCGGCCCCGCAGGGAGCGGACACGGTGACCAAGGGTTTCCTGGCCATCAAGATAGGCCTGGAGAACATGTTCTCCGGCGCCAACGTCATAGTTTACGCCCTCTTCCTGTACCTGGCCGCGTCGAAGGCCGTGTTCAAGGGGAACTGGCTGGTCAAGCTGCTGTCGACCGCGGCCTACCTGGGCGGGCTGGCCCTCACCTATCTCTATTTCAAGGCCGGGGCGGAGGTCACGCCGGAACAGCTCTGGCTCGCGGCGGGCGGGCTGCTCGCGGCGCTGGGCCTGGCGGCCGCCGTCACCCAGAAGGAGTTCTCGCTCTTTTTCAACCCGCAGCTCCTTTTCCTGGCGGCCAACCTGGCCATGTTCTCCATGTTCACCAATCCCCAGATAGAGAACATAACCTCCCAGAAGGAGAAGGCGGAAGCGGCGGCGGCGGCCCAGGCCAACCGCCTCAACCTGCAGAACTACCGGCAGGCCGTGCTCGCCGCCCAGGCGGAGATACTTTACGACGAAGAAGGGCGCCCACTGGAGCCCAAGCTGCCCCGGAAGCCGGAAGAGGTAAAGCCGCCGGAGCGCGGCAAGCTGCAGAACCAGGCCAGGCTGGAATACTACAAGGCGCTGAGCCTGCGCATAACCGGCACGCTGGCCAACTCGGCCGGAATAATCTTCATAGCTTTTTTCCTGGCCCTGATGGCGAACGCCTGTTTCGCGGAGGAACTGGCGGCGGCGTACAGGGAAAGGGAACTTTACTAGCCCGGCGGGCGCGCGAGGACGGCGGAGGAACTGCAACCGATGCGAAAATTCATCTTCTCGGACATCCTGTGGGGAACGGCGCTCACGCTGGCCGCCCTCTTCTTCTACTTCACCGGCACCGGCCTCGAATCGGCCGAGCTGAAGTTCTACGACTTCCGCTCGCGCCTCAGCGCGGGCGTCCCCTCCAGGAGCGATATAGCGGTCATAGAGATCAACGACGACAGCATCTCCAAGATAGGCCGGTGGCCCTGGTCCCGCTCCAAGATAGCCGATATGCTGGTCCTGCTCTCCTCGGAAACCTCCAAACCCTCCGTGATAGGCCTGAACATCCTCTTCTCCGAGCCGGAGAGGAGCGGCGACGCCCAGCTGGCCGACCTGCTCAAGAACAAGTACCTGGCGCTGGTGGCGGAGAAAAAGATCAAGGAGTCCGGCAGGGAGTCCGAATTCCTGCGCGCGCTGGACCAGGCCAAAAAGGCCATGGACAACGACCTGAAACTGGCGGAAGCCGCGGCCGCCGCCGGCAACGTCGTGCTGCCGCTCATCTTCGACACCGGGATACCGGCAGCCAAGCCCAAGCCCGAGCCCGACTGGATGAAGCGGCTCGCTCCCTCCATCTCGCACAAGGCCGGTCCCGCCGAAGTCTCGATAGAGGGCTCGGCCATAACCGCGCCTATCGAAGTGCTGGCCTCCTCGGCCGCCGGCGCCGGGCACGTGAACGTGTTCAGCGACGGGGACGGCGCCACGCGCAAGGAATTCCCTTTCATCCCTTACGGCCAGAATTTCTACCCCTCTTTCGCGGCGGAGGTCGTGCGGGTCAGCCTCGGGCTTACCCCGGGCCAGGTGACGCTGGCGCCCGGAGATTCGGCGGTCTTCGGCAAGAGCGTCATGAAGCTGGACTCGGAATCCTCGGCCCTGCTGGCTTTCAACAAGAGCAAGTCCTTTAAATATTATTCCTTTTACGACGTGATGAACGGGAAGGTGGTGCCGGAGGCCTTCAAGGACAAGATAGTCCTTATCGGCCTTACGGCCCAGGGCGTCGGCAACCTTTACATCACTCCCACCAACAGCTCGATGTCGGCGGTGGACCTCACCGGCAACGTCGTGGACAACATTCTTTCCGGCCGCTTCATCGCCCGCCCGGATTGGGCCCTGCCGGTAGAGCTCGGCCTTATCGTGATAGCGGGCATCTTCACCGCCTTCGTGCTGCCGCGCCTCAAGGCCGGCATGGGGGCCGTGCTGGCGGGCGTGCTGTTCGCGGCGCTCGTGGCCTCCGGCCTGTTCCTCTTCACCTCCAGGGGCCTGTGGGTGAAGATCATGTATCCCGCCGTGGTGCTGACCGCCGGCTATATCTTCGTCATCACCAAGCGCTTCTTCTCCACCGAGAAATCCAAGGAGCTGATAGAGGTCTCGCAGATCGAGACCAACAAGATGCTCGGTCTTTCCTTCCAGGGCCAGGGCATGCTGGACCTGGCCTTCGAGAAATTCCGCCTGTGCCCGCTCGACCAGAACATGAAGGACACGCTCTACAACCTGGCGCTGGACTTCGAGCGCAAGCGCCAGTACAACAAGGCCGTGGCCGTGTACGAGCATATCTCGAACAAGGACCCGGAATTCAAGGACATCAAGGGCAAGATCGACGTGCTGAAGAAGGCCGCCGACGGCGCGGTGTTCGGCGGCGTGGGCGGGAAGGGCGGCGGCGCGGAGGCCACGATGATGATGGCCGGCTCCTCGGCCACCCCGATGCTGGGCCGCTACGAGATCAAGAAGGAGCTGGGCAAAGGCGCGATGGGCATAGTCTACCTCGGCGTGGACCCCAAGATAAACCGCTCGGTGGCCATCAAGACCATGCGCTTCGAGGAAGGCCTCGAGGAGAAAGCGATGAAGGAGCTGAAGGACAGGTTCTTCCGCGAGGCCCAGGCCGCCGGCAACCTGCAGCACCCGAACATCGTGAAGATCTTCGACGCCGGCGAGGAGCAGGATATAGCCTATATCGCCATGGAGCTGCTGAAAGGCGACGACCTGAAGAAATGGGCGACCAAGGCGACCCTGCTGCCGATAGAGAAGGTGCTGGAATACATCGCCCTGTCGGCCGACGCGCTCGGCTACGCGCATAAGAACGGCATAGTGCACCGCGACATCAAGCCCGCCAATATCATGCTGCTCGAGGACGGCACGCTGCGCGTCTGCGACTTCGGCATAGCGCGCCTGACGGAATCCTCCAAGACGGCCACCGGCACCGTCCTGGGCACGCCCTATTATATGAGCCCGGAGCAGATAGCCGGCAAGAAAGTGGACGGCCGGGCCGACCTGTTCTCGCTGGGCGTCACGCTTTACGAAATGCTCACCGGCGAGCGCCCGTGGAAGGGGGGAGAATCCATCGGCACCCTGCTGTTCCAGATAACCAGCGACCCCTACCCGGACCCGATGACCATAAGGCCGGACCTCCCTCCCGGCATACTGGCCGTCCTGGACAGGGCCCTCAGGAAGAACCCGGAGGAGCGCTTCCAGACCGGCGCCGAAATGGCCGAGGCCATAAGGGCGGTCATAGCCGGAAAGGTCCCTATATTGAGCGCGACGCCTGTTCCCGCGCCGACGCAGCCGAAACCCTTAGCCCAGGCCGCGCAGACCGCGAAACCGGCCCCGGCCGCCGCCGCGCAGACCAGGCCCCCGGCCCAGGCTCCCAGGCCGGCGCCGGCTGCGGCCGCGCAGACCGCGTCCAAACCGGCCGCACAGACGGCCCAGGCCGCGAAACCGGCCCCGGCCGCCGCCGCTCGCCCGGCCGCGGCCCCGGCCCCGCAGCCGGCGGCAAAACCCGCTCCGGTTACGAAACCAGCCCCCGCTGCCGGCGTCCCGGCGGCGGCCGCTCAGCCTAAGCCGGCCCCGGCCCCCGCGCGCAAGGCCGCCCCGGCCGCCTCCCCGCCTCCTGCCGGGCTGGAGCTGGCGCCCAGGGCGGGCCTGGAACTGACCATGAAGGCCGCCCCGAACCCGGCGCCGGCGGCGGCCCCCAAGCCGGCTGAGACCAGCACCTCGCCCGCCGCAGCCCCCAGGCCGGCTGAAGCCAGGCCCGCGCCCGCGCCGGCCCCCAAGCCCGCGCCCGGACCCGCCCCTAAACCCGCCGGGAACGATATAGAAGCCGGCTTCCCGGTAATATTCCCCGAAGAGGGCAAAAAATGACCAGAGCTGAAACACACTACGCCCGTCCGCCGGAGCGGCTATCATGATGACCTTAAAGATCACCTTCTCGTCGGCCACCGACATGGGAAAAGTCCGCAAGAACAACGAGGACTCCTGCCTGCTGGCGCCCGAGCTCGACCTGGCCATAGTCGCCGACGGCATGGGCGGGCACAACTCCGGCGAAGTGGCCAGCTCCCTGGCGGTCAAGGTCACCCGCGACAAATACGAGTCCATGAAGCTCACCGGCATGAAGCCCAACCCGTACAACGACAAGGTCTCGCTGCGGGCCAACCAGCTGGGCTTCGCGGTCCAGCTCGCCAACTCGGTGATCTACGAAGCCGGCACCGCCGGGCCGGAGAACAAGGGCATGGGCACCACGCTCAGCGCGGCCCTCCTCAACGGCGACAAGCTGTCCATCGCCCATATCGGCGACTCGCGGATCTACCTGCTGCGCGCGGGCGTGATGCAGCAGCTGACCGAGGACCATTCGCTGGTGATGGAACACGTGAAGAAAGGCCTGCTCACGAAGGAGCAGGCGGAAGCCTCCCCGCTGCAGAACATCCTCACCCGCGCCCTGGGCACGCAGAAGGCCCCCGCCGTGGACCTCGTCGAGACCGGGCTGGAGGTGGGGGACAGGCTGCTGTTCTGCACCGACGGCCTGTTCAAGGCGGTGAAGGAAGACCAGCTGCACGAGATGATAAAGGGCCAGCCGGACAACGCCAAGGCCTGCGCCGAACTGGTGGCCGCCGCCAACGCCAACGGCGGGCCCGACAACATAACGGTCATCCTCGGCACCGTTCAGAAGAAGCCGTTAAAAGAAACCCTAAAGGACATGTTCAGGAAATCATATGCCTAAACTGATGCTTAAATTTGAAGCGGCCTTTATCCGCGAGATAAAGCTGGACAAGCCGTCTTTCACGATAGGGCGCAAGCCCGACAACGACATCCCGCTGGACAACGCCGCCGTCTCGGGGCACCACTGCAAGATGTACGAATCCGGCGGCACCTGGTACGTGGAAGACCTGAACTCCACCAACGGCACCTTCGTCAACGGCAAGAAGACCCTGAAGGCCGGCCTGAAGAACGGCGACACCATAAACCTGGTGAAGTTCTCCCTGGTCTACGCCGACGACTCCGCGGCGCCCCAGGCCGCCGCGGAGCAGCCGCTGCCGCCCCAGAGGCAGAAAACGCCCCTGGGCGGGCTGGAAGTGCTGGCGAACCCGGCCGACGCCAGGAACGAGTTCGACCTGACCGCGCTTTCCACCTATATAGGCAAGTCCGCGCAGGCCGCGGTCCCTTATAAAGCCGGCGGCCTCTTCGGCGGCGGGCCCGAGCTCGCCCTGGTCATCACCATGCGCCCGGAAGGGTACTACCTCAACCCGATAAAGGAAGGCTACGCCAAGTACAACGGCAACCCCCTTACCGAGAAGGTGATGATGAAGGACGACGACACCTTCGAAGTGGGCTCCACCCGCTTCAGGTTCTTCCTGAAGAAGTAGCTTCCCGCGGGGGGAGAAAGACAGGCCGCCTCCGGGCGGCTTTCTTTTTTAGCAATCGAACGCAAAGAGTGCTATTGACACCGAAATCCCGTTTTTGGTAAACTAGCAATTGTCAGGTTGAAGTGCTAAATATAATTTTCAGCACAAATCATTAGGAGGAAAAAAGTATGGCAGAGACAGCTACCAAGATAAAGATCCAGCCCCTCGGCGACAGGCTCATCCTGAAGGCCGTGGAAGCCAGGGAAGTGAAGAAGAGCGGCATCATCATCCCCGACACCGCCAAAGAGAAGCCGCAGGAAGGCCTGGTCGTGGCCGTGGGCAAAGGCAAGACCACCGAGGACGGCAAGCTCATAGCGATGGAAGTGAAGACCGGCGACACCGTGCTCTACGGGAAATACTCCGGCACCGAAATAAAGATAGACGACGAAGAGTACCTCATCATGCGCGAGGAAGACGTCCTCGGCATCGTGCGCTGATATATAAGGAAGGAGAATCAATATGGCTAAACAGATAATTTACTCGGAAGAAGGCAGGATGCGGCTGAAAGCCGGCGTGGACAAGCTGGCCAACGCCGTGAAAGTGACCCTCGGCCCCAAAGGCAAGACGGTCATCCTCTCCAAGAAGTTCGGCTCCCCGACCATCATCGACGACGGCGTGACCATCGCCAAGGAGATCGAGCTTGAGGACCATTTCGAGGATATGGGCGCGCAGCTAGTGCGCGAAGCGGCCTCCAAGACCAACGACATCGCGGGCGACGGCACCACCACCGCCACCGTGCTGACCCAGGCCATCTTCAACGAAGGCCTGAAGAACGTGACCGCCGGCGCCGACGGCACCCAGATCAAGAAGGGCATCGACAAGGCCGTCACCGCCCTGGTCGAAGAGCTGAAGAAGATGGCCAAGCCCGTGAAGACCAAGGAAGAGAAGTCCCAGATAGCCACCATCTCCGCCAACGACAAGGTCATAGGCGACCTGATCGCCCAGGCCATGGAGAAAGTGGGCCACGAGGGCGTGATCACCGTGGAAGAGGGCAAATCCTCCGAGACCGAACTCGAGGTCGTCGAGGGTATGCAGTTCGACCGCGGCTACGTCTCTCCCTACTTCGTGACCGATCCCGAGAGGATGGAGTGCGTGCTGGAAGACGCGATGATCCTCATCACCGACAAGAAGATCTCCGCCATGAGCGACCTGCTGCCCGTGCTCGAGAAGATCGTGCAGACCGGCAAGCAGTTCCTGATCCTCGCCGAGGACCTGGACGGCGAAGCCCTGGCCACCCTGGTGGTCAACAAGCTGCGCGGCACCCTCAAGGGCGCGGCCGTGAAGGCCCCCGGCTTCGGCGACCGCCGCAAAGAGATGCTGGAAGACATCGCCATCCTGACCGGCGGCGAGGTCATCAGCGAAGAGCGCGGCATGAAGCTCGACAAGACCGACGTGAAGCAGCTCGGCACCGCCAAGCGCATCGTCATCGACAAGGAGAACACCACCATCGTCGACGGCGCGGGCGACAAGACCGAGATCAAGAAGCGCACCGGCCAGATCCGCAAGCAGATGGAAGACACCACTTCCGACTACGACAAGGAAAAGCTGGAAGAGCGGCTTGCCAAGCTGTCCGGCGGCGTCGCGGTCATCCGCGTGGGCGCGGCTACCGAGACCGAGATGAAGGCCAAGAAATCCAAGATCGAAGACGCCAGGAACGCCACCAAGGCGGGCGTGCAGGAAGGCATCATCCAGGGCGGCGGCGTGGCGCTGATCCGCGCGGCCAAGGCCCTGGACAAGGTGAAGGGCGCCAACGACGACGAGACGACCGGCATCAACATAGTGCGCCGCGCCATCTACGCCCCGCTGCGCATCATCGCCGAGAACGCCGGCATGGACGGCTCCATCGTGATCGAGAAGATCAAGACCTCGACCAACGAGATCGGCTTCAACGCCGACACGCTGGAATACGTGGACGTGATGAAGGCCGGCATCGTGGACCCCCTGAAGGTCACCCGCACCGCCCTCGAGAACGCGGCCTCGATAGCCAGCACCCTGCTGACCACCGAGTGCCTGGTCGCCGACATCCCGGAAAAGAAACAGCCCGCGATGGCCGGCGGCGGCATGGGCGGCATGCCCCCCGGCGCCGACATGTACTAAGTCGCGCCTAACAGTGAAAACCCCCGGCCCTCAAAAGCCGGGGGTTTTTATTTGTAAGGAGTGGGGATTCTTATTTAGTCTTCACATACCCCGGAGAGAGGGGACGCTACACGATAACTCGATAACTGCA
>JACQPH010000106.1 GCA_016207645.1 Elusimicrobiota bacterium
ATCATCTCCGGCGCCGCGAAGCGGCCTATGGCCTGGCTGACCTGCTCCTTGAGCGCGCCCTGCATCTCCTGCCTGCTCCGGCAGGCGTACTCCGCGCCCAGCACCACGTAGGCGTAAATGGCCGTGCCCTTCACGTCGTGCGGGTAGCCTACCACCGCGGCTTCGGCTACGGCCTCGTGGGCCACCAGCGCGCTCTCTATCTCCGCCGTTCCGAGCCGGTGCCCTGAAACATTGATGACGTCGTCTATGCGGCCGGTGATCCAGTAATAGCCGTCCTCGTCGCGGCGCGCGCCGTCCCCGGTGAAATAGTAGCCGGGGTACTGGGTGAAGTAGGTCTCCTTGAACCGGTGGTGGTCGCCGTTTATGGTCCGCGCCTGCCCCGGCCAGGCCGAGTTGAGGCAGAGCGCCCCTGACACGCCGTTGCCCTCCAGCGGCTTGCCTTCGTGGTCCACGATCAGCGGCTTCACGCCGAAGAAAGGCAGCGTGGCCGAGCCCGGCTTGGTCGGGGTCGCGCCCGGCAGCGGCGTTATCAGTATCCCGCCGGTCTCCGTCTGCCACCAGGTATCCACCACGGCGCAGCGCTTCTCTCCCACCACATCGTGGTACCAGCGCCAGATCTCGGGATTGATGGGCTCGCCTACCGTGCCCAGGACGCGCAGCGAGGAGCGCTTGTATTTCTTTACCCAGGAGTCCCCGGCCTGGGCTATGGCCCGCAGCGCAGTAGGGGCGGTGTAGAAGATGTTCACGCCGAGGTCGTCCACTATGCGCCAATAGCGCCCCGGCTCCGGGTAAACCGGCGTGGACTCGAACATCACGGTGGTGGCGCCGTTGGCCAGCGGACCGTAGATTATATAGGAATGCCCCGTGATCCAGCCCGCGTCGGCCGCGCAGAAATACACATCCCCGGGCCTGAAGTCGAACACGTACTTGTGCGTCATCGCGGCGTAGACCATGTAGCCGCCGGTAGTGTGCAGCACGCCCTTGGGCTTCCCCGTGCTCCCGGAGGTGTAGAGGATGAAGAGCGGGTCCTCCGCCCCCATCCATTCGAAAGTGCAGGTGGAGCGCTGGCGTTTGACCTCGTCCTCCAGCCAGTGGTCGCGGCCCGCCTGCATCGGGACTTCCGACGGGGTGCGCCTGGCCACCAGCACCGTGCTCACGGTCTGCATTCCTTCCAGCGCCCTGTCCACTATCCTCTTCAGATGGATGACCTTCCCGCCGCGGAGGCCTTCGTTCGCGGTCAGTACCACTTTTGTCCCGGCGTCCACTATCCTGTCGCGCAGCGCTTCGGCCGAGAAGCCGGCGAAGACCACGGAGTGTACGGCGCCTATCCTGGCGCAGGCCAGCATGGCATAGGCCAGTTCCGGGATCATCGGCATATAGATGCAGACCCGGTCCCCGGCCTTCACTCCGTGCTCCTTGAGCACATTGGCCACCCGGGAAACATTATGCTTCAGCTCGCGGTAGGTGATGTGCTTGTAGACGCCCGGCTCGTCGGCGGCCCAGATTATCGCCGTCTGGCCGCCGCGCGCCTCCAGGTGCCGGTCCACGCAGTTGAAGCAGGCATTGAGCCGCCCGCCCAGGAACCAGCCGAAATCCACCTCTTCGTAATCGGCGTCGAAGACCGTGGACCATTTGTGGAACCAGGTGAGCGTCTCCGCCTGCTCGGCCCAGAATTTCTCCGGGTCCGCCATCGAGAGCCCGTACAGGCGCCGGTATTCTTCCATGGACCCGACATGCGCCACCCTGGCTATCTCGGGCTTAACGGGGTAAAGTTCTTCGGGCATAGTACCTCCGGCAAAAAAAGGGGGGGGACGCTGATTACTAAATGACTTATTACTAACAATCCAGGGCAACTTGTTGATAAATAATCATTTAGTAATCAGCGTCCCTAAAAAAAGAGCCTCCTGAATGAACGGGAGGCTCTCTTTTCAGCGGGGCCGCTTATTTCACGTGCTTGGAAATGATGCCGGCCAGTTCGAACATATTGACCTGGTTCTTTCCGAACAGCTTCAGCAGGGTGGCGTCGGCGTTGATATTGCGCTTGTTGACCTTGTCCTGCAGGCCCTTGGCCTTTATGTAATCCCACAGCTTTTTGATGATCTCGGTCCGGGGGAGGGGGTTGCTGCCAACCACCGCCGCCAGGTCCGCGTCCGGCTGCACCGGCTTCATGAATTTAGCGTTTGCCATTGTAGTTTCTCCTTAAATTTACCGCGATTAACCTTATGTCCGGCCGTTTTGCCGGCCCAGCCCCCCATGGCGCTGTCACAGGCTTGAAAAGCGGATATGCCTAGATAGTAGCAAAATAGTGGCTTTAGATAGCAAGAGGTTTATTTTGAACTTTGCGCAGCTTTGGCGGCCGTGGCTCCTTATGAGAGCGGCTAAAAAGGGTTATAATTAGCTTTATGGCCGCAATTAAGGACAGGCGTGGGCGCGGGTTGACCCTGACCATATACGGCGCTGACGGCGCGGTTAAGCAGTTGGACGCGGCCGCGCTGGAGGCTGTTTTGCGCGTGAAGCGGGTCCTGTCCGGCAAGCCGGAGCTTTGCACCAAAGCTATTGAAAAGATACTGGCGCTTACGCCGACCCGCTTGGAAATACGCTTCTGGAACGAAAAGAAGATACTTTTAAACGTGCCGGCGGACCTTGGCAATTTTATCAACGATGTGGATTGCGTAATAATCCGCGACCAGTATAATGCCGGGGATCTCGCAGGTAAGATAGTGGTGGACGCCGGGGCGAACATCGGGCTGTTTTCCCTGTATGCCAGTACCCTCGGGGCAAGAAAGGTTTACCCTTTCGAGGCAGTGGCCGAGACTTGTAAAATTTTAAACCGCAATCTTGCGCTCAATGGCGCTCTGAAAGCCGTGAACATAGCTTTAGGCGCTGAAAAGGGCGAAGCCGAGATAAAATTCAATACGCGGGGGGAAGGCTCCTCCATGATAGACTGCGGCGACGCCGGGGTTAACCGGGAGATAACCTACTCAGGCCGGCGGCTGTTAAAAGTGGCCCCTTTGGACGGCCTCGTGAAAGGCCGGGTGGATTTCATCAAGCTGGATGTGGAAGGCTATGAAAAGAACGTGCTGTTGGGCGCGGCACGGATAATAAGGAAGTATAAACCGGTCCTTTCCCTGGCGGCCTACCACAGGCCGGTTGATAAGAAAGTCCTGCCCAAAGTTATACGCAGCCTCAGGGCCGACTATAAAATAACCCTGAACACTTTCGCCGAACACGATCTATACTGCGAATGACCGCCTTGTTCCTGTTTTTACTTCTCTTTTCCGCGCCGGCCAATGCCGCGGAGCCGAAACCCTCGGTCGAAATAACCGACCGTTACGGCTCGCCGCTGCGCGCTTACCCGGGCGGGGCGTCCGGCGCGGCCTGCCTGCCGGTGAAGCTGGACCAGGTCTCGCCCTGGCTGGTGCTGGCCACCGTGGCGGCGGAGGACAAGCGCTTCTTCCTGCACCCGGGCGTGGACTTCCGTTCAGTGGCCCGCGCCGCCTGGCAGAATTCCAAAAAAGGCCGCGCGGTTTCCGGCGCTTCCACGATAACCCAGCAACTCGCGCGCGCCCTTGAACCTCGCCCGCGCACTATCTTCGGCAAGCTCTCGGAGATGTTCTCCGCCCTGCGCTATGAGGCCGGTCACAGCAAGGAAGAGATACTTGAAGGCTATTTCAACGGGGTCTCCTACGGCCCGCTGCTGACCGGCGCCGAAGCGGCGGCCCGGGACTATTTCGGCCTGCCGGCTAAGGACCTGAGCCTGGCGCAGGCGGCGCTGCTGGCCGGTCTTCCTAAATCGCCGGTGAATTATTATCCGCGCAAGAATCCGAAAGCGGCTTTCGACCGCCAGCGCCTAATTTTGCGGCGCCTGCTGGACCTGGGCCTGGCGGACGAGGAAAGTTACCGGCTGGCTCTGGCTGAAAAGGTCACCGTCAGGGAAAAAGAGAAAGTTTTCGAAGCCCCTCAGTTCTGCGATTACGCGCTGAAGCGCTCGGGCGCGGGGAAGATAAAGACCACCCTGGACCTGCGCGCCCAGCGGGCCGCCGCGGCGGCCCTGAAAGACCGCCTGGCCGCGCTGGGCTCCAGCCACCACATCACCAATGGCGCGGCGCTGGTAATAGATAATGCCACAGGCGGTATACTGGCCTGGGCAGGCTCGAACGACTTTTTCGATCCAATAAATTCCGGCCAGGTGGACGGGGTGACGGCCCCGCGCCAGCCGGGTTCGGCGCTGAAGCCTTTCCTCTACGCCCTGGCCATGTCTAAAGGCGCAAAGCCTTCCGACCTTATAGAGGACGCGCCGCTTTACGCCGCCGGCGGTCATGCCCCGCTGAATTACGACAAGACCTATCACGGTTTCGTGCGCCTGCGCGAGGCCCTGGCCTGTTCCTACAATGTCCCCGCCGTGCGGCTGGCGGTTAAGACCGGCTTGGGGGCTTTCCTGGGAAAGCTGAAGGATTTCGGTTTTGACTCCCTGGACAGGCCGGCCGATTTTTACGGCGAAGGCCTGGCCCTCGGCAACGGCGAGGTGACGCTGCTGGAGCTGGTCAACGCCTACGCGGCGCTGGCCCGGGGAGGAGTGTGGCTCCCCGCCCGTTTCGAAATGGAAAGCCCGGCCGCCCCCGCGCGCCGGGCCATAGGGCGCGTCGAAGCTTACCTTATAACCAGCATTCTTTCGGATAATACGGCAAGGGCTCCGGCTTTCGGCGTCAATTCCGCCTTCAACCTGCCTTTCGACTTCGCCGCCAAGACCGGCACCACCAAGGATTACCGGGATAACTGGGCCTTGGGCTACACCCCGGAGTGGACGGCCGGAGTCTGGGTGGGGAATTTCGACGGCAGCCCAATGCGCAGGGTGTCCGGCATCAGCGGCGCGGCCCCGGCGCTTAAAGAAATAGCGCTGGCGCTGAAGAAACTTTACGGCTCCAGCCCTTTCAAACGGCCGCCCGGGATCAGGACGGTGAAAGTCTGCCCGGATTCGGGCCTGCCCCCTTCGGCTTTCTGCCCGGCCACGATGGACGAAGTTTTTTCGGCGGCCAATCTGCCTTCGGGCCAATGCGCCGAACATCTGCCGCAGGCCGAACGCGCCGCCGCGCCCGCCGCGGCGAAGCTTTCCGTGAAATTCCCGGCCGACGGCGATATCTTCCGTCTGGACCCCCAGACCCCGCGCGCCGCCCAGGCCCTCTTCCTGAAAGCGGCAGGCGCGGAGGGGGAGATCACCTGGACCCTGGACGGCCGGGAGCTGCCTGAGAAAGGCGCAAGCGTCCCCTGGCCCCTGAAGCCCGGCCGCCACAGCGCCTACTTCACCAACCATCAGAACCGCGAAATAAGTAAGTCTAAACCCGTCCGATTTACGGTAATAAAATAAAGAAACAGCGGGAATAGAAGTTCCGGGGATTTTTGTTATAATTAGACAAAATGACCGTCCAGCAAATAATAGCGGAGACAGTTTCTGTTCTGCGCCGGCGTCTGCCGGAGGGGAAGTGTAAAATCTATCTTTTCGGCTCGCAGGCCAAAGACGCCGCGGGCCCGGCCTCGGACATAGACATCGGGCTGTATGGAGACAAACCGCTGGACGACCTGACGCTGCTCCGCTTACGGGACGAAGTAAAGGCTATTCCGACGCTGAGGAAAATAGAAATAGTGGACCTGAATAAAACCGACGCCGGCTTCCGCCGCGAGGTTCTAAGCCATGCAAAACTCTTATAACGGGGAGAAACTCGGTTCCTTCGACCAGTCTCTGGCGCGCCTGTCCGAGATCCTGACCGCTCCCGCCACCGTGGCCAACCGCGACTCGGCCATCAAACGCTTCGAACTTACCTTTGAGCTTTCCTGGAAATGCCTGAAGGACTTTTTGGGCGCCAAAGGCATGGTCTGCCGCTCCCCTAGGGATTGTTTCGAGCAGGGCTTCGGCCTCGGCCTCATCGGTGACGATCCTCTGTGGCTGAAAATGCTCGAGGACAGGAATCTTTCCGTCCATACCTATAACGAAAAACTGGCGGAAGATATTTACGGCCGGCTGAAAGACTATCTCCGCCTCTTTACGGAACTCCGCGGTTCCCTGAAAATAAAATAATACAACGCCGTTCCCGCACGCCGAAAGGGCGCCAAGGCGCCTTTTCGGTTATCTTTTTCGGCGCCTTTGCCGGGCGGCGCGGCCGGACAAGCTTCTATTTCCGGCGGAGGTGTTTTGCGGCGGATTTGGCCACTTCCAGGATGCCGGCGGTCTCGGCGGCATTCTTGTCGCGGGATAAGCTGGGCGAACCGCCGGGCGGCCGTGTAAACCGCGTCCTTCCCGGGGCCCGGCGCGGTCTCGAACAGCCTGGCTACCGGTATCCTCAGGGCCTCCGCCAGTTTCTGCACGGTTTCCAGGCTCGCCTTCCTGCCTTTGGTCTCGATATAGGCCAGGAAACTCGCGCTTATCCCCGCCAGCCCGGCCAGGCGCTCCATGGTCAGCCCCGCTTGTTTGCGCTCTTCCCGTATCTCGTCCTCCAAGATCGAATAAATATCTCCGCGCATCAAGCCTCCGGAGCTCGTACAGCCGTCCATTTGATCGGCGGGTGTGCCGCTTATCGAATAAGACCGCGTTGAATGCGATGGTTTCTTGAATATAAGGAAATAATTATGTAAAGTTTCCGTATGAACAAGAAAGATATATTTAAAGAGATCATAAGGTCCTTCCA
>JACQPH010000107.1 GCA_016207645.1 Elusimicrobiota bacterium
ACGTTCATTTTTTATTCGTCTCAATGCCTGCGGCAAGGCGGTCCAGCCAGGCTTCGGCCGAAGAGACGGCTTCCGCCCAGCCGGCCTCCGTCAGCCCCAGCCTGGCGGCGCCGCCCATCTTGGAGAACGCGTTCTCGAACACTTCGGCCCCGCTGCGGTAGAAGACCAGGCAGGGGGCGGGCGAAAAAAGCAGTTCCACGGCCCTGGAGCTGAACTTCGCCGACTTCATGGCCATGGGCCCCAGCTCGTCGAAAAGGAGCACCTTTCCCGAAGCCGCGGCCCGGTCCAGGGCCGACAGGGCCGTGACCTCGAGCGCGGCCAGGTTGAGCGCGTACTTATTAAAGGAAACGGGGGAGACTATGCTCCTGGAAGCCAGCACGGCGCGCTCCCCGCCCAGCGCCTCCAGCTCGAAGCCTTCGCGCTTCCCGCCGCGGCGCAGCTCCAGCGTGCGGTAGCCGCCCAGCCAGCGCCCGTAGGCGGCGCAGAGCTTCGCGGACAGCCGCTCTTTCAGGGCGCAGCCGGTGAAGCTGAAAACCAGCTTTAAGGGCGGCGTCATCTGGCCGCGCCCTCCAGCCACTTCCGGTTGGCCAGCGCGGTCTTATTGCCCGGCTCCAGGCGCAGAGCCTCCAGGCAGGCGGCCAGGGCTTTCTCCTCGGAACCGGCCACCACCCAGGCCGCTCCCCGCCCGAGCGCCGCCTGGGCGCCGCCGCCGGAAAACTCCTCCAGGGCCCGCGCAGGCTCGCCCAGGAGCAGGTAACCGAGGCCTTTTATGAGTTTAAAATCCGGGTCCGGAGCCGGGCCGGCGGCCTCCAACTCCTCCAGCGCCTCGGCGGCGTTATCCAGCCAGTTGTCCCCCATCACCCACAGGCCCATGTCGTTCCCCACGTCGCGCGGCATGTAAAGGGCCTTGTTCTTAGGGTCCTTGCGCGAAGAGGAAGGAGCGGAAGTTTCGATATTGAAGTTGAGGCGCGCGTCGCTGCCGGCAGAAACGCCCTTCAGAAGTTTGTCGCTTTCGGCGGCTATCTCGCCGGCCTTCTTCAGCCTTTCCTCCGGAGACGACGCCGGCAGGAAATATTCGCGCTTCGTATAGCCGACGGCCGGCCTTTTGAAGGCGGACTGCAGCCGCCCGGCCAGCTTCTCGCCGCGTGGAGCGTCCGTAAGCACCGCCTTCGGGGTCTCCAGCAGCTCTATGACTATCCTGGCTTCCTGCCCGGGCGGGAGCTTGGAGAGGGCGGAGAACAGCGGGCTCTGAGGCTGCGGTTCGGCTTCCGCCCCGGGCGCGGCCCCGGCGTAGGCCAGGGCCATGGAGATGCCGCCTTTCTCGTTGGCCGGCGCCAGCAGGAAAGCGCCGTCCAGCGCTTTCCCTGCTTCCGCCGCGCGGCCTGCCTTGCGCAGCGCCCAGGCCAGCCTGAACCTGGCTACTGAATCGCGCGGCTTTATGGAAAGCGCCCGGCGGTAAAGCTTCACGGCTTCGCTGATCCTGCCCTCGCGCTCACGCAGCACGGCCAGTTCCAGCAGCGCGTCCTCGTAGCCCGGGAAGAGCGAAACGGCTTTTTCGAACTGGGCGGCCGCCGGCTCGTCGCGGCCCTTGCGCGAGTAGAACATCCCGAGCTGGTAGCGGTAAAGCGGGTTGGCGGGGTCGGCGGCCACCGCCGCCCGGTAGTAGTCCTGGGCCTTCGCCTGGTCGCCGAGGGCCTGGTAGACGGAGCCGGCGTTCATCTTCACGTCGGAGCGGTCGGGAGCGAACTGCTCGGCCCGCAGGAAGTCCTCCAGCGCTTTCGCGTAAAGCCCGGCGCGGGCGCGCACTATCCCGCGCAGCTGGTAAGCCATGGAATTGGAGGGGTCGAGGCGCATGGCCTCCTCGAACTCCGAAAGGGCCTTCTCCGGTTCGCCCAGCCAGTACAGCGCCGAGCCGTAGAGCAGGCGGGGCCAGGGGCTTTCGGGGTTCATCCTCGCGGCCTTGTAGAAGTCGTCGGCCGCCGCGGCGTAGTTCTGCTCCTCCATCAGGGAGTAGCCGCGCCGCAGGTTCACGGCGCTCTGATCCTCCATGAGGCGGTCCCAGACCGTCCTGCGCGGGGCGGCCTCCGGCACGCAGGCGGCCGGCGGGCAGAACGCCGCCAGCCAGGCGAGAACAGGCAGGAAGTACGCGGCTGGGCTAAGAAAGGAGGAAGCTGTTCTCATTCGGGAAAGTCGGGTAACTACTCAGGTCCCTATGGGTCCGGGTTGGCAGGGGTTTTGCCCCGCGAACCCCGAAGAGGGAAACCCTTGCGTCGGTTTCCCCCCGAAGCGGGGCCCCCCTTCCGCAAGGGGTTCGCGAAACAAAACCCCGGCCAGCCCTCCACTACCTGGCAAATTACAAGATAAAGGGATTTAGGTATGAAACTACTTTTCCTACTGGGGGCCTTGCTTATGCCGGTTCAGCTTCTCGGCGCGGATAAACTCGTGGTCCATTACAGCCGGCTCGACGGGAATTACTCCGGCTGGAACCTCTGGGTCTGGAACGAGGGGGAGAAAAAACCCGGTTTCGAGCTGCCTCCGGCCGGCGCCGGCCCCTACGGAGCGTTCTTCGAACTGGACCTCGACGCCTCCGGCCTGTCCGGGAAAAGGACCGGCTTCCTGCCGCGCCGGGGGAACTGGGCCGACAAGGACGCCCCCGATAAAATACTGCCCGCGGCCCGCCAGGGAGAAGTTTACCTGCTGGAGGGGGACGCGAAGGTGTATTCTGCCCCGCCGGAAGTTTCCACGGCGGTGACAGGGGCCTGGCTGGACAGCGCGGGAGAAGTGCGCGTCACCTTCACCCGCCCGCTGGCCGCGGATTTCCTGGCCGCCCAGGATTTTTATATAAGCCGCGGCACGGAGATCTTCAGGCCGGCCCCGGCCGCGCCCATCGGCGGGGCCTACTCGCGCGCGGCCAGGCTGGAGTCCGGCGGTTTCAACCCCGCTTACGGCGCGCTGAACGCCGGGGAATACGAGCTGCGCTCGGCCTCTTTCGGGCCCGTCGCGCTGCGGCTCGGCGGCGCCGTTTACGGCCCTGAATTCTATACCCCGCTGGAGCTGGGCATGACCTCGGAGAAGGGGCGTTCGGTCCTGCGCGTTTTCGCTCCCTTCGCCGTGAGCGCCGAAGCGCTGGTCTACGACTTCCCCGCGGCGCGGCCCTATGCGCACCCGCTGGCGAACAAAGGGGGAGGGGTCTGGGAAAAGAAATTCCCGGAATCCCTCGAGGGTAAATATTACCGCATCCGGACCGCGCAGAACGGAGCGGCCTACGAGGGGCTCGACCCTTACGCGCGCTGCGTCACCGGGGACGGCGGGCTGGCGCTGGTGCTGAAGGACGAAACCCCCGTCCAGCCCGGCCCCGCCTTCGACTCCTCCGAGGCCGTGGTCTACGAGGTGCATCTGCGCGACCTCACGATGGACAAATTCTCCGGCGTGAAGAACAAGGGGAAGTACCTGGGAGCGGCCGAAGGGGGGACCCGCCATCCCGGGTTCCCGGAGATAAAGACCGGGCTGGACCATATCGCCGAGCTCGGCGTGAATACTGTGCACATCCTGCCCTTCCAGGACTTCGAGAACGGCGACAGCGCTTCGGCCTATAACTGGGGCTATATGCCGGTCAACTTCAACTCGCCGGAGGGCTCCTACGCCTCCGACCCCGCCGGCGCCGCCCGCGTGCGCGAGGCCAAGCTGATGATAGACGCCTTCCACCGCAAGGGGCTCAAGGTGATCATGGACGTGGTGTACAACCATACCGCCGAGACCCGCGCCACCGTCTATAACTTCAACGCCATGGCCCGGGACTATTACTACCGCCTCAACGCCGACGGCGCCTACTCCAACGGCTCCGGCTGCGGCAACGAGTTCAGGACCGAGGCCCCGATGGCGCGCAAGTTCCTGCTCGACAGCCTGCTGTACTGGGTGCGCGAATATAAGGTGGACGGCTTCCGCTTCGACCTGATGGGCCTGATAGATACGGAAACCGCGGCGGAAATAATGCGCGCGCTGAGGCTTGAAAAGCCGGACATCTTCGTTTACGGCGAGCCCTGGGCGGCGGGGGCCACGCCGGTGAAAGGGGTGAAAAAAGGCAGCCAGCGCTCTCTCGGCTTCGCCGTGTTCAACGACGGCTTCCGCGACGCTATCAAGGGCAGCGTTTTCACCCTCGCCGACCTGGGCTACGTGCAGGCCGCGAAGAACCGGGAAGGGGTGCTGCTCGGCATCCGGGGCGCGGTGGACGATTTCACCGACGGGCCGCTGGAGACCATGAACTATGTTTCCTGCCACGACAACAACACGCTGTGGGACCGCCTGGACCTGTCGGTCAAGGACGAGCCTCGCCGGAACAAGGTCGCCATGGATAAACTGGCGAACGCGCTGGTCCTCACTTCCCAGGGCATCCCGTTCCTGCACGCCGGGGAGGAATTCCTGCGCACCAAGGGGGGAGAGGAGAACTCCTACAACCTGCCCGACGAGGTGAACAGGCTGGACTGGACGCGCAAGAAGGAGAACCTGGACGTGTTCTCCTACTACCGCGACCTGATAACCCTGCGCAGGGAGCACCCCGCCTTCCGCATGAAGACGGCGGCCGAGGTACGGGAGAACCTGAAATTCTACGAGGAGCTCGGCCTCGGGATCGAGCCGCCCGGCATCGCCTACCGGCTTTACGGCGACAAGGCCGGCGATCCCTGGCGCGGCATCGTGGTGCTGGTGAACCCGGAGAAAACGCCGCGCAGGTTCGAGCTGCCCGCCGGGAACTGGCTGGAGGCCTTCGACTCGGTCGGCCTTGTCAAAGAGCCCGGGCCGGCCGTTTCCGGCAGCTTCGAGGCGGAGCCGCTTTCCCTGACGGTGCTGCGCGCCTTGTGAGCTCTTCCCTTTAGGCCTAGCCGCGCCTGGGACCTAAGCCGCTTACGGACGCCCCGGCCGGTGAGGTATACTTTCAAGGTAACCGCTCGGGTCCCTTGCCCCCTTCCTCCCCCCTTGCGGGGGAGGATCGAGGCGGGGGGGAGAGCAAATTACCGGGTATAGGAGTTTTCCAGTGAAAAAAGCAATGTTCGCTCTCGTTCTTGTTTCCCTCTCGTCTTCGGCTTTCGCCGCGGACTTTTCCGAACTCGCCGCCTTAAAGGCCCCGGACCTCGCCGTAAAGACCGACGCCCCCGCCGTGCCCGTGCCCGCCGCGCCGGTAAAGGAGACCGCCGAAGTCCCCCAGGACCTCGTCTACAAATTCACCCGGGTAAGCAACGACCTCCGGAGACTCGAAGCCGATACCACCTGGCTGCGCAACGACATCAACCGCCTTGAATCCGACGCCCGCCGCATCGAGCAGGGCTCTTCCAATGTCTTCTTCTCGAACGACCTGCGCCGGATGTCGATGGACATGTCACGCCGCGCCGGCGATATACAGCGCCTCGCGATGGACCTCAAGAGCCTGCTTAATTCGGCGCAGAAGGACTCCCGGCTCAACCAGCTCGCCCGCGACATGGAGTGGAACGCCCGCGACCTGGACAACCGCTTCCAGTTCGATATCCTGAACGCCGCGCAGAACCTGGAATGGACCGTGCGCCGCATCGACCCCAAGAAGATCGGCTACGACGCGCAGTGGGCCGCTTCCGACCTTACCCGCTCCTGCCGCGACATCCAGTGGAAGACCCGCGACCTCAGGTGGGACGCCCAGGAACTGGTCCGCAGGACCCAGCCTTGACGAATATCAAGTAACTTTAGTTACAAGTATACTGTATCACCTTACCGCGCCTTATATTATTGTCTATAATATAAGGTGAAATGAAAAAAGCCGCTTTTTTCGCCGTTATTTCCGCTTTTTTCCCGGGGGCGTTGCGCGCCTCCGCGCCTACTGCCGTTAATTTCACCGGCGTTTCCACCGGAACGGCCTCGGTTTCCTGGACCCTGGACACCCCCGGCACCGAATTCCCGCTGATGGTCCTTTCCGCGGACCCTTCTTTTTCCGTCCCGGTTTCCAGCGCCGTCCTCGCCCTGGGCCAGAATGCCACCACCTATTACGGCCTGCTTTCCAACGCCACCTACTATTTCAAGGTCAAGGTCTCCACGGAGAGCGACGCCGCCTGGTCCGCGGTCGTCTCTTCGGCCACTCCGCCCTCCGCGCCGCAGGCGGTAACGCTGCTGGCGGTGGACGTCAGCAGCTTCTCCGCCCTGTGGCCAGCCGGCAATAACGCCGGCGGCTCGGTCTACTGGGCGGAGGCTTCCCTGGACGACTCCTTTTCCATCAACGCCATTTCCAGCGGCACCGCGGCGCTGGCGCTCTACGAGGGGCTGAATCCCAACTCCACCTACTTCCTGCGCGTCAGGACCCTGGGCGTAGGCGGGCAGGACAGCGGCTATAGCGCCTACGGCGCTACTATAACGCGCGTCTACCCGCCCGGCAGCGAGGCCTACCCGGCCGTAGCGGCCGCCACGCTCTCCCTGGTCTGGGACGATAACGGCAACCCCTCCGGCACCAGGTACGAACTTGTGGTCTCCACCTCGCCCGGCTTTTCCACCGTGAACTATTCCACCCTGACGGCCGGCAACTATTACGACGCCGCCGGGCTGCGGCCCAATACCACGCATTATTTCAAGGCCGCCGCCGTAAGCTGGGGGGGGGTCTATTCGGAATTCGTCGTTTTTGGGGACACTCTCACCTATTCCGCCGTGCCGGCCGACAACCCTCCGGGCCTGGGCGTGCCCGACGCCACCTCCGTGCCGGCGCAATGGCTGGCCAACGGCAACCCCAATATTACGGAGTACTACGTGCAGGCCAGCACCGCGGCGGATTTCCTGGGCTTCGACGCCGGGCCCAAGGTCTGGTTCACGGGGCCGGTCCGCACGGTGTCAGGCCTGGAATCGGGGCGCCTCTACTATTTCAGGGTGAAGGCGCGGGACCAGCAGGGCCGCTCCAGCGCCTGGTTCGACCTGGGCTCGAAGTCCACTCTTACCGGCGCCGACAACACGCCCCCGTCGGTGATCCCGCTGCAGGCCGGGGACGATACCTGGCGCGGCTCCGCCAGCGGCTCCTACATGGTCCACTTCTCGGACCTCGGCTCCCTGCTGGATAAATTCCAGGTGGCGGTCTCCACGGGGAAGAATTTCACCGGCGCGGTAGTGTCCACCTGGACGCCGGCGGTCACCGGTATCAATTCCGACACCTACGACACGGACTGGGTGCTGCCCGCGCCCGTCTTCGAGGCCATCCAGGAGAACGTCACCAGCTATGTTTCGGTGCGGGTGTACGACAACGCCGGCAATTCCACCGTGTATCCCGACGCTTTCTACGTGCGCCGCGACACCACGCCGCCGACCATCGCCAACTACGCCTCCTCCCCGGCCGGCTGGCTGGCCGCCGACCCCGGCGCCGTTTTCGACGTGGACTTCGGCGACGCTCTCTCGGGCCTCGGCCAGGTGCTGTACAGCGCCAGCAGCAACCCCGGCCTGTCCGACGCCAACATCCTGAGCTGGACGGCCGTGCCCGGCTTCGCGCCCGCGCCCTCCTCCTTCACCGCCCTCTGGGGAGTGGACTTCGCCGCGCTGCGCGACGGCGCCACCAATTACATCAGCGCGCGCGCCGTGGACGCGGCCGGCAACGCCGTCACCCTCGCCGACGTGTTCAAGCTGCTCAAGAATACCGTGGGCCCGGCGGTAACCATCACCTCCCCGGCGGGCGCGTGGCTCTCCACCGTCACCGCCTTTACCGGCACGGCGGCCGCCATGAACGAGGCCAGCCCGGTGGCCGGGAACCAGCTGGCCATCCAGGAGCTCGCCGGGAACCTCTATTACGACGGCTCCTCTTTCGCCTCCGCGGCGGAGGTCTGGCTGGGCGCTTCCGGCCTCTCTTCCTGGTCCTATGACGCCTCCACCGCGCCTTTCGCGGCGGGAACCCAGTACAAGGTGAAGGCCAGGTCCGTGGACGTGAATTCCTTCCTCACCCCGCTGCCCTATCCGAACGCCTCTTTCCGGCTCGACCAGGCGGCGCCTTCGGTCTTCCTCTCCACGCCGCTGGCCGGCTCCACCGTTTACGCCCTGACGGAAATAGAGGGCACCGCCGCCGATACCGGCGGGGCGGGTCTGGGAACTATCGAGCTCTACGTAAAGCGCGCCGCCGACGGGAAATGGTGGAATTTCGCCTCCGATACCTGGGGCGAACTCCCGGTGGCCAGCGCCGCCGTTACCGGAGCGGCCTGGGCTTTCGTCCCGGGAACGGGGCTCAGGGGCGGCCTCGCGCACAACCAGCAGTATTTCATCACGGCACTTTCTAAGGACGCGGCGGCGCCGGCCAATTCCTCGGTATTCGAAGCCGCCGGCTCCACCTTCACCTGGGCGGACACCGTCCCGCCGGAGGCCGTCGCGGCTTTCGCTCCTTCCACGGGCTCGGCCCCGGGCCGGGTGGACCTGGCCTGGACCTTCCCCGGCGACGACGGGGGGAGTCTCGCCCTGACCTACGGGCAGTTCGCGGTGCAGTATTCCACCTTTGCCGGGGCCGTCTTCAGCACCCAGGCCGCGCAGGTGCTTATCTCCACCGCCATGGTGCGGCCCGGCAGCGCCCTGGCCTATACCGTGGCCGGGCTGGTGCCGGAGGCCACTTACTATTTCACGATGTGGGTCAAGGACGACGCGGACTTCTGGTCCGGCCCCTCGGCGCTGGCCAATACGCTGTCGGGCGACCGCCTGGACGACATGATAGCGGGCTCGGTTAAGACGCCCAACGGCACCGGCATAACGGGCGTGATGGTGGACGCGATCTCCAACCAGGGGCTCGTGATCGCCTCGGCCTATACGCTGGACGACGGGCTGGGTTCCTTCGCGCTGACCTCCCTGCCCGACGGCCTCTACCGCATACAGGCCACCTGGCTGGAGGACGGCTTCTCCAGCTCCATAGCCAAGGACCAGCTCCCCATGGGGTACTCCGACGCCAACTTCGTCCTTTCCCTGGACTACCAGCTGGCCAGCGTCAGCGGCACCCTGCCGGCTTCGGTCCCTTCGGGCCTGCGCCCTTCGGCGGCGGGCGGAGCGGCCCAGCTATTGCGCGGTACCCGCCTGGTGGCTTCCGCCAGCCCGGACCCGGCCGGACGTTTCATCATACGTAATCTCCTCCCCGGCCCCTATACGCTGCGCGTCAGGGGGGAGGACGGCGCGTGGAGGAGCTTCGACCTGAAGCTGGCGCCGGGCCAGAACCTGGAGATAAAGCCGCTGGGGCAGTTGCTGATAAAGGGCGCGGTCTACGCCTA
>JACQPH010000108.1 GCA_016207645.1 Elusimicrobiota bacterium
AGCTGGAATCCGTCAGTGATAATAATAACCGCCGGGTGCTGTACGAATACGACTCCTCCGGCCGGCTGGCCCGGGCCGTGGATATCGACGGCGCGCCAACCGCGTACGCCTACGACGCCGCCGGGTTCCTTTCCCAGGTAAGTTACCCCAACGGCGCGCATAACTACATAGTCTCGGATTCAACCGGCCGGGTCGTAAGGATGTACCAGGACGGGGATAACGACCGGACTGATTTTGAATACGTTTCCGGTTCAAAGACGATAGTTACCGACGCGTTAAACAGGCGGACCACGCATGAAACCATAACCGAAGCCGACGGCAAAACCACCACCAGGCTGACGGACGCGCGGGGAAATGTCACCATTTCCAGCTATGACTCCGGACTAAAAGCCGAATCCGTGACGGACGCGCTGGGCCGCACCACCCGCAAGGTCTACGATGCCAAGGGCAACCTGGTGTCGGTCGCCGACCACGCGGGGAACACCACCGTAATGGCCTATACAGGTGAAATGGTGTACGAACAGGTTTATTCCGAGAGTACTGTTGAGGAAATATTCCTTGGGGAATCATATCCGTTCAATCTTACCGGAGTAACCGACCCGAAGGGCGGCCATACCGGGATGCGCTACGACGCCAACGGCAACCTCAGGGCGGTAACGGACGCGCTCGGCAATGTTTCCGAGCTGTCCTACGACCAGCAGGGCCACGTGACCGGAACCAAAGACCCGCTTAACAACGTGAGCCTGTTCAATTACGACACGATGGGCGCGCTGGTAAAGGTTACCGATCCCCTTGGCCGCGTAACCAGCATGACGCGCGATAACTTCAGCCGCGTGACACAGACCAGGGACCCAAAGAACAAGCTGACCCTGTTCGACTACGACATAAAAGGCAACCTGACCAAAGTAACCGACGCTATTAACGGCATAACGCAGTACACCTACACCGGCGGCGGGTGCCCCTCCTGCGGCGGGGCTGGCGACCTGCTCGCAACCGTAAAAGACGCCAAAAACCAGCAGACCACCTTCGCCTACGACCTGCAAAAACGCCTGACCGGCGTAACCAACCCGCTGACCCAAAGCAAGAATTTCGCCTATGACAAAAAGGGAAATCTCACCAGTGTAACCGACGCCAAAACCCAGACCGTCACACTGGAATATGACGTGCTGGACAGGCTGACGGTGAAGAACCTCACTGGCGGGGAAGGCGCCGTAAACTACGCCTACGACGGCGTAAGCAACCTGTTAAGCGTAACCAGCCAGGACAGCGCGGTAAGCATGGCCTACGGCATCCTGAACCGCGTGGACCAGGTGCGCCAGACCGTAGGCGGGCAGACCTACACCATCACCTACGCCTACGACGCCAACGGCAACCGCACCGGGATGACCAGCCCCTGGGGCACTACCAGCTATACCTACGACGCGCTGAACAGGCTTACCAGCCTGACCAACCCGGACGCCAAGACAATAACCTTCGCCTACGACGCGGCAGGCAAGCGCACCAAAATGACCCTGCCCAACGGCACCGAGACCACCTACGCCTACGACGCCGCCGGCCAGTTGCTGCAGATCCTGCACCGCAAAACGGCTGACAATACCGCCCTGCTGTTCGCCAACTACGCCTACGACCCCGCCGGCAACCGCGCCAGCATGCTGGACATGGCCGGCACGCACAGCTACGGCTACGACGACCTGCACCGCCTGATAAGCGCCCAGCACCCCGATCAGCCCAATGAAACCTTCAGCTACGACCCCGTAGGCAACCGCCTGAGCGACGCCGTACTAACCGGCTACCAGCACAACGCCGCCAACCGCCTCACAGAGAACAGCGGCTACACCTACACCTACGACGCCAACGGCAACCTGACCGGCCAGACCGAGAAAGCTAATAGCGCGTACACCGCGTACGCCTACACCAGCGAGAACCAGCTTAAACAAGCCGCAATGCCGGGCAGTATAACCGCCGCCTACAAATACGACCCCCTGGGCAGAAGGATAGAGAAGAACGTAAACGGCACAGTAACCCGCTACGTCTACGACAACGAAGACATAATAGCCACGCTGGACGGCAGCAACGCCCTGATAGCCGCCTTCACCCACGGCCCCGGCATAGACGAGCCGCTGATAATGAAGAAAGCGGACACCAGCGCAAACTACTACTACCACGCCGACGGCCTGGGCTCGATCACCGCCCTGACCGACAACACCGGCGCAATAGTGGAAACCGTGGAGTACCAGGCCTACGGTAAACCCACAATAAAAGACCGCACCGGCGCAGTATTCGATAGGTCCACCGTAGGCAACCCTTACTTATTCACAGCCCGGGAATTCGACCCCGAAACCGGGCTGTATTATTTGAGGGCGAGATATTACAACGCGGAAACAGGGAGATTTTTACAAGAAGACCCGTATTATAACAGCTTCAGCCATTCACCAGTTGATATTGTTTCTCCACAGAATTTAGCAGGAAGCAATAGGCCATTTACTCTTAATTTGCTGCGAGTGATGAAATACCCAGCGAATTTTAATTATTTTGCATATGCATTGAATAATCCTGTGTTATTTATCGATCCTTCAGGGTTAGCTGTTTGTTATCGTATTACCTTTGGCCTGCCACTGTATCACTGTGTGTCTTTTAGTGATGACGATGCAAATGGCGTATATCTTTTGCCGAACGCAAAGTTCCTGTTTCTTAACTTTATTGATAACAATTATTTAAAGTCGCTACCGAAATATTGGCCAAAAGCTTCATGCCCAAATAATAACACATGATTAGAGGGTAAAACAAAATGAACATTAAGAAACTTTTGGAACAAATAAACTTAAGTAAAAGTGAGATTCTGCATACA
>JACQPH010000109.1 GCA_016207645.1 Elusimicrobiota bacterium
CACCTGGCATGCCCGCCGCCGCCCAGAAGTATCACTTTTTTCATTTCATGCCCAGCTGGTCCAGGGTTTCCTGCAGCTGCTCCCACTGCCCGGTATCGGCCCAGGATTTCTCGGAGATCGGGTACACCCCGGTCTTAACGCCCTTCTTCAGGCATTTGCCGATAAGCTCCGTCATATGCAGGAAAGCCTGGTCGGGGATCAGCTTCAGGATTTCCGGCTCGATGACGTACATCCCGGTATTCACCAGGAAGTCGTATTCCGGCTTCTCGCGCACGGCCAGCAGGTCCCCGCCGTTCTCTATCTCGCAGGTGCCGTAGGGGATGGTGAAATGCTTCATGGAGCCGACTATGGTTATTTTATTGCCGCGCTCGCGGTGAAATTTGATTATGTCCGAGTAGTCGGCGTCCACCAGCACGTCGCAGTTGGTGAGGAAAAAGGTCTTCCTGATCTTCCGCTTCAGCAGGTAAAGGCTGCCGGCCGTGCCCAGCGGCTTCGGCTCCTCTATGAATTCCAGGTCGTAATCCCCGCTGACGTCGCTGAAAAAGGCCTTGATCAGCTTGGCCTTGAAATTCACCGACATGTAGATCTCCCGGCAGCCGTAATCGGCGAAGCGCTCCATGATATGCTGGGTCACGGGCTTGTCGCCTATAGGCATCAGCGGCTTGGGCAGTATCCGCGTTATCGGGGCCAGGCGCGCCCCCCTGCCGCCGGCCATGATGACCACCGGCAGGTCCAGCTTGCCGGCCTTGCGCGATTTATCTTTGAAGAAATCGAACCACCAGACCCCGCCTTTTATCCGTTTCCCGGAGTCCACTACGGGAACGCATTCAAAGCGTTCGGCGACGATCAGCTCTTTGGCGGCCGGTTGTGAATACCCCTCTTCGAGATACCTGGGAGAACCGGACATCACAGCCTTCGCCTTCGCGCTGATGTCCCCGCCCTTAAGTATCCAGCGCCTGATGTCGCCGTCCGAAAGAGCGCCGATAAGGAGGTCTTCTTTACCGACCACAAAAAGCGTCTTGCTGCCCGCTTCGTCCATTTTCCTGAAGGCCTGCTTAATACTTTCGTCGGGACCGATCAATATCCTTGAAATTCTCTCCATATCAGTTTCTCTCCGCCTTTACAGCCGCTACCACCCGCGCCGCCTGTTCCTTCGTAAGCCCGGTACTGCAGGGCAGGTTCAGCACCCGCTCCACGAACCAGGGCGCCCTGTTTACCTTGTAAGCCTGGTTCCGCCTGTAAGGTTCCTGCAGGTTGTTCAAATGCCACACAGGCCTGGTCTGTATGCCGGCCTTGCCCAGCGCGGCCATCAGGCCTTCGCGGTCCAGGCCGAAGGCGGCCTTATCGATGAGCAGGGAATAGAACCAGTAATTCGGAGAAGTCCCCTCCGGCACGCCCAGCAGTTCCAGGCCTTTCACTCCGGCCAGAGCCTTTCTGTAAAAGGCGTAGTTATCCTTCTTGCGCTTGATGAAGGCCGGGAGCTGTTCCAGCTGCGCCGCGCCCAGGGCGGCCTGTATATTGGTCATCCTGAAGTTATACCCGACCTCGTTATGCACGTAGCGCACGGCGTCGTCCTTGGCCTGCGTGGCGAGGTACCTGGCCTTCGCCGCCATTTTTTTATCCGCGGTGACCACCATGCCGCCGCTGCCGGTGGTGATTATCTTATTGCCGTTAAAGGAGTAAACCCCGAAGTCGCCGATAGTTCCGGTATGTTTGCCTTTGTATTTCCCCGCCGTATAATAAGAGCCCAGGCTTTCCGTGGCGTCCTCGATGACCTTCAGACCGTAGTCGCGGGCCAGCTTCATTATCGCGGCCAGGTCGCAGGGATTGCCGAAAATATGCACCGGCAGCACGGCCTTGACGCGCCGCCCGGTCTTTTTATTTACAAGGCCTCTGGCCGTCCCGCGGCAGGCAGTCTTCAGGAACTCGCCGAGCCCGGCCGGGTCCAGGTTCATGAAGGCGTCGCAGTCCAGAAACACCGGCTCGGCCCCCAGGTAGCGCACGGCGTTCACCGGGGCTATAAAAGTCAGCGCCGGCACGAGCACCTCGTCGCCGGCTTCCACGCCGGAGAGCCGCAGCGCCAGCTGCAGGCCCGAGGTGCCGTTCACCACCGCCACTGCGTGCCCGGCCCCGGTAAAGGCGCGGAGCTTACCTTCGAAGGTCTCCACGTAGGCGCCGGCGCTGGAAACCCAGCCGGTGTCCAGGCACCGCTTCACGTACTTCCAGGCATTACCCTTTATATTCGGCACCGAAAGAGGGATAAAGTCAGACATTGTAGATATCCGATTTATAACCGGCTGAATTTTTCGGGTCCCTGAACCACTCTATAGTGCGCTCCAGGCCCTTCTCGAGGGAGACAGAAGGCTTCCAACCGGTGAGGGAGGCGATAAGTTCATTGTCGCAGAGCAGCCTTTCCACTTCGCTGCCGGCGGGGCGGCGGCGGGCGGCTTCCGTCCTTAGCGCCGCCTTCCTGCCGGAGAGCTTCATTATCAGGGCGGCCAGGTCGCCGACGGAGATCTCCCTGCCGGAGCCTATGTTCACGGTCTTCCCCACGGCTTCGGGCGCAGCCGCCAGGGCCAGGAAACCGGCGCAGGTGTCGGCCACGTAGCTCAGGTCGCGGGTGGGAGCGAGGGAGCCCAGTTTTATTTCTTTCGCGCCGTTGAGCAATTGCGTTATTATCGTCGGGATGATGGCCCGGGCCGACTGGCGCGGCCCGTATGTATTGAAGGGCCTCGCCGTCACTACCGGCAGGCCGAAGGAAAGGTGGAAGGACTCCGCTATCTTATCCGCCCCTATCTTGCTGGCCGAATAGGGCGACTGGCCCTGCAGCGGGTGTTTTTCGTCGATGGGGGCGTAGCGGGCGGTGCCGTAAACCTCGGAAGTGGAAGTAACTACCACCTTCCCCGTGCCCAGGTCGCGCGCGGCCTGCAGCACGTTCAGCGTGCCTTTCACATTGGTGTCTACGTAAGAGTCGGGAGAGTGGTAGGAAAAAGGGATGCCGATAAGCGCGGCGAGGTGGAAGACGGCGTCCGCGCCCTTCATGGCCGCGCGCACGCCGTTGGGGTCGCGGATATCCCCGGCGAAAACCTCTATATGCTTAAGCTTGCTCTTGGGCAGGGTATCCAGCCAGCCCCAGGAGTTGAAGGAATTGTAGTAAACGAAGGCTTTGACGGCATACCCCTTGTCCAGCAGGGCTTCCGCCAAATGGCTGCCTATGAAACCGTCCGCCCCGGTAACCAGCGCTTTTTTATATTTCATCTCTTTCCCTGCCTCAAAATACAGCGGCACGCGCCCGCATAAGCGGGGCTATAATATAGATATTATAGCAAAGACGGGGAGTACGCGGGCAAAACGGGGAAAAGGGCCCGCGGTTCAGGCTTTCACTTTCGCGGCCGGAACGCCGCGGTAGAAAGCGTAGCTTTTTTTGATGCCTTCCTTGAGCGGGACCGAGGGGCGCCAGCCCAGCGCTGTCATTCTGGAGACGTCCAGGAGCTTACGGGGAGTGCCGTCGGGCTTGGAGGTATCGTGAACTATATCGCCGTCGAAGCCCACCGCTTCGCGGATCTCAGCGGCCAGGTCCTTCAGCTTTATATCCTTCCCGGTGCCGACGTTCACCACTTCGCCTATGTCCTTGTAATTACAGTTGTCCATCAGGAACACGCAGGCGTCGGCCAGATCGTCGACATACAGGAATTCGCGGTATACCTCGCCGGTGCCCCAGAGGGCCACGTGCTCCCGGGTTATGCCCAGTTTCGCGAGGATGGCGGCGGTTTCTTTTTTATCCCCGCGCCTGACCCCGGCGTCCAGGCCGAAGCCGAGCGGGTATTTCTCCGAGTCGGCGGCTATCGCCGCGAGATCCCCGGCGCGCAGCAGCTTGGCGAGATGGAACTTGCGCATCATGGCCGGCAGGACATGGGCGGTTTCCAGGTTGTAATTATCGCACTGGCCGTAAATATTGGTGGGCATCACCGAGATATAGTTGGTACCGTACTGCTCGTTGTAGTAGCGGCAGAGCTTGAGGGCCGCTATCTTGGCCACGGCGTAGGCTTCGTTGGTAGGCTCGAGGACGCTGGTCAGCAGGGAATTCTCCGGTATCGGCTGCGGCGCCAGTTTCGGGTAAATGCAGGAGGACCCGAGATTGAGCAGCTTCTTTACGCCGCTTTTGTACGCGGCGTGCACCACGTTCATGGCTATGGCCAGGTTATCGTAGATGAATTCGGCTTTATAGGTGCTGTTGGCCAGTATCCCCCCCACCTTGGCGGCGGCTAGGTACACCCTGTCTATCTTATGCTTCTCGAAATATTTCTCGGTCTCGGCCTGGCGGCAGAGGTCGAGTTTCGAGGACTTCTCGAACAGCAGTACCTGTTCGGGGTCCGCGGCCAGGCGGCGGAGGAGCGCCGACCCCACCAGGCCGGTATGGCCCGCCACATAGGTGATAGTTTTGGTCTTTTTTGTCATAGTTAGTAACTGCCCAAGTCCCTTATGGGTCCGGGTTGGCAGGGGTTTTGCCCCGCGAAGCCCGGAAGATGGAAACCCTTGCGTCGGTTTCCCCCCGCCCGGCGGGGCCCCCCCTTCCGCAAGGGGTTCGCGAAACAAAACCCCTGCCGACCCTCCAACAGCATCTGAGTGGTTACCATAGTCCGGGGAAACTCCCGAAGACTTCCACCACATAACGCAGCATTTCTCCGGTCATGCCGGGATAAACGCCTATCCAGAAAGAGCCGCGGAGTATCCTGTCGGTATTTTTAAGTGTGCCGGCCACACGGAACCCCTGGCCGGACCTGCGCAGCTCGTCGAAACAGGGATGCTTTACCAGGTTGCCGGCGAAGAGCATCCTGGTCTGTATTTTGTTCTTCTCCAGGTGGGCCACCAGCCGGTCGCGGGTGAAACCGGCGTCCTCTTTTATGGTCACCAGGAAACCGAACCAGCTGGGATCGGAAAGCTCCGACGCCTCCGGAAGGATCAGCTTATCGGAATATTTATCAAGCGCTTCGCGCAGGTAAGCCCAGTTCTTCCTGCGGGCCGCGGCGAAGGCCGGCAGTTTCTTCAACTGGGCCAGTCCCACGGCGGCCTGCATTTCCGTGGCCTTCAGGTTATAACCGAAGTGCGAATAAACGTATTTATGGTCGTAGCCGGGAGGGAGCTCGCCGAAGCGGCGGCTGAAGCGGTTCCGGCAGGTATTGTCCTTCCCCGACGGGCACCAGCAGTCGCGGCCCCAGTCCCGGAAAGAATCCACCAGCCGCTTGAGGCGCGCGTCGTTGGTATATACGGCGCCGCCCTCCCCCATGGTCATATGGTGCGGCGGGTAAAAGCTGGAAGCGCCGATATCGCCGAAAGTGCCGGTGTACTTCCCGGCGTAGCGCGATCCCAGGGCGTCGCAATTGTCCTCTATCAGCCACAGCTTATGCTTCGAGCAGAATTCTTTTACGGCCTTGATATTAAAAGGGTTCCCCAGTGTATGGGCCAGCATTACGGCCATGGTCTTTTTAGAAAGAGCCTTCCCGAGCAGGGAACAGTCTATGTTGTAGGAAGGCAGCTCTACATCCGCGAACACCGGGACAGCGCCGTACTGTATTATGGGGGTTACGGTAGTGGGAAAGCCCGCCGCCACGGTTATCACCTCGTCGCCCGGCCTGATACGGCGCGCGCCCAGCTCGGGCGCAGTAAGCGCCATGAAAGCGATAAGATTCGCGGAGGAGCCGGAGTTCACTAAAGAGACATG
>JACQPH010000111.1 GCA_016207645.1 Elusimicrobiota bacterium
ACGCAAGGGTTTCCTCTTCGGGGTTCGCGGGGCTAAGCCCCTGCCGCCCCGACTGGACATCTCGCGGTTCTTTCCGGGAGAGTTGCAGTTAGCGGCCCGGACAGTTACGCAATATTACCGTAATACACGCGGGGTATAAATTAACGATGCTTATCTGGCTGCTTTCGGACTATGACCACAGGAAGCACGTGGCTTTCAAGAGCCTGCTCGCCAGGTTCTCGGCGGCTTACCCGGACTCCGATATCGAATTCCTGGTGAAAAGCCGGCACAGCCTCTGGGAGAGCCTGTTCGCCCATTTGCGCGATCCCAAGCGCAACCCGCTGGCGGACGTAGTGGAGATCCCTCAGAACTGGACCGAGCTGCTGGCCAGGCTGGGCCTGCTCTCCGAACTTTCCTCCGGCCTGGAGGCGCTGTCGCAGCGCCGCTACCCCGAGTTCATCCTCAGGGAACTTTGCCGGGACGGGGGTTCCCGCGCTTATTCCGCCCCCTGGTGGCTGGAGGCCCCGGCCCTTTTTTACCGGCCGCAGGCGCTCAAAGGCGCCGTCGAGGACCCGGACAGGGAGCTGGCCTCCTGGGAGGGCTTCAGGGCCGCCCTTGACCGGCTGCGCCCGCCCGCAAGGCGCGGGAATTTCCGCGGGCTCTCGGTGCCCGGCTCCTCCGGCGCCGTGGAGGTGTCCGACGTGCTCCCCAGGATGTGGGGCCGCCGGGGGGGGCTGTTCTCGGACGATTTCAACAGGGCCACTTTCAGCCGCGACGAGACCGCGGGGGGCGTCGAGGACTGGCTGGAGCTGGCCGTCAGCGGCAAGATAGAGCTTTTCAGCGCGGACCGCTTCGAGAACGGCCCGCGCCCGGCGGAGGATTGCGCCTTCATCATCTCCTCCAGGAAGATCCAGGCCCCGGGCCGTTCCGGCCTGAAAATGCTGCCCTACCCCGGCTATCCTTCCGGCGGCGGCCTGATGCTGGTCTATAACCTGGCCGTCTCCGCCTCCGCCGGGGACTTCGGCGCCGCCGCCGCCTTCGTCGCCTGGGCCCTGGAGCCGCGCAACGTCTCCGCCTTCGCGGAAAGCTTCGGGGTCTTCCCCTGCCTGAACTCCGTTTTCGAGGAGCGCCTGCGGAACGAGAAAGAGGCGGCGGTCTACAGGCGGCTTTTCTCCGCGCCCGAGCTCATGCCGAACATCATGGTCTATCCCACGGCCGAGCTGCTGCTGGAACGGGCGCTCTGGAACCTCTCTTTGAAGATAGCCCGCCGGGATTACGAGCGGGAGGACCTGGACCGCGAGCTGATAATGGCGCAGGGCGAGGCGGATTACCTGCTGTCGCTGTACTGAGGGGGGTAGAGGGAAGGTCTGGCGGATCTTACTGTTTACTCCGACCGCATGAAAAAGAGAGGAAAAGAACTTTACGGCGCCGAGCCCGGCCGGGCCTATTACGACGGCCGCGACGCCTTCATGAAGGCGGCCCTCGAGGCCGTCTCGGAGCGCTTCGCCCTGGACGGGGCCTCGTTCTACGAATACGACGAAAAGAACGGCCTGCTGCGCCAGCGCCAGCGCCACGCCTGCGGCGTTTCCTTCGAGCACGAGGAGGCGCTGCGCCCGCCGCCGGGCTCGGCGGCCGCCCGCGCGATAGAGACGGTGGCCTGCGCCTCCTCGAAGACCCAGGGCGGGAGCTTCCTGTATTCCCCTTTCCGGTTCGACTACTGCGACCCCTCCGGCGGGCGCGGCGTTATCCCCTGCTTCGGCCTGGTGCGCCTGGAGCGCTCCCCCAGGAAGAAGGGCTTTACCCCGGCGGAGGCCGCCAGGGCCGACGCCTACCTGCGCTCCTACCTGCGCGACTACTACAAAGCGGAATTCTTTTTCCTGCACCGCAAGTACGACAAGAACGTGGCCGCCATCACCGAGCTGACGGAGGTGTTCGCCACCGCGCTGCGCGTGCGCGACAGCTTCAGGCATATCCTTTCCGGCATCCAGACCTATTTCGGCTTCGACCGCGTGCGGCTCTACCTGATAGACGAGAAGAACCGCAAGCTCAAGGGCGAGCTTTCCGCCGACATCCGCGGCCAGATCAAGAGCATCTCCTACGAGGAGATCCCGCTGGAGGCCGGCGCGCACCGCTTCGCCGACATCGTGCTGGGGCGCAGTTCCGGCGCCTTCCTGGAGCGCTACAAGGACTGCGTGCTCTACATGCCGCTGGCGGTGCAGGGCGTCACCATCGGTCTGCTGATAGTCGACAATCTGCTCAGCCAGCAGCGCATCGAGCCGGCCGAGCTGGCCATGCTGAAGTCCTTCGGCGGCCAGATAGCGCTGGCCGTGGACAATTCCCGCCTGTTCGACAAGGTCGAGGAGCTCTCCCTTTACGACGAGCTGACCAAGCTCCCGCTGCGCCGCTATTTCAACCAGCGCTTCCAGGAGGAGTTCTACCGCGCCGAGCGCTTCAGGCAGCCGCTGGCCCTGGTCTGGGCCGACGTGGACTATTTCAAGGAGGTCAACGACACCTACGGCCACCAGATAGGCGACAAGGTGCTGAAGGAAGTCGGGCGCGTGATCCTCTCGAACCTGCGCAAGATAGACTTCCCCTGCCGCTACGGCGGGGACGAGATCCTGATCCTGCTGCCGCAGGCCACCGGCCTCGAGGCCCGGCGCCTCTCCGAGCGCCTCAGCAAGGAGCTTTCCGAGCTGCGCATCCCGGTGCCTTTCTCGAAGACGAAGGAGCTGCGCGTGACCATGAGCGTCGGGGTTTCCACCTTCCCGCAGGACGCCTCCTCCATGGACGGCCTGCTGGAAAAGGCCGACGACGCGCTGTACTGGGTCAAGTCGCACGGCCGCGGCGCGATAGCGCTGTATTCCGACGTGGCCGAGGAGAAGAAAAAGGCGGTCGGGGCCGGAGGGAGCGCAAATGGGAGCGAATAATACCGGGCGGCCGGGCGGAACCGGTTTACGTTCCGCCGCCTTCTGCTGCCTTCTGCTGCTTTCCCTCGCTGTTTCTTCCCGCGCGGTCTTCGAGGACCTGCCGGCCGGGGCGCGGCAGGCCGGTTTCGGCGGGCAGTCGGCCGCGCTCGAGGACCCGCTTTCCCTTTACGGCAACCCGGCGCTGCCCGGCGCCTCCCGCAAGTTCGAGACCGGCGCGCATTTCCTTTCCTCGGAGCGCACCACGCAGGGCCCGGCGGAGCTTTCGGCCTACGGCGCCTGGGCGCTGCTCCCGCGCATGGCCTACGGCAGGATGGGCACCCTTTCCATAGCCGGGCTTTACAGGGACGACGGCGGCGTCCTGACGCAGAAGGCCATTTCCTTCGGCTGGGGCACCTGGCAGCTGCGCAGGGGACCCGCCGGGGTGCTCGACCTCGGCGCCAGCCTGAAGATACTGCAGGCGGCGGCTTCTACCGGGGGGGATTCGGCCTCCGGCGTGGCCGTGGACCTGGGCGCGGTCTTCAGGCCGGACAGCGGCCATGCCGTCGGTTTCTCCATCCTCAATCTGAACAACCCCTCTTTCGACGTGGGCGGGCTCAAGGACAAGGCGCCGCTGGTGATCAGGCTGGGCGTCTCGGAACGGAGGGAGGACTACACCCTCTCCCTGGACCTGGCCAGGCGCACGGCCTCCTCCGGGCAGAAAGGCAATATCAGCTTCAATCCCGGAGTGGAGCATGCCTGGCGCACCCGGCGCGCGGGCCTGCTGTATTCGCGCGCCGGGCTCAACCTGGCCGAGCGCGCCTCGGCCCTGAGCGCCGGCCTGGGCTGGAAGCATCTGGCCACCGAGCTTTCCTACGGCCTCGCGGTGCCGCTGACCGGGGCCATAGTGCCGGCGCATTCGCTCGCGCTGGCGCTGCGCTTCGGCGACAGGGACGTGGAGGCGGAATACGAGCGCCTCATCAGGCAGGAGATAAAGTACCGCAAGGACCTGGTGGAGGCGCTGGACGAAAGCGCCAGGCGCGAGAACCTTTTAAAGCGGGAACTGGCCTCGATGAAGGCCGAGATAGATTCGCTCAACGCCAGGCTGAAGGACACGGTCGAGCAGAAGGCCGCCGAGAGCGGCGAAAAAGAGAGGCTGGCCGCCGTGGTGCGGCGCCAGGCCGCCGCCGAGGCCGAGCTCAGGGCCCTGGCCGAGAAGCGCAAGGCGGACAAGCTGGCCCAGCTCAAGTACGATTTCAGCCTGGACTGGCAGGCCTACCTCAAGCTGAAGGGCGGCGGCGCGCCCTCCGACGTGCTGAAAAGCAGCCTGCAGCGCATGCTGGCGCAGTACCAGGACGCCGGCATAGACATCAGCCAGGCCACGATGGAACTGCAATCCCTGGTGCGTTAGGTGGAGGGCAGGCCGGGGTTTTGTTTCGCGAACCCCTTGCGGAAGGGGGGGCCCCGCCTGGCGGGGGGAAACCGACGCAAGGGTTTCCATCTTTCGGGGTTCGCGGGGCAAAACCCCGGCCTGCCCGGACCCCGTAGAGGCCGGAAACGCTCACCCCGTAACGTTTTGTTAACATTTAATTCACTCCCGGTTAATATCCCGATGTTAAACTTATCCATAAGGAAGGCCGGGCGGCCGGACGGCTTATATCCATGGAAAGCAAAGAAATAGACAGGCATCTGAACGAACTCTGGAAGAAAGTCTCGGGGAGCGAGTACGTCCCGGAGGCTTCGCCTCTGCCGCCCGACATCCGCCAGTCCAACATGGAGACCATGCGTTTCCTGCGCGAAAATTTCTCCAAGGCCGAGAGCGAGTGGAAGACCCTGCTCGCCGGCAAGGAAGCGCAGCTGCGCGACCTTAACTCCCAGCTGGAGGAGACGAAGGCCCTTTCGGACGAGCTCAGGCGGCATTACCAGGAGGCGCGCGAAAAAGCCCTCAGCGAGGAACTGGCCACCGCCATGAACCTGGAGAGCTCCGGGAAGCTCCTCGACTCGCAGAAGAAGAACCATGCCCGGGAAGTGACCCTCCTCAAGGAGCTGCTGGAGCGCAGCAAGACGGAACTGCTCGGCCTGCAGGGCCGCATCGACGCCCTGCTGGCCGAGCGCGACGGCATCCGCGATAAATTCGCCGCCCTTTCCGCCGAGAAGGCGGACCTGGACGACGAGAAGGCGGGGCTTGACGCGAAACTGGCCGATTCCAGGGAAGCGGTGGAGAAGACGCTGGCCGAGCTGCTCGGCGAGCGCAAGAACCGCCGCGACGACCAGGTGAAAATGAAGGGCCTGGAAACCAGAATAAAAGAGCTGACCGGCAGCCTGGAAAGCAATAAGGCCAACTGGGACGCGGAGAGGGCGCAGTGGAGGGAGATGTGGGACAGGGAGCGCTCCGTCTGGGAGACCCACAGGCAGGAATTCGCCGTCTGGGAGGAGCGCCTGCGCGCCGAGCGCGAAGCCTGGACCCTGAAGATGCGCGAGCAGGAATCCAGGGGCGTCGAGAACGCCGCCGGCCTCGCCAATATACTGAAGGAGTCCAGCCAGTGGTCGGAAAAAGTGACGCAGGTGCTCAAGCTTTACGCCCTCAAAGGCGTGGAACTCCCCAGCGTTTTCGTCTCCGCGTCGCCCGACCAGAACTTCATCCGCGCCCGGAAGAACGTTTCCCGCGCGCTGGCGCTCGGCCTCGCCGGCCTTCTGCTGATGGCCGGCGCCGCCTGGCAGGTATACGCCTGGCGCGCCAAGGTCCATTACAAGCTTCTGGCGACGGCCCCGCTGGACCTGCCCAACCCCTCCGGCCTGGCCGTGACGAAAGAGGGCCTGTGGCTGGCCGACTGGAACAGAGGTCTTACGCTTAAGGATACAAAGGACTTTTCAACCCTGCGCGCCCTGCCGGCCCCGGCGGGGGGCCTGTTGAAGCCCGGCGCGCTGAGCGCTTCGGACGGCGGGCTTTGGACCCTGGACATGGCCCAGCTGCGCTACGCGCGCCAGAATTTCAAGGACGGAGCGATAACCGAGTCCGTTAAGACCCCCGGCGCCGCCCCGCAGGGCGCGGCCTGGGACGGCTACAACCTCTGGGCTTTCGACGCTTCCTCCGGCCTGCTTTACAAGTACGGCCTGGACCCCTCGGCCGGCGCCGCCGCCACCTACCAGCTGGAAGGGGTGAAGAGCCTGGTCTGCATGCAGTGGGTGAACGGCCGGCTCTGGACCCTGGACGGCAGGAACGTCCTGCGGCGCTACGCGCTGAAAGAGGGGGTCTTTAAGCGGGTCTCCAGCCAGGATTTCGGGAGGAGCCGGGCCGCCGCCTTCTGGGCCGAGGCCGGCACGCTCTGGTCGGTGGAAAAAGCCGGCGAACTGTCCGGCGGCTATGAGTTGAAGAGGTATTCCCTGAAGCAGTACGACTAATACTTGTTATTTATATTGATTTATTATGGCTAAAATGGCAGAATTTGAAAGTGCATCCGAGGCGCGGCTGAAACCGCGGCCGGTCCGGTTCCGTCTTTTATCGAGGAAGATTATGCTGAAAAAATTGATCTTTATTTTTGGCGCCCTGGCCTTGCCGGCCGCCAACGTCTCGGCACAGCAGCTTTACGTCAACAGCATAGACGTCAGGTTCGTCGACGGCGGCAACGGGTACTGCAGCGACGTGACCGGCGGCAGTACGAGCCGGTCCTTCATTACGAGCGGCGGGAACGTCTGGCAGAATTCCTCCCTTATCGAATTCGAGAGGCCCCGCACCTCGTATCCCGGGGGCTGCCTGGGCCTCTGCGCCACCCTGGTCTGCGTCAGCACGGCCGGCTACTTCGGCATAGACGAGATGACCTTCGAAGTGTTCAAGTTCGGCACCGGCTCCAACCCGCTGGACCCGGCCTCCACGCCGCCCATCAAAACGATAGCGATGTACAATATCGGCACCTGCCAGAGCGATGGCAACGTGGAATACACCATAGGCACTTTCTGCACGTCCTGGGACGGCTCCTACAACCTGAACGGCCTCTTCGGCAAGACCAACGGGCAGTTCGGTTTCCGCACCAAGGTGCGCACCAACCAGGTCAGCGCCACCGCCGGCAATATCTCGATAGAGCAGACCTCGGCCTTTCCGGGCCAGAACCAGATCCCCATACAGGTGAACGTGACCAATATCCATACGGTGCGCTCCAGCCCCACGGTGGTGGGCAGGATAACCGGCGTGGCGGCGCAGCCCTATAATATCCTTTACCGGCTTTCCAAGGACGCCACCGTCAGCATAAATATCTACGACGCCAATACCGCCGGCACGCTGCCGACGGTGCGCAATCTCCTCATCGCGGCGCCGCGGACGGGGGAGGGCATCCCCGACGGCACCATGACCAACGGCGATTTCTGGGACGGCCGCGACAATACCGGCAACTTCGTGGCCGGCGGCAATTATATCGCCCGCATCGAGGCCGGCTCCAACGATATGTGGCAGCCGCCCACCGACCTGGCTTTCCCCGCCACCATACAGATGTCCCTCGATCCCCTGCAGATAACCGACGTTTCCGTCAGGCCGCTGGGCTCCTCCTCCACCGACATGGCCACCATCAGCTATATGCTCACCGAGTCGGCCACGGTGTACGTGAACATCTACCCGCCCAATACGCAGATAAACTACCTGACCGGCGCGGCGTCGAACGCCCCGCTCAGGAGATTTATCGAGGTGAAGGACAGGCGCATCACGGCTTCCACCTTCTGGGACGGCCGCGACGAGGGCGGCAGCCCGGTCTGCGACGGCGACTATATGTACGCTATAGACGCCGTGATGCCTTCCAATTCCGCTTTCGCGCCCGCCGGCGAGGTCTGGACCAAGCTGACCAAAGTGGGCACGGTGCCCGTGGCGCGCGGCAAGGCGCTGGCCTTCATAAACCCGTCCTCCACGGTGATAGGCTCCACGCAGCAGGTGGCCGGCCTCGACCCCTTCTATTTCCGCTACACCCCGCTGCGCGACACCTTCATCAGCCTGTACATCAAGAAGATGGACGGCGTGACGGTGGTGAGTTCCGTGACCGAGAACAGCATGCGCTTCGCCAATTTCTCCAACCGCGAGACCTGGAACGGGAAGGATAATTACGGGCTTTACGTGGCCAGCGGCGCCTACCTGGCCGAGCTCGTGAGCGACGACCCCTTCCAGTGCTCCACGGAGAAGACCTCCACGACCACGGCGGTGATCCCGGTGAACATGTTCCGCACCGTGGACGTGCTGTCCGGTTCCCTGATGGGCGGGACCTCCGACCTGGCCCGCGTCTCCTTCGAGCTGTCGCAGCCGATGTATATGAAGCTGCGCATCTACCCCGTGAGCAGCGTGGTGAACCCCTCCGTCTGGCCGAACGTGGCCGGCACCCCCGTCTACACGGTGGAAGGCATGCGCCCCGGCCGCTTCAAGGTGACCGAATACTGGGACGGCCGCGACGTGAACGGCAGGCTGGTGGAGGACGGGCGCTACCCGTTCACGCTGGTGGCCTACACCACCGGCACCGCGCAGGTGATGCAGTCCGTGGACAAGACCTACGGCTACGTGGACGTCTCCCGCGGCAAGATAATCTTCACGGAGTTCGACGTCATCCCGAACATCCCGACGATGTTCAACTCCTCGGACACCATCAAGCTGCCGCCGTACGAGATAGACTACGCCCTCACCAGGCAGTCGATGGTCACGCTGCGGATCCTCTATGGCCAGGAATTCGCCAACGCCGGCAACGTCGCGGCGCTCGTCACCGACAACGAGGTCCGGGACGGCGACCTGCTCTACAAGGACTTCTGGGACGGGAAGGACGAGAGCGGCAACTTCGTCGCGGCCGGCTCCTACGACGTGCAGATCACGGCCCAGGACATAGACGCCCAGCTGGCCTCCATGGCCACGGTGCAGATGACCATAGACGTGGACCCGCTGCGCATCTTCGACGTCTCCATAGTGCCGCTCACGCTGGAGAATTTCGCCGTGGTCTCCTACCAGATCTCCGAGCCCATGAAGGTGGTCACCAAGATCTTCAAGCCCGGCACCGCGCTGCCGGACGACACCGACGACCCGCCCGGCGGGCGCCTGGTCAAGCGCATCATAGGCGTGCGGCCTTCGCGCACCCAGATCTCGGAATACTGGGACGGCACCGACCTGACGCTGTCCAAGGTGCCGGACGGCAACTACGTCTTCAAGATCTACGCCTCCACCTTCACGGACGCCATCAACACCATCGACGGCGTGCTTTCCGCCGCGCTCTGCCCCGGGGAAAGCTGCCGCGTGCCCGACATCGTGACCGCCAACATCCCGGTCACCCGCGGCGGGACCGCGGACCTGTGCGGGGATTTCGCCAACGAGACCTTCTTCGCCCCGAACCCCTACGACGGGACCGCCGGCTGGTTCAAGATCCCGTTCATCCTGAACGGCTGGGTGAGCCTGAAGATGTACAACATCGCCGGGGACCTGGTGTTCAAGAAGACCTTCGGGGACCTCAACTCGCCGCGCGACGCCGGCAACAACGTGGACGGCAACGGCAGGTGCGTGGCCAACCCGGCCCACGAGGCCTGCTGGCCCAAGGTGAACAGCTACGGCCGGACGGTGGCCCCCGGCGTCTACTTCGCGGTGATACGTTTCCAGGCCACCGACGGCACCAGGGATATCTGCCAGACGATAAAGAAGATACTGATACCGTAGGGGAAAAGGCGGGAAAGGCGGGAAAGGCTAAAGGATGAAGGCTAAGGGCTAAAGGGCCGAGGGGATAGTATTAAAGTTTTTGGTTTTTGCGAGGGTAAATTTATGAAGAAGAGAAAAAACCTCAAGAGAAGGGCGCCGTGGCCGGCGCTTTTTGCCTCCGCCTTTATCCTTCATCTTTTAGCCTTTAGCCTTTCCGTGTACGCGGCCGACAACAAGGTGGGCACCGAGGGCGCGGCCTTCATGAAGATCCCGACCGGCAGCCCCAGGGCGCAGGCCCTCGGCAACAGCGGGGTCTCGCTGATGGAGGGCGGCGAAGCCATGGGGATAAACCCGGCGGGCATAGCCTCCGCGCAGATGCGCGAGCTTTCCTTCTCCCACCTCGGCTGGATCCAGGAATATTCCGGCCAGTACATGTCCTACGTGCATCCCATCGGGCAGTCCGTGGTGGCGGTGAACTACGCCTATTACGGCATCAAGAACTTCGACGTGCGCGACACCGAGGGGAAGCCGCAGTACAGCACGGACGTCAGGGTGCGCAACAGCTACGCCACTTTCTCCATCGCCAAGGGCTTCTTCCTGGAAAAACTGCTGGTGGGCGCCAGCGCCAAGGAGGTGATGGAGGACAACTATACCAGGGAGTACAAGAACCTGGTCTTCGATTTCGGCGCCATCCTCAGGCTGGGCCGCAAGCTCTCCCTCGGCTGGTCCGCGGCCAATTCTTCCGGGAAGAAGAAACAGGTGGTGAAGGTGAACCGGCTGGGCGGGGCCTTCGCTTTCAACCCCTTCGTCACGCTGCTGCTGGAGCAGAAGACCTATTCGGACCGCAAGGCCAAACTGGCCGGCGGCCTGGAGCTGAGCCTGCCGGAGGAGCTGCTGCAGGTGGGCCGCGTGTCGCTGCGCGCCGGGTACGCGCCCGCGGACAATTACGGCAAGAACATGACCGATAAGACGCTGGACAGCCTGGGGATGAACGAATCCGCCGGCCTGTCCTTCGGCGTGGGGCTCTACAGCGCGCAGGCGCTGGGCTACGGCATGGGCCTGGACTATACCCTGGCGCCTTACGGCGCCCTGGGCAAGGCCAGCCAGCTGTCGGTGCGCCTGCAGTTCTAGGCTATGAGCATGAAGCGCAAGGGCCAGACCACGATAGAGTACCTGCTGGTCACTATTTCGCTGCTGTTCGTTTTCGTGATCATGTACAAGTCGCTGCAGTACGCGCTGGCGAACCAGTTCAAGCGCGGCGGCCTGGTGATAATAAAGATGTACAAGGTGGACCCCTGGTAAGATCTTAAATCGCGGATGGAGGAAAGTAAAATGAATAAGTTGTTCAAGAACAGGAAAGGCCAGAACACCGTTGAATACCTGCTGATGCTCGCGGTGGTCGTGGGCGTGGTGCTCATAGCCGGCGTGGCGCTGAAGAAATATATGCCCACGCTCTTCTCCAGCATACAGGGCATGATCAACGGCGCGGCCAGCACCCTGGGCGCTTCCGGCGGTAATAACTAGAAACCGGATTTGCCCGCCCCCGGCGCTTTCCGCGCCGGGGCGGGGCGGATAGCGGTTCTCCCCGGGTGATATTCCCGGAGAAAGTTGCG
The DNA here is from genome assembly GCA_016207645.1 of Elusimicrobiota bacterium. GTDB lineage: Bacteria > Elusimicrobiota > Elusimicrobia > Elusimicrobiales > UBA9959 > UBA9959. The sequence continues at coordinate 11,139 of JACQPH010000111.1, forward strand.
TCTTTATGAGCGTGAAACGGTATCTTGCCGGGCCGCGGGCCGCCGCGGTGTCGCTGAAGCGCCGCCTTAAAAGGGCGGGGCAGGTGACTATCGAGCTGCTGCTGGTGCTGCCGGTGTTCATGCTGCTGCTGTTCTTTATAATGGAGATGGGGAACATGGGCTTCCAGACCATCCTGGCGCATCACTGCGCTTACGAGCTGGCCCGCATAGGGTCGCTGGTCGCCGGGCCCACGGGCGCGGGCTCCGGCGGCGGGCAGGCGATGGCGAACATGAAGATGAAGAACGTGCTGGGCCAGATGTTCCCGTCCTCTCCCAATATCAGCGTGAACGGCGTGCTGGTGCCTACGCTGAAGGACCCGCAGTCCGGCCAGACCGGGGAGGACCTGCTGGTGACGCTCAACTACGAGGCCAAGCTCATCTTCCCGGGCTCCAGCCAGTTCCTTTCGGACCCGCCGAAGGGGAAGCGCATCAAGAAGATAATCGTGAAGGTGCGCATGCCGGTGGAGAAGCCGTACTTCCAGTAGCACATAGAGTTAACACGGATTTAACGGGAAGTTAATAATTTAGTTGGAGAATATACTTATGGAAAAGAAAGGCATGCTTGTCCCCGTGCTGCTGGCCCTGGCCGCGGCCGGCATTTACTGGTGGGTGCTCACCTCCAAGGAGCGCTCCCTGGCCGCCCAGAACGAGCGCGCCACGGTGCTGGTGGCCCGGTTCGACCTGCCCGCCCGCACGATCATGAACGTGGACGTCGTCGAGACCAGGGAGATCCCGCGCATGTACCTGGAGCAGGACGCCTACGAGGTCAAGACCCAGTCCGACATCAAGCTGGTCAGCAACCTGGTCACCATGATCCGCATCCCCAAGGGCAACCAGATAACGAATTCGGCCCTGGTGTCCCTCAGCCCCGAGGCCGGCCTCAGCGTGAAGGTGCCGCCCGGCTACCGCGGCTGCGTGCTGCCGCTCGAGAGCGACCTGCTGCGGCTGATAAAGCCCGGCGACCGCGTGGACATCCTGGTCAGCTTCGACGCCGTGATGGGCGACAACCGCAAGGAGAAAGTGACCGCCACTATTTTGCAGAACGTGCTCGTGCTGGGCGTGGGCTCGAACCTCGGCCAGGGCCTTTCCGGCTCGCAGGCCAAGGCCAAGGCCGCGGCCGAGGCCGCCGACCAGGCCTTCTCGGAGAAGGCGGCGCTCAGCCTGGCGCTCAATCCCAACGAGGCGCAGTACCTGGCCCTGTCCATCAAGCAGGGCAACGTGGACGTGATAGTGCGCGGCCTGGGCGACGTGGAGCTGCACCCGATGGCGATAGCTTCGTTCAAGCAGCTTATAAAGTAGGGTAGAGGGGATTGGGTAGAGGGTAGAGAGGCGGAGTTTTAAGCCCGGCCCCCGGTTTACATTAAGGATATACCTATGAAAAAACTGATTTTCGCTTTGACCGCGCTGGCCCTGCCCGCCCTCGCGGGCGCCGAGGCCACGCAGATGGTGGCCGTCAGCGCCGACATAGTGGAGATAAGCGGCTCCATCCAGAAGACGCGCGGCTTTTCCTGGAACCAGTTCTTCGACTTCAGCGAGAAATCGATCCCCGGGATAATAACGCTGGGCGATTTCGAGCGGAAGACGCAGCTGACGGCCTCGCTGAAGCTGCTGGAGACGGAGGGCAAGGCGCAGATCCTGTCCAACCCCAAGGTCATCACCAAGAGCGGCACCCAGGCCAACTTCACCGTGGGCGGCGAGATACCGGTGCCCTACTCCAACAACCAGGGCGTCGGCGCCGAGTTCAAGAAGTTCGGCGTGATCCTGGTGGTGCTGCCCGTGGTCCTGGCCGAGAAGAAGGACACCGTGGACGTGCAGATCCAGCTCGAGGTCTCCAACCCCGACTACTCCAAGCCGGTGGTCACTTCCGGCACCACCATCCCCTCGATGGTGACCCGCCAGATCCAGACCGAGGTGGAGCTGAAGAGCGGGGAAACGCTCGTCATCGGCGGCCTGAAGCAGAGCAAGCGCAACGTGTCCAAGAACCGCGTGCCGATCCTGGGCAGCCTGCCGCTGATAGGCGCCCTGTTCAGCTCCACCGACGTGGTGGAGGAGCAGAGCTCGCTGTTTTTATTCGTGACTTTTGACATTATCAAGTAACGGCAGTGCGGGCGTGCTAGCGTTTGAAGAAATCCCTCTTGAGCCCGCACTCTAGCGCACGATAACGCTCGCACGCTTATATATGGAAGAACAGAATCTCGCTCCCCGCGTCATCACCTTCTCGGGCCCCAAAGAGGGCGTGGGCAAGACCTCCGTCGTGATGAACCTGGCCCTGGCCTGGGCCAATTACCAGAAGCGCAACGTGCTGGTGCTGCCGCTGGACCCGATGTGCCGCGCGGAGCACGCGCAGCTGCTGGGCCTCAACCCGCCTTCGATGGCGGAGATCATCCAGCAGCTGGGCCGGGAATCCGTCGGCGCGCTGGGCGCCCTGCTTAAAGGCAAGATCCCGATATCGCAATGGGGGGTAGGCGTGCTGCCGCTCTCCAAGCGCCGCTCGGACGTGGCCAAGATGTCGCCCGATATTATCCTGCCGCTGCTGTCGCGGCTCTCCCAGAACTTCGACATCTTCATCGACGTGGACCCCTATTTCCCCATGCAGGTCTTCGCCTTCGACATCTCCGACCTGGTGTTCTGGGTCTCCAACTCCAACGTCTCCTCGCTCAACGCCACGGCGGGCATTTTCCGGGAGATCAACGAGTTGCATTTCCCGATGAGCAAGTTCGAAGTGGTGGCGAACCTTTTCGACATGCCCGGCGCGGTGGGGCCGAAGGAAGTGGAGAAGTTCTACAAGCAGATGGGCAAGGATATCCTGGCCTTCATGCCCTGGGAGGACGCCCTCCCCGCCTACGCCAACCAGAACAAGATCCTGATCACCGAGCAGCCGAATACCCAGTGGGTGCGCATCCTGCGCGTGCTGCTGGGCCGCCTGGCGGAGCTCAAGCCCGCCGAGAAGCTGTGGGCTTCCAATATCACCACCGCTGAATTCTCCGGCGGGTCGGACATGCTCTGGCGCCAGACCGAGAAGGACGCGCCCGCGGCGGCGCCCACCCCGCAGGCGCAGGCCCAGGCCGCCGCGCGCGTGGACGTGCCTCCTTTCTGGGAAGAGCTCAAGATGAAGGTGCACCGCAACGTGGTCACCGCGCTGGAGACGGAGCGCATAAAGCCCTCCGACGATCCCTCCCAGAACACCGAGATCCGCAAGCGGGTGGACGGCATCATAAACGGCCTGCTGCAGAAGGAGACCGCCACCCCGCTGACCCGCGAGCAGCGCGTCAAGTTCATCAACGAGCTGCTCGACGAGATCCTGGGCCTGGGCCCGCTGGAAGAGCTGTTGCGCGACCCGAGCGTGACCGAGATCATGGTCAACGCCTTCGACAAGGTGTACATAGAAAAATCCGGCAAGCTCATCCTGACCAAGTACAAGTTCCGCAACGACGAGCAGATCATGCAGGTCATGAAGCGCATCGTGGCCCCGCTGGGCCGGCGCATAGACGAATCCGTGCCGCTGGTGGACGCCCGCCTGAAGGACGGCTCGCGCGTGAACGGCATCATCCCGCCGCTGGCCGTATCAGGTCCGACCCTGACGATCCGCCGGTTCTCCGCTAAGCCGTTCACCGACGCGGAACTCATAAAGAAAGGATCTATTTCGCAGACCGGGGTGGACTTCCTGAAGGCCTGCGTCAAGCTGCGCAAGGACATCATCATCTCCGGCGGCACCGGCACCGGCAAAACCACTTTTTTGAACATGCTGTCCAGCTACATCCCCGAGGACGAGCGCATCGTGACCGTGGAGGACACCGCCGAGCTCAGGCTGCAGCAGGACCACTGGGTGCGCCTGGAGTCCCGCCCGCCGAACATCGAAGGCAAGGGCGAGGTCAGCATCCGCGACCTGGTCAAGAACTGCCTTCGTATGCGCCCCGACCGCATAGTCGTGGGCGAGGTCCGCTCTTCCGAGGCCCTGGACATGCTGCAGGCCATGAACACGGGCCACGAGGGCTCGCTGGCCACCATCCACGCCAATACCCCGCGCGACGCGCTGACCCGCATGGAGGCCATGTGCCTGATGGCGGGCGCCGACCTGCCGATCTGGGCCCTGCGCGAGATGATCGCTTCCGCCGTGCACATGATCGTGCAGCTGACCCGCTTCTCCGACGGCACCCGCAAGATCACGGCCATCACCGAGATCACCGGCCGCGAGGAGAACCAGATCACCATCCACGATATTTTCAAATACCACCAGACCGGCATGGACGAGAACGGCAGGGTGGTGGGCTACTTCACCGCCACCGGCGACCCGCCCAAGTTCTACAAGGATTTCGCCACCCACGGCCTGCAGATCCCGGTGGAGCTGTTCTGGACCGAGGAGCAGAAACGGGCCCGGGCCGGACGTTAAGGAGGCATGAGGCCTGGAGGGATGGACGGGATTTTGTTTCGCGAACCCCTTGCGGAAGGGGGGGCCCCGCCAGGCGGGGGGAAACCGACGCAAGGGTTTCCATCTTCCGGGGTTCGCGGGACAAAATTCCGCCCATCCCGAACCCTTGGAGTGACACAGCAGGATATTATGAGGAAACTGATCGCGCTGATGATTTTGCTGGGCGCTTTCGCGGGGAGACCCGCGGAGGCCGGCGTTTTCACGCAGTCCGAGATGGAGGAGATCTCCTGCGCCGCCCTCAAGATGCAGCTGTTCTATTATTACCTGGACCCCAACCGGGACCAGAAAGTGGTGAATTTCCCCATGACCTGCAAGGGGGTGAAGTCCACGTACGCCATGCCCAAGTGGGTGGAGCCGGGGGTGGTGGAGATGGCCGGCCGCAAGGTCTGGCGCGACCCGGTGGAGGGGGAGATCTCCGAGGCCACGCTCTGGCAGACCCCCGTTTCCATAATCTACGAGTACCTGGACCTCACGCGCAAGACCTTCCCGCCCGAGGCCGGCGGCGCCAATATCCAGCCCGGCCTGCTGGTGAAGGAATACGCCGATATCCGCATCCGCTTCCAGATGTCCATGGACAGGCTGTACCGCGCCCGCACCCGCGAGGTCGTCATGGGCGACTCCATGGAGGGCCGCGGCCGCACCATGATGTCGCAGTTCGTCCTTATCCTCAAGGAGATGGAGTCCATCGCGGACGCCATCTCCAGCACCAACCAGCGGCGCTACGCCGACGCCGTGCTGGCCTCCGCCATGCTCAGCCAGGACTCCTTCCGCGCGCTTTTCAGGGCGCCGCGCAGGTACGAAGCCCCGCCCAGGGAATCCGGCTCGGCCAAGGTCGTGAACACGGCGCTCACCATGATGGGCATCATCCTGATGTTCCTGGCGGTCCAGGCCTTCTTCGCCATGAACGACGAGAAGACCAACGCCATGATGGGCGACTACTCCAGGAAAGTGGAGACCTTCACCGAGGCCTTCTCGCGCCAGTTCATCAACATCAACGTCAAATACCTGGTGCTGGGGCCGGTGGCCCTTTTCTCGCTGCTGGGCCTGCTCACCATGAACCTGCCGGCTTTCTTCTTCCTGAGCGCGCTGGGCCTGGCCATAGGCATGCGCACCCCGCAGTTCGTGCTCACCGCCATGAAGCAGGCGCGCGGCAAGAAGATAGACACCCAGCTGATGGACGCGCTGATCCTGCTGGCCAACTGCCTGCGCTCGGGCCTCGACATCGTGCAGGGCTTCGAGATGGTCTCCAAGGACCTGATGCCGCCCATCTCCGACGAATTCGCGCTGGTCATCAAGAACTACCAGCTGGGCATGACCTTCGAGAAGGCCCTGGGCGTCATGGAGGACCGCGTGGAATCCAAGATGCTCGCCTACATGATCCGCGCCATCGTGCTGCAGCGCCAGATGGGCGGCAACCTGACGAAAGTCTTCGAGCGCATCGTGGTGGACATCCGCGAGGAGTCCAAGCTGGAGGAGAAGACCAAGGCCATGACGGCCCAGCAGAAGATCCAGTCCATCGTCGTGGGCATCATGCCCTGGGTGATGGTGGGCGTGATGTTCATGTTCCAGCCCGCGGTCATGATAAAGTTCTACAGCACGCCGATAGGCATGGCCACGGCGTGTTTCTGCGTCATCTGGGTGGCCATCGGCATGAAAGTGGTGGCCAGCCTCGGGAATATACGCGTATGATGGACCCGGAGAAGATAAAGAACGCGCTGCTTATCGTGATCTCCACGATAGGCTCCTTCGCGGCCTTCACGGCGGTGCAGCGCTTCCTCGCCCCGCGCGAGGAGGAGCGCTCCGCGATAGGCGACATCAGCGACATGGAGGGGAGGGAGCTCTCCGCCTTCTCCAGGCTGGAGAACAGCAGGAGTTTCTGGGACAAGCTGGACCTGTTCTTCGCCAGGCAGCTGGGCCTGGAGAAGAAGCTCGACGAGACCTACATGCTGCTGGGCAGCCCGCCCGGCACCAACCCGCTGAAGATGCTGCACCTGAAGCTGATAGCCGGCTCCGTGCTGCCCACGCTGTTCTTCGCGCTCAGCGGGTCCTTCTTCTGCCTTCTCTTCGCGCCGCTGGGCTTCCTGCTGCCCGACGCGGCCGTCTGGGCCGGCCGCATCCGCCGGCGACAGGAGGACATCATCCGCAACTTCCCCACCTTCGTCGACCTGGGGGCGCTGATGATAGAATCCGGCCTGGATTACATGACCGCTTTCGACCGCATCGTGAAGATCGCCCCGGTGAAGACCGGCCTGGAGATGGAGATAGAGAAGACGATCAACGAGGTGCAGCTGGGCTACGCCCGCCGCGACGCGCTCCGGCGCCTGTCCATGCGCACCGGCCTGCAGGAGGTCCGCTCCTTCGTGGGCCTGATAGTGCAGTCCGACGAGCTGGGCACCAGCCTGGTGGAGCTGATGCGCAACTATTCCGCCGACATGCGCTTCCGCCGCCTCAACAAGGCCGAGAAGCTGGCCGCGCAGGCCTCCACCAAGATGCTCATCCCGCTGTTCATCTTTATTTTTCCGACGGTGTTCATACTGATGCTGGCCCCGATGATAATGGACCTGATAACGGGCGGCATGCCGTTTTAAGAAAGGCTGAAGGCTAAAGGATAAAGGCTGAAGGATTAGGGATCAAGTACTTATCACATCACCGCTTGAATTATGGCTTCTTGATCCTTCGGCCTTAATCCTTACCACTTACCATATGATAAACCTATTTCTGGCGGTCCTTTTCTCGGCGGCGCTCTGCGCCCCGGCCTCCGCGCAGGTCAAGCGCGTGAAAAGCGAGGAATCGCTGTTCCTCGACCTGCAGAAGACCGGCCTGGGCGCCCTGAACGAGCTGGACGAGAAGCGGAAATTCCTGGAGCTGGTGCGCCTGGAGAAGCAGAAGCTGCAGGGCAAGATGCTGGGCGACATCTACGACAACGCCTACGAGTATTACCGCAACGGCAACTACGAGGACGCCAAGGACCTGGCGCTGAAGATCATCTCCATCGACCCCAACCACCAGGACGCGCATATGCTGCTGGAGGCCTCCAACCAGCTGCGCGGCAGCCTGCGCCCCGGCATGAGCGAGAAGCTGATGCTGGAGGACCGCTTCAAGACGGCCCTTTCCTATTACACCGAGGGCCGCATCGTGGAGGCCCATACCAAGATGACCGAAGTGGTCAAGCTCTCCCCGAACAACATCAAGGCCAGGTACTGGCTCTCCAAGATGAAGGAGGACCTGAAGGAATATTATTTCCAGAAGGGCATGCAGGACTACCAGGCCAGGGACCTGAAAGGCTCGCTGGACGATCTTTACAACGCCCTGCTGATCAGGCCCCGGGATACCCTCATCATCACCTGGATCACCCGCGTGGAGGACGAGCTGCGCCAGCAGCGCGCCAACGACCTGCTCAAGTCGGCGCTGGAGTTCTACGCCCAGGGCCGCCTGAAGGACGCCCACGACGGGCTGAGGCGCGCGCTGGAGGTGCAGCCCGGCGACTCCAAGGCCGGCAAACTGCTGGCCGAGGTCAGGACCGAGCTGGAGAACGGCTTCCTGGCCGCCGGCAAGAAATTCTACGGCTCCCGCAGGTACACCGAGGCCATAGGGGAGTGGGACAAGGCCAAGCCCTATACGGCCAACATGGCCTACATCAACAACCTCATCTCCCGCGCCCGCCAGCAGATGAAGCTGGAAGGGGAAGAGAAGAAGCGCCGCGCCGACGAGGCCGCGCGCCGCGCGAAGACCGAGGAGGAGGCCCGCCTCAAAGAGGAGGAGGACCGCAAGAAGGCCGAGGCCGAGGCCAAAAAGCGCGGCCTGAGCGTGGAGGAAGTGGTCAAGAAACCGCAGGGCGTGACCGAGGAGAACCGCATGGCCGCCCAGCAGCACTACATGGAGGGCATCAAGTACTTCCAGAACTCGAATTACGACAAGGCCCGCGACGAGTGGACCATAGCGCGGCAGCTCGACCCCGGCAACGCCGACGCCGCGGCCGGCCTCAAGCGCATAGAGTCGATACTCTCCGGCGGGCAGTAGCCGCGCGCGGGGAAGGCGGAGGGGGCCGCCCTCAAAAAGGGCGGCTCCTTTTTTGAAGGTAACTGCCCGAACCCCATATAGCGACCTGAACGGTTACTTTTGAAGACTATCTTTTAACCGTTCTGTAACATGTTTGAAACGCGGACTTTGTAGAATTTGAGCAGGCTCGGGCGGGACCGGTTTCTCTTATAGGACAAAATTTATGCGGCTTACCGTGAAATGGCTGATGTGGTTCGTCGGGATAGGCATCTACGTGATGTTCCTCGGCGGCATTTTCTACTACAACCTCTTCAAGTGGACTTTCGACGAGAAGCTGAAACAGGACGTGATCGAGACCGTCAAGGTCTACGCGCCCACCCTGCGCAACGGCCTGCTCAACAACGCCAACGCGATCTCCTTCGAGGAGTACGACATCATGCAGTCGCTGGTCAAGGACGAGCGCATCACCTCCCTGATCTACCTCAGCCGCCAGGGCAAGGTGCGCTGGCACAAGGAATCCCGGTTCATGGGCATGGGCTGGGACGAACTGCAGAAGCAGGTCCCGCCGCCCACCGACGCCATAGCGCAGGCCTACCTCTCCAAGATGCCCAAGGTGCGCCAGGTGAAGGGCGAGCCTTTCTACGAGATCGCCATCCCTTTCTCGGTCCGCGGCGACATCATCGGCATCATCGACATGATGGTGTCCAGGGCCGGCGCGGAGGTGCTGATCGGCTCGGCCATGCGCAAGTACGTGTTCGGGGCCGTCGGCGTCCTGTTCCTGCTGGGCCTGCCGCTCTATTTCTTCTTCCACCACTACGTGATCTCGCCGATGGACGCGCTGCGCGACAGCGTGGAGAGCGTCTCGCTCAAGAACTTCGACCTGCGCTTCCCGGCCCGCGCCGACGAGTTCGGGGACCTTTCCGGCGCCATCACGAGGCTGATGGGGAAGATGAAGGTGGAGATAGAGGGCATCTCCAACAGGGACCGCACCTACAAGGAGGCGGAGCAGCGCTGGTGGCGTTCCCTGCTGAACATCATCGTGCCGGCCACGAACTACGTGATCGTCGTCGACGAGAACAACAGCATCCTTTACGCCAATTTCGAGCTCGGCCAGGGCATGGACGCCAAGAACATCCACCTGCTGGACGTGGTGGACAGCCAGCAGCAGACGCTGCTGCGCCTGGTGGGCCAGGCCTTCGAGACCCCCGACCAGCCCGTGGAGGGCGAGACCGTCTTCAAGAACCAGAACTTCAACGTGAAGGTGCTCCACGTCGGCCAGACCGCCGAGACCAACCGCACCCTGATCCTCTTCTACCCCAAAGCCCAGATAAGCATGTAGCCGTAACTTTAGGTAGTGGAGGGTTGGCCGGGGTTTTGCCCCGCGAACCCCGTATAGCGACCTGAATAGTTACGAATAATTATGTATTATATAACCAGCACGGGCCCGGCCCGCGGGTATTATTTTGGAGGAAATTATGAAACTTGAAGTGCGCAATATCAGCGTCGGTTCGCTCGTTACCTCTTCGGTGCCGCTGGTGGTCTTCTGCCTGGCGCTCCTCGGGGGCGTGGTGACCTTCATGGTGGTGCCCAATATGCAGCTGGCCTCCATGAGCTTTTTCCAGAAGCTGCTGAGCGTGGGCCTCTACGCCCTGCTTTACGTGGTGATAAGCACGGCGGTGCTCGTGTTCGCCGCCTTCGTCTACAACGTCCTCACCGGGGTGCTCGGCCTCCGCGGCATCACTTTCGACATAGAAGAGATCCACCACGACTAAAACAAAATGAAAATAAACATCATCTTTGCCTCGAAAGACCTGTCGCGGGCCTCGCTGATGCTGGAGATGCTTTCCCGGCAGGGCTACGCCGTGGCCACGGCCCACCGGGCCCGGGAGGTCATGGGGATGCTGGCGGAGAAGTCCTTCGACATGGTCATGATAGGCCAGAACCTGGCCGACGAGGAAGGGCTCACCTTCCTGCGCAACCTCAGGGCCAAGAACAAGAACATCCCCGTCATCGCGGTGCTGGAATCCCCGGACACCTTCCTCGACCATATGCCGTCCGGCCTGAACATGGAGGCCCTGCTGCCGCACGGCGCCTCCGGCCGCGAGACCCCCAGGATCTCCTACAAGCTGGCCTTCTTCCAGCTCGGAGCCGACGAGTGCCTGGCCTACAGCCAGGACCTGCACGAGAGCGTCGCCCGCGTGCGGGCCGTGGTGCGCCGCACCGTCAGCGTGCAGGCGGACGAAGTGCTGAAGATGAACGAGATAGAGCTCAATATGTCGAGCTACACGGTGCGCATCGGCGGCAGGGAGATAAAGGTGACGGCCAAGGAATTCGACCTGCTCTACGTCTTCCTGAGCTCCCCGAACCGCGTACTGTCCAGGCCCTACCTGATAGAGCGCGTCTGGGGCTACAACTATTTCGGCTCGCCGCGCACGGTGGACGTGCACGTGCGCAGGCTGCGCTCCAAGATGGGCAAGTCCTCGCGCTACGTGCACACGGTGCCCTGCGTGGGCTACAAGCTGGTGCCCTCCAAGTAGGGGGGCGGGGTTCGGGAGCGGAGAAATTCAGCTTTTAAAAAACAACGGGAGAAAAAATATGGCCGCGAACAAGATCCTGATAATAGACGACGACACGCACCTGCGCGAGAGCCTGGCCGAGGTGCTGGACCTGGAGGGCTTCAAATGCTTCGAGGCCGGCAACGCCAGGGGCGGCATAGAGTCCGCCAAGAAGAACAAGCCCGACGTGGTGATAATGGACATCCAGCTGCCGGACTCCTCCGGCTTCCAGATCTGCCAGGAGCTGCGCAAGTTCTCGAAGGAGTTCATCCTCATCATGATGACGGGCCGCTTCCTCTCGGCCGAGGAGAAGACCCAGGGCCTGTCCCTGGGCGCCGACGAGTACATGACCAAGCCCTTCGATATACCGGAGCTCTGCATCCGCATCCGCCAGCTGCTCACCAGGAAGGGGAAATAATGAAAAAGACCGCCCTGACGCTCGTTTCCCTGCTGGTGTTTTCCACCGCCTTCGCGCAGCAGCCTCCCGCCGCCGCGAAGCCCGCGGCTAAACCCGCGGCCGCCGCCGGAGCGGCCGGCGGCCAGATGGAACTTTACCTGGAGGCCATGGACGGCCAGGGCTGGCAGTGGTTCTTCCTGGCCGACACCGTCAGGCGCCGCCTGGACGGGTCCGGCCTCAAGGTGTACCCGCTGGTGACGAAGAACGCCGACGGCGCCTTTTCCGCCCGCCGCGGCGAGACGGAGCTGGCCGAGTCCTACCGGCTCGCGGTGCTGGTAAAGTCCTATCCCGGCAAGCTGCTCAACTATCTTAACGCGCGCTCCCTCAGCCCTTCGGCCGACGGCTGGCGCGACGCCGCCCTTTTCGCCGGGGTCAACCCGGACGAACTGGAAAAACGCGCCGCCTCCGAGGGCGCCGCGGCCCTGGCGGACGCGAATAAAAGGTCCTCCGCGGCCGGCGCCGCCGAGACCGCCCTTTTCCTGGGGGGGAAGCGCTACGCGGGCTCCCAGCGTCTGCTGCCGCTTTACGACGCCGTGAACGCCTCCCTGCCCGCCGCCAGGCGCGCCCCGCCCCCGGCCGGCTACGTCGCGAAGCCCAAGGCCCCGCCCCCCGGTTTCTGGGTGGTCCTCAGCTCCGGCCTGGCCGCGAACGACGCTCTGGTGGGCGTGTTCGACAGGTATTTCGAGGGCATAAAGCCGGTAACGCTGGACCACGCCTCCGCGGAGCGCGCGGCCCGGTTCCCCGCGCTCGAGTTCGTCCCCTCCTACGTCCTCGCCGCCACGCCCGAGGCCAAGACCCGCCTGGACGCCGAGATCAGGGCCGGGCTTTTCAAGGAGAACGGCGGCTACCTGGTCTACGAGGACAGGCAGCGCGCCGGCCTGTACGCCGGCCGGCCGGAAAAAAAGAACACCCTGGAGATCTTCGTGATGAGCCAGTGCCCCTTCGGGGTGCTGGCGGAGAACGCAGTGCTGGACGCGGAAAAGAACAAGCTGCTGCCGGAAGGCCTTAAGGTCGAGATACATTATATCGGCGACGCCAAAAAGGACGAGGCCGGCGCCTGGACCTTCTCGAGCCTGCACGGGCAGCCGGAATGGGAGGAGAACGCCCGCCAGATCTTCATTAACGCGAAGTTCCCGGACAAGTTCAACGCGTACCTGCTGGAGCGCAACAAAGCGGTGACCTCCCCCGACTGGCAGAGCGCGGCTAAAACCGCCGGCATCGACCCCGAGGCCGTGACCGCGGGCTTCGGGGAGGCCAAGGACCTCCTGGCCGCCAATTTCGCGGCGACCGGGGCGCTGGGGATCACCACTTCCCCGTCGTTCATGGTGGACGGAAGACGCTTCATGGTGGGGCTCGGCGAGCTGACGAAGACAGCCGGCTTCGAGAAGCTCCCGCCGCCCGGCCAGCCGGCCGCCGGCTGCGCCAAATAGGGGAACGCAACATTTCCGTAACAGCCTTCTGGGATAATATACGGAGGGATTAAGGATTAAGGATTAAGGATTAAGAATCAAGGATTAAGACTTGCCGCTATACTTAATTCTTACCACTTAATCCTTAATCCCGCCCGATTATGACAGAAGCTCCAAAGAAGCGCGGCAGGCTGTTCTACAAGTTCCTGCTCATCTTCCTCATAGTTTCGCTGGTGCCCCTCGGCATAGTCGGCTACTACCTCGTAAACCTCAGCCAGGTCACCCTGAACCGCGCCATCTCCCGCGACCAGGAATCCCTGGCCGTCGGCTTCGCCGATACCGTCTCCAGCTACATAGTGAATTTCCGCAACGTGCTGACCGACGCGGCCCACCTGGAGGATTTCGCCTCCATGAACGTGCCCAAGCAGCGCGAGCTGGTGAGCCACATCATGCAGCTGCACGCGGCCTTCCTCGAGATCTCGGTGATAAACGCCGCCGGGGTCGAGACGGTGCGCCTGGGCCGCTTCGAGCACGAGAGCAAGATGCGGGACTTCTCCGGCGACGCGCTGTTCGCCAAGGTCATGCGCGCCGGCGAGTTCGTGGGCGGGCTCGAGAAATACCAGGGCAAGTACCCCGCCATCACGATGGGCGCGCAGATAGTGAACCCGGCCACCAACCAGCCGGCCGGGGCGATCCTCGCCAAGATGAGCCTCACCGCCCTGTCGAGCCTGCTGAAGACCGGCTTCCCGGAGACCACCCACACGCAGGCCGCCGTGATCGATTCCAGCGGCTTCCTGATAGCGCATTCCAACGACAAGGAGATCTACAAGCCGGACGCCAAACTGCCGGACGACGTGCTGCGCATCCTCCTCCAGAACGACGCCAAGACCGGCGGCGGCGAGCTGATCCTGGAATCGGGCGAGCGCGTGCTGGGGGCCTTCGCCGAGGTCTCCGACCTGGGCTGGGTGGTCTATATCCAGCGCTCCGTGTCCGTGGCCTACTCGGCCTCCGACGACATGCTCAAGCGCACCTGGCGCATGATGCTGATAGTCACGGTTTTCGTGCTCTTCCTCGGCTACGCGGTCTCGCTGGTCATCACCCAGCCCATCTCGGCCCTGCGCGAGGCCGCCATCAAGCTGGGCGAGGGGGACTTCGACTACCTGCCGGACCTCAGCATGCCCAACGACGAAATAGGCGAGCTGGCGCACACCTTCATGCAGATGAGCGAGTCGCTGAAGGTCAAGACGGCCGAGATCATGTCCGCCAAGGACGAGCTGGAGCGCCTGAACCGCAGCCTGGAGAACCGGGTGGAGGCCCGCACGCGCGAGCTGAAATCGGCCCAGGACGAGCTGATCAAGAAGGAGCGCCTGGCCGCCATCGGGCAGATGGCCTCCGTCGTGGGCCACGAGATCCGCAACCCGCTGGCCGTCATCAACAACTCGATCTATTTCATCAAGACCAAGACCAACGCGCAGGCCAGCCCCGAGCCGAAGGTGGTAAAGCACATCGCCATCATCGAGTCCGAGATCAGGCAGGCCAACGGCATCATCGACGAGATCCTGGGCTTCGCCCGCACGCGCGAGCTGAACCCCAAGCTGGTGCACCTGAACTCCTACCTGGAGGACCTGACCATGTCCTTCCCGGTGCCGCCGCATATCGAGCTGGTGAAGAGCTTCGCGCCGGAGAACCCGACGGTGAACATAGACACCGACGAGATGGCGCAGGCGCTCCGCAACCTGATCAAGAACGGCATCGAGGTGATGCCGGAGCGCGGCAAGGTGTACGTGCGCAGCGAGATGGCCGACGCCGGCACGGTGCGCATCGACGTGGAGGACACCGGCCAGGGCATCCCCAAGGAGACCCTGGAAAAGATCTTCGCCCCTTTCTTCACCACCAAAGCGCGCGGCACGGGCCTGGGCCTCGCCGTGGTGAAGAAGGTGGCCGACCGCCACAAGGGCCGCATAGAGGCCACCAGCGTGGTCGGCCAGGGCACCTGCTTCAGGCTTTTCATCCCCGTGGTGCAGAACCCTCCGCCCCCGGCCCCGCGGTAATTCCCCTTGTATTCCGCCTTGTAAAGTAATATAAATATAGACGGCGCGCGGCCTTCGCCGCCGCGCCTATACGACATGGAAAGCAAAATTTTAGTAGTCGACGACGACGCCCATCTGCGGGAAACCCTGCGCGACCTCCTGGAGATGGAGGGGTACAAGGTCTTCGAGGCGGAGAGCGGCGCGGCGGCCATGAAGATGGTAGTCTCCGATTTCTTCCACGTCATCCTGATGGACTTCAACCTGACCGACAAGACCGGCATCGAGGTCATCAAGGACATCCGCAAGCTCAACACCGACAGCCAGATCCTGATGATGACCGCCCACGCCTCGCTCGACACCGCGGTGCGCGCCATCCAGGAATCGGTCTACGATTTCCTGATCAAGCCCGTCGATTTCAACTACCTGCGCCGCTCCATCAAGAAGGCCGAGGAGAAGCTCTACCTCGAGCAGGAGAACAAGCGCCTGATCGACATGCTCAAGCACAATAACGAGGAGCTGGACCGCCTGAACGGCATGAAGAGCAAGTTCATGTCCATGGCCTCGCACGACCTGTCCAACTCCCTGATGACGCTGCAGATCAGCTTCGAGATGCTGGCCGCCACGGTCAATCCGAACCCCGACCAGAAGAAGAAGATGGATTTCATCAACACCAGCATCGCGCAGATCTCCCGCCTGATCGGGGACCTGGTGGACTGGGCCTCCATCGAGCAGGGGAAGCTCCGCATGGAGAAGAACTATTTCGAGATGGACAAGATGGTGACCGAGATGATAGTGGGCCCGAAGGCCCGCGCCCAGCAGAAGAACATCGAGATCACGGCGGAGTGCTCCCCGGGCCTCAAGATGGTCTGCGCCGACAAGCGCCGCATAGGCCAGGTGCTGCTGAACCTGCTCGAGAACGGCATCCGCCATACCCAGCGCGGCGGCAGGATCACCGTCTACGTCACCCCGCTCGAGGATTCCGTCTGCGTTTCCGTCAAGGACACCGGCGAGGGCATAGACCCCGAGGTGCTCCCGAAGCTTTTCCAGAGTTTCTACCAGCCGGCCGGCGGCAAATCGCCGCATGGGCGCCTGGGGCTGGGGCTCTCTATCTCGAAGGAGATAGTGCAGAACCACGAGGGGAAGATCATGGTGGAGAGCGAGGGCGTGGGCAAGGGCTCCGCTTTCAAGTTCACCATCCCCTTCGCCAAGGAGCCGCCCCCCGCGGACGCCGCGAAAGGCGGGCAGGCC
This sequence comes from Elusimicrobiota bacterium, assembly GCA_016207645.1. GTDB lineage: Bacteria > Elusimicrobiota > Elusimicrobia > Elusimicrobiales > UBA9959 > UBA9959. The sequence goes on from JACQPH010000111.1 coordinate 27,305, forward strand.
CCGAACGAAGGGCATCATTAGGGGAGCGGCAGCAGGCAGTATACACTGAGTACAAGGAGCTTAACTATGGCCGTTGCAAAAAAGAACGTTACCGTGCTGATCGCGGATGACCAGACCCTTTTCAGGGAGGGCATCAAAGACCTCCTGGAGGACGAGAAGGGCATAACCGTGGTGGGGGAGGCCTCCAACGGCCCCGAAGTGGTAGCCATGGCCAAAAAGCTCAAGCCCGACGTCATCCTGATGGACATCAAGCTGCCGCAGATGGACGGCGTTTCCGCCACCCGCATCATCCGCAAGGAATGCCCCCAGACCAACGTGCTGATCCTCTCCGGCTACGAGGACGAGGCCCACGTGACCGAGGCCATCCAGGCCGGCGCCAACGGCTACCTGTCCAAGATGCTGCCCGCCTCCGAGCTGGTGCACGCGCTGAAGACCTTCAACTCCGAGGGCGTCATGATACCCCAGCCCATAATGGGCAAGCTGATCCAGGGCCTGCGCCAGATGGGCACCCCCGGCTACGACAGCGCCCCGGACGCGCTGACCGCCACCGAGATAAAGGTGATGGCGCTGCTCGGCAAGGGCAAGAGCAATAAGGAGATCGCCTCCGAGCTGGGCTGCAGCGTGAAGACCATCAAGAACCACCTCAACAGCATCTTCCAGAAGCTGGGCGTGAACAACCGCACCGAGGCCGTGGTCAGGGCCATAGAGAAGGGCCTGATCTCGCCGGAAGACGGCAGGTAGGAAACCCCGCCGGCAAGAGGCGGCCGGTCCCGCAAGGGCCGGCCGTTTTGCCGTCCGATAGTCAACAATAAAGAAACATCCGCCGCATATACTATAACAAAGCCTTGAATTAGCCTGTTTTTGGTGGTATAACATAAGTGGGAAAGGCTGAAGGCTAAGGGATGAAGGCTAAAGAAAAGACCGGCGTGAAAATACAGTTATTGGAATTTTTATTGGATTTAAAGTTGCGGACCGCCCTTTTGGGCTTCCGCCCTTTATCCTTTATCCTTAATCCTTCATCCTTCGTCCGTCGGCCCGGCCAGACCACGGTGGAGTATCTGCTCATGCTGGCCGTGGTGGCGGGCATGGCCTCCATAATGGGCGTGCTGTTCCACCGCAGGATACTGGGCGGCATCTTCACGCTGGTGGGAATGATAATAGGCGCCGGCACCCCCACTACCGGGCCCTGAATATGAAAGGTGAGAAAGAAGGCGGATTCCAGGGGTTCTGGCGGCCTGCGCGGCGGGCCGGGCAGATACTCATACCCTCGCTGCTGGTCATCCCTTCCCTGCTCATCTTCGTCTACCTGCTTTTCGAGACCACCAAGCTGTCCCGCGAGAAGATCCGCCAGCAGTTCGCCGTGGACTCCGCCGCCTTCATCCAGATGGGCGACTATACCAATCTGCTGAACCGCACGGCCTACGTCAACGGGACCTTCCCTTACCGCATTTTCAAGGAAGCCTACGAATGCCCCAACCCGGAAACGCCGCTGCAGATGGCCTCCGGCTCCGGCACCATCTGCCCCTACGACATGCTTTACGCGGCGGGGCTGTTCCCCAAGTACACCGGCGACGTCAAAGGCCAGCAGCCGGACCCGCTGGACAATAAAAAGAAATGGGACATAGTGTTCTCCCCCGGCATCAGGCCGGAGTTCGACGGCAATCCCAGTTCCAAGATGGACAAGGGGCTGCTGGACCTGATAACCCAGAAGCAGGGCGTGGACATCATGATAGAGTGGGGCACCGCCATAGGCTATTACAAGTTCTATTCCCAGGTCTACAGCCTGCTGGGCCAGGTGGAGGAGTCGCAGTGGACCGTTTTCGACCGCCTCACCGAAAGCTTCAACTTCTTCCGCAAATCCTACTACCTGAACGCCAATACCCCCGACTGCGTGAAGAACCCGCAGACCTGCGGGAACGACGGGGTCTACAGCAGCGGCGGCTTCAATTCGACGAAGCTGACGAAGGGCGGCAATTTTTTCATGCATTACGCCCTGAAGGTCCAGTTCCACGCCAAGGTCTTCACCGGCGGCAGCCTGCCCCCGTATTACCTGGGCAAGACCAACCCGCCCATGGACATGACCACCATGGCCCCGGACGGCCTGTTCCAGCTGGCCACCGTCACCGACTCCAGGCTCAAGAAGTTCGGCGACGGGCTGGACGTCTACCAGGGCTGGGACGCCCCGTCCAATTACTTCAATATCGATTTCAACAACATCGCGAAGTGCACCGAGACCGGCAGGCCCTGCGTGCACGCGCTGGTCACCTCCCAGTGCCCGCAGCTGACCACGGCCGGCAACAACTGCGTCTGGCCCGCGCCGACGCCCAAGTACCAGACCAGGCTTTATCCGTAACGGCAGGGTAGAGGGGAGAGGGGTTAGGGTAGAGGGTGTGGAGTGCGTAAACTTGAGGCTTTTTAAGAATTTTTAAATATTATGATGCGGCTATTCAAAAAACCCTCTACCCTAACCCCTCTACCCTCTACCCTGGCTTGTCCCCGCCGCCGGCGGGGGCAGGCCATGACCGAGGTGGTGCTGCTTTTTCCGCTTTTCCTGCTGATAGTCTTCATCACGGCCAAGATCTTCGCCCTGCTGGTGCTGGTGCAGAAGCTGGAGATAGCCTCCTATTACGCCGCGCGGCGCTGGCAGCTGGAGTCGCACCTCAACGCCGACCAGGCCAACTGGGACGAGAACACCCTCAAGAAGGACATCGAGAAGAACCTGCGCGGCTATATAGGTTTCGACACCCCGGCCGTGAGCAAATTCCTCAACCTGAAGGACATGAAGATAGAAGTGGTCCGCACCCAGGTCTGGAACGTGATAACCATTACCGTGACCACCACCCCGGCCGGGATAAAGATGCTCTGCAAGTACCCTTCCCAGGCGGTCTGCGCCGCGCCTTACGGCAAGGCCTGCGCCGACGGCTACGCCTACATCTGCCAGGGGGGAAAATCGATGGAAGTCATAAAATACGTGCCGAACCGCGACCGCCCCATCCAGTTCGTGCTGCCCGGTCTCAAATAAGGACTAAAATGCTCTGGTTCAAGATCAAGCTCTTTCTTCAGCGTCACTGGGTGGGCCTCGCCGTAGCCGCCATCGTCGTCATAGCGGTGCTCTTCCCGATCTGGTACCTCGCCGGGGTGGAGGAGAACACCCGCCGCTACATCATCAGCATGAACGTGGCCAGCATGCCCTGGATGGTGCTCAATACCGTCATCTTCGTGGGCTTCCTGTACCTGATGCAGTCCGGCGGCCTGAGCGCGCTGAAAAAGACCAAGATAGACGCCGCCGCGGTCAATATCAAGTTCTCCGACGTGATAGGCCTGACCGAGGCCAAGCGCGAGGCCTGGGAAGTGGTGCAGCTCATCAAGGACCGCACCCGCGTGAAGGCCATAGGCGGCAAGATCCTCAAGGGCGTGCTGCTGGTGGGGCCTCCGGGCTGCGGCAAGACCCTGCTGGCCAAGGCCGTGGCCACCGAGGCCGGCGTGCCTTTCATCTCCATCTCCGGCTCCGAATTCGTGGAAGTCTTCGTGGGCGTCGGCGCCAGCCGTGTGCGCAAGCTTTTCAAGCAGGCCAGGGAATACGCCCAGGCCCACGGCTCCTGCATCATCTTCATCGACGAGGTGGAAGTGATAGGCCGCAAAAGGGTGCTCTACGACGCCTTCGGCGGCGGCTCCGAGACCAACAGCACGCAGAACCAGCTGCTGGTGGAGATGGACGGCCTGGATTCCGCCGCCAACGTGGTGGTGTTCGCGGCCACCAACGCCCTGGAGGACATCCTCGACGACGCCCTGCTGCGGCCGGGCCGCTTCGACCGCAAAATTTTCGTGGGGCGGCCCAACCTGGAGGAGCGGGAGGCCCTGTTCGGCTACTACCTGGGCAAGGTGAAATACGCTCCCGAGGTGGATGTGCCGCGCCTCGCCCGCAAGGCCGTGCATAAGAGCCCGGCCGAGATAGAGAACATAATAAAGGAAGCGGCTCTTATCGCGGCCCGTAACACGCGCGACCTGATAACCTATAAGGATTTCAGCGAGGCCATCGAGCGCGTGGAGCTGGGCGTGGCCCACCGCCTGAGCCTGAACCCGCATGAGCGCGAGATGACCGCCTTCCACGAAGCCGGCCATTTGCTGGCGCTTTACCTCACCCATCCCACCAGCGACGTGTTCAAGGTCTCCATCCTCAACCGCGGCGGCGCGCTGGGCGTGGTGCATTCCACCCCCACCGAGGAGATCTACGCCTCCGACGCCAATACCCTGCTGGCCCATATCCGCACCTCCCTGGGCGGCTACACCGCCGAGAAGATAAAGTACGGCGTCACCACGGAAGGGGTCAGCGCCGACTTCGCGAAGATCACCAGGCTGGCGCACGACATGGTGTGGAAGCTCGGCATGGGCAGGTCCGGCTTCCTGGGGGATTTTACGGCCATCCCGCAGCATGAGCGCTCCGGCGATATAGGCACCGAGCTGAACCGGGAAGCCCAGGCTATCATAAAGGAGCAGTACGCCGTCGTGGACGCCCTGCTCAGGGAGAACTGGCCGATAGTCGAACGCTTCGTCAAGGAGCTCCTCGCCCGCGAGGAACTGGATTATGACGAAATAGCCGCTATCTTCAACGAATACGGCAAGCCGCCGAGGCCGCTGCAGAAAGGGCAGGCGCCGCTGCCGCCGCCGCGGCTCCCACCCCCTTGAAATTCCGCGTTTCCTCTGCTATAACATTAGGGTGAAATAAAGGCCTCGGAGATGGTTACCCTACCAGTCCCCGGACCTTAAGTTTTATTTGTTGTTTTCCGTGATTGGAGGTTATATGCCTTCCGATGAAGAAAAAGAAGCCGCTGAAGAGAAAGCAGCCCCGGAGCCGGAGATAGTGGACCTGGGGTCGGCCGCGCAGGCCGCTCAGGACGCGGGGTCCGAAGGACAATATAGTTCTTCCGGTATGCCGTTATCGGGAGACGAGACCCCGGAAGAAGAAGCCGGGGAAGAGCCCGAAGAAGAGCAGGAGACCCCCGCCGAAAAAAAAGAAAAAAAATTCTGGCTGTTTTCATTGGGGCTGGTGCTGCTGCTGCTCGCGGGCGGCGGCTATTTCGCCGTCACCGGCATGCGCCAGGCCGCGCATAAGCTGGGCGGCGGTTCCGATTTCGAGAAGCTTTCGGCCAACAGCACCGTTTACGACGGAAGGGCGGCCGGCGCGGCCGCCGCCGGGAACGCCGATTATTTCCCGCCGGACGAGGAGAACGCCGGGGCCCGGGTCCAGGAGAAGCCTAAAGGAGACAGGGTAAACCCCTCTTTGATGCGCACAAAGGAAGAACTGCTTGCCGGGGCCTCCGGAAAGCGCGCGGCGCAGGGCGCGGCCTACGTTCCGGAGCGGGAGGATATAGAGGAGTCCCGGCCTTCGGCGGCTCCGGCCGGGCAGGCCGCTATGGCCGAGAGATTGCAGGCCAAGGCGGCTTTCAACACCTTCAGAACGGGCTCCGGGGGCGCTAAAAATTCGCCTTCGGCCGCTTCCGGCGCAGCAGGGGCTTTCCAGGGCAGCGGCGCCGTCATCGGCAGGGCCACGGAACAGCGCGAGACGAATTCCTCCACGCCCAAAGGGGCGGCCCGCGGTTCGGTGGTGGAGGGGCTGAAAAGCGCTTTCAGGGCCTCCTTTTACGGCGCCCGCGTCGCCTCGCACGACACGGCCAGGGGCTGGATAGCCAGGACTTTCGACGGCACGCAGGAGGCCACCACCGCCATAGAGTACGACGAGAAGATGCGCGCCAAGCTGGACAGGGTGAACCCGAACGCGATCCCCGGCTTCCTGCGGGAGCAGGACGTGAGCGCGGCCGAGGCCAAAACGCTTTCCGTCTCCAAGGTGGCCAAGCCGAAAATGGACAAGGAAGGCACCAAGGAGGCGCTGGCCGAGGACAAGGACTACCAGGCGAAAAAAGCGGCCGGCGGGTTTTCGGGCAGCATGATCAACGGCATCTTCAACGGCCTCTCCGGCCCGCCGAATGACGACAAGGGCGCTCCCCCCGGTCCTACCGACGACGAGGACGATGATATGGACCTCTTCTCCAATCCCGAAGACGAGGCCGACCTGAACTCGCTCGGCCTGAGCGAATATATGGAATCCACCGGCTTCGGCGAGGAATGCGGCTGCAGCGAGGCGGCCCCCTGCTGCTGCCTGCCGCAGAACACGGTCAGCCAGAATTGCCCCATGTACGGGCCCTTTCTGCCGAACGACCCCTGCGGCGCGGCTATGTACGGCGCCGCCGCCGGCGGCGTGATGGCCGGACAGCAGTAAACGCGCCGTTCTAAATAACGCTATGGAGTTGTAACTGCTCACCCCCCTCCCTTCCCTCCCCCCTCGAGGGGGAGGGTTAGGGTGGGGGGCGCTTTCCAAAGAACCTAAGTAGTTATATGGAGTTTTAATGAGGAAATCATACCTGCTGCTGCTCCTCCCTTTCGCCGCGGCCTGCTCCGGGAAGCTTCCCGAACAGGAAGTCCTGAAGATCTTCTCCCGTCACAGCTACGAGGAACATTCCCCGCAGCGGCTCTCCGGCCTGCTGAAAGAAAAGGGGGCCGGCGGCCTCAGGGACCTGGACCGGCGCGCGCTGGTGCTGAAGGCCAGGCGCCCGGTGAAGGCCAGGGGCCCCGGGATCAGCGTCTGCTCGGGCCTCCTGGTGGGGTTGCGCCCGGACGGGCTCTGTATCCTGAAGGTTTTCAAGGACTCGCCAGGCGCCGCCGCGGGCCTGCGCGACGGGGACCGGGTGCTGGAGCTGGACGGCGAGCCGGCTTCCCCGGACGCGGCCCTCAGGCGCCTGAGCGGGAGCGCCGGTTTCACGCTGAAGGTTGGGCGCCCGGGAGCGGCCGGGCCTTTCGAGGCGAAAGTCTCCCGCGAGGACTTCTTCTTCCCGCCGAATTTCGGTTTTTACGACAGGCGGACCCGCACGGCCTTTCTGCGGCTAGGCCTTTTTTTCGAGGGTTCGGCGGCACCGGTGCTGGACGGCCTCGACGCCATGCGCCGCCTGGGCGCGGCGAACCTGATCCTGGACCTGCGGGATAATCCGGGCGGCGTGCCGGCCGAAGCCGCGGAAATGCTCAAGGCCTTCGCCCCGAAGGCGGGCCGGGTTCTCGAGGTCAGGTCGCGGCATAAGGGCTATTCCGCCCTTTACGAGGCCGCCGGGAAGGGCCGCTTCGCCGGCCTGAGAACGGCCGTCCTGGTGAACTCCGGCACTTCCATGGCCGCCGAGGTTTTCGCCAGGTCCCTCAAAGAGATCTCCGGTACCGTTCTTGTGGGTGAGACCACGGCCGGCAGCGTTTCCCTGGTGCGCGCCTTCAGCCTCGGCGACGGGCGCGGCCTGGAACTGACCGTGGCGAAGCTGTTCCCGCCCTCCGGCCTGGATATGGAAGGGAAAGGGGCGGAGCCTGACCTGAAGGCGGGCGGGAAGATCCCCGGCCGCGTCTGGGATGATTCCCGTGAGACCGCCCTGCTGGGGGACGAGGCTTACGCCGCTGCCGGCCTGTTCGCGGCCGGCAAAGCCCCTTGACAGGCAACCGTAAGCCATTAAAATCGCGTTTACTACTACTTATTCCTGCCTACTACACCAGCTTCTTGGTTAATTATTTGACAAGATGTATGGCATCTTGTCTAATTGCTTGACAAGATGTAGGTTTTGTTGTATATTTTTCCTAATCATGGGTAAGAGGTTAAAAGGAGGCGCTTTATTGACATGGACCTGATAAAGCTGTTCGAACTTGATAAACTCGCTAAAAAAGAAGCCGGACGATTTAACAAGCGCCGCCGCCTTTATGAAGTCATTCTTAACACGGCAGGCAGGGCATTCACCGGTATAGTCGGGCCGCGGGGCGCGGGAAAAACTGTGCTTCTCAGGCAGTTCGCGCTTGGAGATGCTGATTCCTTCTATCTATCTCTTGACACCTTCGCCGGCGCGGACCTGTTCGCGCTGGCAAAGACGCTGGCCGGGAAATACGGAGTTAAAACGCTGCTTCTCGACGAGATACACTTCTTAAAGGGCTACGAAGCCGCGCTCAAAAGCATTTTTGACTTTCTTGATCTGCGCGTCATCTTTACCAGTTCCGTGGCGCTCTCCCTCTTTGAATCCGCGCAGGATCTGTCCCGCAGGGTAAAACTGCGTTATCTTTATCCGTTCTCGTTCAGGGAATACCTCTATTTTAAGGAGTCGGTATTGCTGGAGCCGCTCAAGCTCGACGAGATAGCGCGGAATGCGTGGACGTCCGGGCATATGCGGCAAGGCTACCTCTTTGACGAATATCTTAAAGGAGGGCTTTTCCCTTTCTCCCTGGAAGAGCCCGACGCGCTGCCTATCCTGGAAAACATCCTGGAAAAGATAATAACCCGCGACATCCCCGGCGTGGCGGGGCTGCGCAGCGATGAGATCGGCTCCATAAGCAACCTGGTGAGGTTTGCGGGTAAATCCGCGCCGGAAGACATAAACTATTCCACCATAGCGCGCAATATCGGCGTCACTAAATACAAGGCGGAGCAATATGTGCGCCTGCTGGAGAGGTCCTTCGTCTTGAACCCGGTGCTGCCCGCCGGGACCAATGTGCTGAGGGAGCCGAAGGTTCTTATGTGCCTGCCTTTCCGCCTGCTCTACCGGAGTTATGAGGACGCGGCGGGCGGGCTTCGCGAGGATTTTGCGGCGCAGGCTCTGCGGATGCGCTGCGGCGGGCTGCACTACCTCAAGTCCACCCGCGGAGAAAAAACCCCGGATTTTCTCGTCGAAGAAGACGGAAAGGATTTTGTGGTGGAGGTCGGCGGGAAAGGTAAAGGGCTAAGCCAGTTTAAGGGTTACCGCGCGGAGTCAAAACTTATACTAAGCCATTCATTGGAGGCCGCGGGAATAAAAAAACCTTTATTCCTGCTCGGGTTCCCGCCAGACCAGCGGTAAGCGCGTTCTCCGGAGGCGGGCGCCTTTATGAGATATGGGGTGTCTTGCTCTGTCAAGACCTGCGTGGGCCTTGACAAAAGCTTTTTATCTGCTATAATATATTTGCGGAGCGGTGTAGTGCCTCGCCCATCTGGCTTGGTAGTGCGCAGGTGCGGTGCAGTTGCGGGTAGTCGCGGTCGCAGACAGACGCGGTGCGGTGTGAGGCGCGGTGTGTGTCCCAGATGGGCGAGGCGTTTGGTTTTAAGTATCCGATAATAGCAAAGCCGGCTAAAGCCGGCGGCGCAAAGCTAAGACCCGCTAAATACGCGGGGGTCAGGCTGCCGAAGATGAAAGACCGTCCGGTTCTTGCCGGCCGCGTTGGAACGGATTTAGGCCGTTTCTGCTGTCTTCGGGGTATCAGCCCGTCACCGGGTTAAGGCGGAGAGAGCAGAGGCGGTCTTTTTTTGGGCGGGAGGAAAAATGTTCTGCGCGGCTAAAGACGTAGAAACATATTCCTGGCGGGTTCCGGCCCGTCCACATCCATATAATAT
>JACQPH010000112.1 GCA_016207645.1 Elusimicrobiota bacterium
GAAAGGCAGCGGCTCGTTGTTGTGGTAGCCGTAATCCTCGCGGTGCAGCATACCGTGGTCCGCGGTGATCCCCAGCAGGTCCCCCTTGGCCAGGTCGGCTTCCAGCAGCGGCAGGGTCCTGTCTATTTCCTCGAGGGACTTCAATGCGCCTTCCACGTCGCGGTTGTGGCCGTAGACGCTGTCCGTATCCACGAGGTTGGTGAAGATGAAAGTGCCCTTCGGCCTGTAGACCGAATGCGCCGCCCGCAGCGCGTTTATGGTGCCCTGTATGGAGAAGGGATTGGTGTCCTTCTTCTTCGGGTGCACGAAACGCAGCCCGAGCGAGGGGTCTATGAAAATTTCCCTGTTCAGCTTGACCCTGGCGTGGTAGGCGGTGTTCACCAGGTCGCTGGTCTTGCCCACCGCCACCGTCCAGACGGCGGCGTCGTGGAGCAGGTCCACCAGCGTCTTCTGCCCGATGGGCAGCACGGCGTCGTGGCGGTTGGAGGTGCGGATGATCTCCCCCTGCGCGTTCCTGATATAGGAGCGGGCTATGGCGCGGGTCATGGGCACCTTCAGCTCCATGCCGAGCGCGAAGGCTATATCGGCTATCTTATGCTGCTCGCGCACGGGGATGACGGCCTCGTTCATGGCCAGCTGTATGAGGGGGTCGCACTTGCTGGCGTAGACTATGGGCCTGCCCGTGCGCTCATGCTCGGCGGCGTTCAGCTCTATGGCTTCCAGGCCGCCGGCCATCTTGTTGAAGAAGGTCTTCCGGCCGATGCGCTTCTCCAGTTCGGAAAGGTATTCCCGGCTGAACCCGTCGTTAAAAAGCCCGTAGGTGCGGTGGTCTATGACCCCCATCATCTCGCGGTGGCCGACCAGGCTGTCCGCCGTGGCCGAGACCTGGCTGACCCGCGCGGCGTAAGCCTTGCCGGAAGCCTTGAAGGGCAGGCGCTTCCTGAACTCCGGCAGGACTATTTCGCCGAGGCCGAGCCGGCAGAGGTTAGGCAGCCTGACCTTGCCGGGGTATTTAGCCAGCAGGTATTCCAGGGTGGAAAGCCCGACGGCGTCTATCACCAGTAAAAGCGCGGTTCTTTGGGAATGTTTCATGGTTCCTCCTGTTCCCCCCATCCTAGCCTTCCCCCACGAGGGGGGAAGGAACTCTGCCCCGCTTTTCTACCAAAGCCCCGGCAGCAGGCGGTAAGGAACCCTGGCGGCGTACTCGCGGTAGCCGGGCAGGGACTTCAGCAGCAGCCGGTCCTCCAGCGCCGTCCGGGCCGCTACCGCCGCGGCTAGCAGCCCGGCGGGAAAGAAGCCGCCCGGAGAGCCCAGCGCCGCCGGCGTGCAGAGAAAAAGAACTATCGCGGCCAGGTATAGCGGGTGCCTGACGGCGGCGTAGGGGCCCCGGTCCGCGGGCGCCTGGCCGGGCCGGACCGCGACCACCCCGATGGCGAAGGGATTGGAAAGCAGCGCCCAGGTGAACAGGCCCCCGGAAGCGCAGAGCGCGAGGAAAGCCGCCGCCGCAAGGGGGGTGAGCCCGGCCGAAAGCGGCGCGTCCGCGCCGCAGATGAGCAGCATGCCTGTCAGGAGCACCGCGCCGGCGGACACGAAGAACTTGTCCCAGGGCTCGGAAGCGGCCGGGCCGCCGGTCTCGCGCAGGAAGAGCAGCTCCGGCGAGAAGCGCGCCAGGAGGGCTATGTTCAGGGCCGACCAGGCGGCGTACAGCGTAAGGTAAAGCCAGCCGGCCGGCCAGTTCAGGCCGCGCGCCGGCAGGAACAGGAGAATGCCGAGCAGCAGCACGCGCCCCGAGGCCCTGAGGACGATCCTGCCGCAAGACCCGGGGGCTACCCCGTTTTTCACCGGTATGGGTTCCGACTTCATACTGTAAAATTATAGTATATCGTAACTGTTCTGGTTCTTTGGAAAGCGCCCCCCACCCTAACCCTCCCCCACGAGGGGGGAGGGAAATGGGAGCGGGTGAGCAGTTACCATATATCTGTAATTATGACCATTGTCTCTTTCAGAGCGTTGCTCCTGTCCTCGTTCTTTCTCCTCCCGCCCGCTCCGGGGGCCGCGGCGGAAACGGCGGCGCACAGGATCCGCGCCGAGCTCAGCCCCGCCGACGGCAGCCTGGCCGTGAGCGACGTGGTTTCTTTCAAGTCCCCCCGCTCCGAGTTCGTCTTCACCCTGCACCGCGGCCTGCGCCCGGCCGCCGAAGGCGCGGTGGTGGAGGAGCTTCCGGCTGAAACCGCCAAGGAGCGGTACGGGATCAATTCCTCGACGGCGGCCGGCATCTACGCGGTCTACCGCCTTACCCCCGAAGCTCCGGCGAAAACGTTCACGCTCAAGTACGGCGGCGTCATCAGCCACCCGCCGGGAGAACAGGCGCAGGAATACTCCCGCAGCTTCTCGGAAACACCCGGGACCATCTCGCCCGACGGCTGCTACCTTTCGGGCGCCTCCGGCTGGTACCCGCATTTCGAGGATACCCTCGTGACTTTCCGCCTGGAGACCGTCCTGCCCGAGCCCTATGATTCCGTAGCCGGCGGCGACAGGACCGCCCGCCGGACCACCGGCGGGAAGACCGTCACCGTCTGGGAGACCGCCAAACCCCAGGACGAGATCGCCCTGACCTGCGGGAAGTACGCCGAATATTCGCGGCGGGACGGCGCGCTCGCCTCTTTCGCCTTCCTGCGCGGGCCGGAACGGGAACTCGCCTCCAGGTACCTCGAGGCCACCTCCAAGTACGTGAAATTCTATTCCGACCTGCTCGGCCCGTACCCGTACGGGAAATTCGCCCTGGCCGAGAATTTCTGGGACACCGGCTACGGCATGCCGTCTTTCACCCTGCTGGGCCCCAAGGTGATACGCCTGCCTTTCATTATCAATTCCTCCTACCCGCACGAAATACTCCACAACTGGTGGGGCAACGGCGTCTTCGTCGACTATGAGAAGGGCAACTGGTGCGAGGGCCTGACCGCCTACCTGGCCGATTACCTTATAGCCGAAAGCCGGGGCAAGGGCCGCGACTACCGGATGGCGTCGCTCCAGAAATATTCCGACTATGTCTCGGCCGGCAAGGATTTTCCTCTCGCTGAATTCCGTTCGCGGCATTCGTCCTCGTCGGAGGCCGTGGGCTACGGCAAGGCGCTGATGGTCTACCATATGCTGCGGAACCTGCTCGGCGACGGGAAGTTCAAGGCCGGGCTGCGCGGCTTTTACGCCGCTAACGCCTTCAGAGCCGCGTCCTTCGACGACCTGCGGGCGGCCTTCGAGAAGCTCACCGGCCCGGAGCGCCTCGGCCCCTTCTTCGACCAGTGGACCCGCCGCGCCGGGGCCCCGGCGCTGGCCCTGCGCGGCCTGCGCCTGAACAAAGGCGGGCCGGAGGAAGGGTACGACCTGGAATTCACCCTGGCGCAGACCCAGGAGGGCCCCGCCTACGCCCTCGATATCCCCGCCGCCGTCTACCTGGAGGGCTCCGCGGTTCCCCGCATGAAGACCCTGCGGATGACCTCCAAAGAGGAGACCTTCCATTACAGCGCCCCGCTGGCGCCTCTGCGCCTGGAGATAGACCCGGAGTTCGACCTCTTCCGCTCTTTGCACCCGCTCGAGACGCCCCCCACCCTTTCCCGGCTGCTGGGCGCCGCCGAACCGGCGATAATACTGCCGGCCGGCGAGGCCGGGGCGCCCTGGAAGGAACTCGCGGCGGCCTGGAACAAGGACAAGGACAATTCCCCGGCGGTTTCGGACGATTCGACGGTGTCGTCCCACCCGGCTTCGGGCTCCTACTGGGTCTTCGGCGGACAGAACCGCCTGGCCGCCGGTTTCGAGGAGCGGCTAGGGACCTACGACGCCCGTTTCACGGCGGAGGAGGTAACGATAGGCAACCGCCGTTTCCCGCGCGCCGGCCACACCTTCGTCTTCGCCGCCTTCAGCCCCTCGGACCCGGCTTTTTCCGGCGCGCTGGTCCTGTCCGGCTCGCCGGACAAGCTGCGCCTGCTGGCTGCCAAGCTGCCCCATTACGGCAAGTATTCCTGGCTGGTCTTCGACGGGAACATGACCTCGCTGGCCAGCGGGGTCTGGAACGTCTCCCGCTCCCCGCTGGCGCTGGACCTGGGCCGGGCGCGCGCCGCGGCCGGAGCTTACCCGGAGCGCCGGGCGCTGGCGGAGCTCCCGTCGGTATTCTCTAAAAAGCGGATGCTCGAAGAGGTGCGCGCTCTTTCCTCCGCGCCGGGCGGCCGCGCCCCCGGCACGAAAGGGCATGGCGGGGCCGCGGCCCTCATAAGGAAAGCCTTCGGCGACGCCGGCCTCGTTCCTTTCAGCGGGACCTCTTTCCGCGCGGAGGAGGCTGCGCCCGGCCGCGGCAATATCATCGGCATGGTCAAGGGCTCGTCGAAAAAGGAGGAGGCCGTAGTGCTCTGCGCGCATTACGATCACCTGCCGGCCGGGGGCGGACAGGTCTACCCCGGCGCGGACGACAACGCCTCCGGCGTGGCCCTGCTGCTCGAGCTGGCGCGCCATTACTCGGAGAACCCGCCGGCCCGCTCAATCGTCTTCGCGGCCTTCGACGGCGAGGAAGAGGGGCGCCTGGGGTCCAAAGCCTTTCTGGCCGCCCTGCCGCCCGGGACCAGGGACAGGATGAACGCCGCGCTGAACTTCGATACCGTCGGACGGCTCGGGTCCGGGAAGATCCTGGTCCTCGGCTCGGGCTCTTCGGACAAATGGACGCACATTTTCCGCGGGGCCGGCTTCGTGACCGGCTCGGACTACGAGCTGGTCAAAGAGGAGCTGGACTCCAGCGACCAGGCCAGCTTCATAGAGGCCGGGGTCCCCGCCGTGCAGTTCTTCAGCGGCCCTAACGCGGACTATCATAAACCGTCCGATACGGCCGACAAGATAGACCCCGCCGGCCTGGTGAAGCAGGCCGAGTTCGCCAGGGAGATAATAGACTACCTCGCCGGGGATTCGGACTTTATAACGCGCCCCGCCGGCGGCGGCGCCGCCCCGGCCGCTCCGCAGGCGCGGAGGAAAGCCTCTACCGGCCTGGTGCCCGACTTCGCTTTCCAGGGCGCCGGCGTCAGGGCCCAGGAGCTGCTCCCCGGCTCGCCCCTCGAGGCCGCCGGCCTGAAGCCCGGCGACGTGGTAATAAAGCTGGAAGGTATACCCACACCGGACCTGCGCGCTTACTCGACGGAGCTGAAAAAATTCAGCCCCGGCCGGAAGATAAGCGTGACCTATCTTTCGAACGGGGATGAGCGGACTGTACAGGTGGAACTGGCCGCGAAGTAGCGGTTTTATTGCAGCACTTTGAGCACGCTCATAAAATCCGCCGGCGGGTCCGCTTCCAGGGACATGGTCTTGCCGGCCATGTCGGCGAACCGCAGCCGCCAGGAATGCAGCATCAGGCGCGGGAACTTCGACTGCTTCGCGGCGTCGCCGTAAAGGCCGTCGCCCAGCACCGGGTTGCCGATGGAATAAAGGTGCGCCCTTATCTGGTGGCGCCGCCCGGTGACGATGGAAACTTCCAGCAGCGTCGCGCCCCGCAGCCGCTCCAGCACCGAATATTTAGTTAGGGAGCGTTTCCCGTCGAAGACCACCGACATCCGCCCCGAGCCGCGCTGCTTGAGCGGCTTGTCTATTTCCCCGCGCTCCTGCTCCACCCGCCCTTCCGCGACGACGAGATATTTTTTCTCTATCGCGCGGGTCTCGAAGAGCCCGGAATAATAACGGTGCGCTTCCGGGGTGCGGGAGAAGAGGATGAGGCCGCTGGCGTCCCGGTCCAGCCGGTGGGTGACGTAGACCTTGCCGAAGCGCGCGTGCAGCAGCCCCACCAGGTGTTTCGCGTCCGCCAGGCCGCCGCGCGCCGGCATGGTAAGCAGCCCGGACGGCTTGTTCACTACCAGCAGCTCGGGGGTTTCGCGGACGATCTCGAAGTTTTTCATAAAATAAGGCTCATGACGAGTTACTATGGGTTGCCTCCCCTCTTACCTTCCTTGCCCGCCCGGCTTGCCGTGGAAATCCCTCTGATAGGCCTCCCCGGCCAGTATGGAGGTCACCCCGCCCAGGAGCAGGTAGAGCATAGCCAGGAAAATAGCGGTCTGCAGCCCGGCGGCGTCGGAGACCATGCCGAGCAGGAACGGGGAAACCGCGTCGCCAAGGGCGTGTATCAGGAAAATATCCAGAGCGAAAGCCATCGAGCGCATCGTGACCGGCACCGTTTCCACGATAGCGGCATGGTAGGGCCCCGAGTAGGCGAACACGAAGAACTCGGCGAAGAACATCATCCCCAGGCAGCCGTTCAGGCTGCCGGCCGTCACCGCCGCAACGCCGAAAGGGACGCTGAGGAAGAAGCTCAGATAGCCCACCACGTAGTCGGCCCGCCTGGTGCGCCTGCGCAGCCAGTCCGCCGCCCAGCCGCCGCAGAAATTCCCGGTCAGACCGGCCGCCACCGTCACCAGGCCGAACAGGAAGCCGGCCCTGGCCACGGAAATGCCGAACTCCCTGACGAAATAGGACGGCATCCACGCCGCCAGGCCGCCGACCGAGAACGTGCCGATCGATTGGGAAAGACAGATAAGGAGGAAGGTCCGGTTCCTTAACAGGGCCGCGTAGCCCCTGAAGGAGATATGCTCCGAGCGCTGTTTTTTTTCGGGGGTCTCGGTCAGGAACAGCGCGGCCGCGCCCAGCAGCATGCCGGGCACGGCCACGATGAAGAAGGCGTTGCGCCAGCCGAACTGCTGTCCCAGAAAGCCGCCGAGCAGGTAGCCGATGGCGCTGCCGGCGGGGATGCCCAGGGCGTAGATGGCCATCACGCGGGCCCGCCGGTCCTTAGGGAACCATTCGGCCAGGTACGACGGCGAGACCGTGCCGTAGCCCGCCTCGCCTATGCCCACGGCCGAGCGCGTGAACAGGAGCTGCCCGTAACTCCTTATCAGGCCGCTGAACAGGGTGGAGACGCTCCAGAAGATAGCGCTGACCCCGATTATCAGCGGGCGCCGGACGCGGTCGCCGAAATAGCCGACGAAAGGCGCGAAGCACATATAGACTATCATGAAGGACGAAGCCAGGAAGCCGAGCTGCGTATCGCTCAGCCTGAGGTCGGTCTTGATCAGCGGGAAGACCGCGTAAAGCACCTGGCGGTCGATATAATTGAACAGGCTCAGCGCGAAAATAAGGAACAGCACTTTGCGGGAATAAGGGATCTTGTTCATCGGCCGTAATAATGATAGCAAAATGATAAACTATATCCGACTAAGCTCAATGCCGGTGCACGGAGGAAATAATGAAGAAGACCCCTAAGAAGACCGCCAGGACCGCCGACCTCTCCTGCGAGAACAAGAACGGCTATGAAAGGATCTCCCCCGCCGACCTGAAACGGTCGGAAGAGATCAACAGGCTTTACATGGACTTCATCGGCAAAGCCAAGACCGAGCGCGAAGCCCACGACGAGGCCGTGGCCCTGCTGCGGGCCGCGGGCTTCGCGGACATGGCGGAGCACGAGAAGAACGGCGGCCGCCTCAACCCCGGCGACAAGGTCTACCGCTCCTGCGAAGGCAAGACCCTGCTGGCGGCCGTCCTCGGCAAAAAGCCGCTCGAGGCCGGCCTGCACATAGTGGGCGGGCACACGGATTCCCCCCGCATAGACCTGAAGCAGAACCCCCTTTACGAGAACAGCGGCCTCGCGCTGCTGGACACCCACTACTACGGCGGGATCAAGAAGTACCAGTGGGTGACCATACCGCTGGCCCTGCACGGCGTTTTCATCAAACCCGACGGGAAGAAGGTCGCCGTCACCATCGGCGAGGACCCCTCCGACCCCGTGTTCTGCATAACCGACCTGCTCCCCCACCTGGCCGCGGACCAGTATAAGAAGACCATCGGCGAAGCTATCCCCGGCGAGGGCCTCGACGTGGTGGCGGGCTCGATACCGGCGGCCGGGAAGGACCGCAAGGAAAAGTGCAAGTACAACGTGCTGAAGCTGCTCAGCGCGAAATACGGCGTGACCGAAGCCGACTTCCGGTCCGCCGAGCTGGAAATAGTGCCGGCCGGCCGCCCCCGGGAGGCGGGCCTGGACCGGTCGATGATACTGGCCTACGGCCACGACGACCGCGTCTGCGCCTACGCCGGCCTCAAGGCCCTGCTCGACCTGAACGTCACGCCGGAGTACGCCTCCTGCGTGCTGCTCTGCGACAAGGAGGAGATAGGCTCCGTCGGCTCCACCGGCATGGCCGCCAACTTCTTCGAGAACTCGGCGGCCGAGCTCCTGAACCTGACCACCGCTTCCTACAGCGAGCTGGTCCTCAAGCGCGCCCTCAGCAATTCCTGGATGCTTTCGGCCGACGTGAACGCGCTTTTCGACCCGCTGTTCCCCTCCGTCTCGGAAAAGCGCAACTCCGCCTTCCTGAACCACGGCGTCTGCGTGACCAAGTACTGCGGCTCGCGCGGCAAATCCGGCTCCTCCGACGCCAGCGCCGAGTTCATGGCCCATATCCGCCGCATCTTCGACAGGGCCGGCGTGCTCTGGCAGACCGGCGAGCTGGGCAAGGTGGACCAGGGCGGCGGCGGCACCATCGCCTACCTCATGGCCCGCTACGGGATGCAGGTGATCGACTGCGGCGTGGGCCTCTTCTCCATGCACGCTCCCATGGAGCTGGCCGGCAAGCTGGACATCTACATGGCCTACAAAGGCTACCTGGCCTTCCTGAAGGACGGCAGGAAGTGACCGTCAGGCTGCTCATCACCGGCGGGACCTTCGACAAGGAGTATAACGAGCTCAACGGCGAGCTGTTCTTCCGCGGGACGCACCTGCACGAGATGCTGAAGCTCGGCCGCTCGCGCGTCCCGGTGAAGGCCGCGACCCTGCTGATGATGGACAGCCTGTTCATGACGGCCGCCCACCGCCGCAAGGTGCTGGCGGCCTGCCTGGCGGCGAAGGAAAAGCGCATCGTCATCACCCACGGCACGGACACCATGCCGGAGACCGCCAGGCTGCTGGGGCGGAGCATAAAGGACAAGACCGTGGTGCTCACCGGCGCCATGGTGCCCTACAAGTTCGGCTCCTCCGACGGGATGTTCAACCTGGGCTCGGCCCTTTCCTTCGCGCAGACGCTCCCGCCCGGCGTCTACATCGCCATGAACGGCCGGTACTTCAACTGGGATAATGTCCGGAAGAACAAGGCCAAAGGCGAGTTCGAGGAAGCGAGGTAACTACTCAGGTTCCCCGCAGGGTCCGGGTTGGCCGGGGTTTTGGCCGTCTGATGAGCATAGCTCTTGATACGGCACTGGCATAGCCTTGCCCCGCGAACCCCGGAAGATGGAAACCCTTGCGTCGGTTTCCCCCCGCC
>JACQPH010000114.1 GCA_016207645.1 Elusimicrobiota bacterium
GGCGCGGGGCGGAACAAATTCAGGGCGGTCAACCCCGCCACCGGCAAGGAGCTGCAGCCCGGCTTCAGCGAAGCCGGCGCCGCCGAAGCCGGCCGGGCGCTGGAGCTGGCCGACAAAGCCTTCGACATATTGCAGACGGTGCCGGCCAGGACCATAGCCGGGCTGCTGGAAAGGATAGCGGACCGGCTGGAAGCCCGGGGCCCGGGCATCATCGCGCGCGCGCACCTGGAAACCGCCCTGCCGCTGCCGCGGCTGGGTTCCGAGCTGGCGCGCACCGCCGGGCAGGCGCGGGCTTTCGCTTCGCTGGTCCGCGACGGCTCCTGGGCGCAGGCGCGCATAGACCACGCCCTGCCGGAGCGGCTGCCGCTGCCCAAGCCGGACCTGCGCTCGGTCTTCATGGGGGTCGGGCCGGTGGCGGTCTTCGGTGCGAGCAATTTCCCGCTGGCCATCTCCGTCGGCGGCACCGATACGGTGGCGGCCTTCGCCGCGCGGTGCCCGGTGGTGGCGAAAGGGCACCCGGCGCATCCGGGCACCTGCGAGCTGGTGGCGCGGGTGATCTCCGAGGCGATAGCCCGGGCCGGCCTGCCCGCCGGCATGTTCTCTTTGCTGCAGTCCTCCGGCTACGAGGCCGGGCTCGCGCTGGTAAGGCATCCGCTCACTGCCGCCGTGGCCTTCACCGGCTCGCTGCGCGGGGGCCGCGCCCTGTTCGACGCCGCCGCGGCCAGGCCGCAGCCGATCCCGGTCTACGCCGAGATGGGCAGCGTCAACCCCGTCTTTATCCTGCCCGGCGCCGCGGAGACGCGCGCCGGGGAGATCGCCGAAGGCTTCGTCCGCTCGCTGAATACCGGCGTGGGGCAGTACTGCACGAACCCCGGCATGGCCCTGGCCGTCGCCGGGCCCTCCTTCGATAAATTCCTGAAAGCCGTCTGCGGGCACGCCTCCAGCGTGGAGCCGGCGCAGATGCTGCACGCCGGCATACAGGCCGCCTACGACCTGGGCACCGCCCGCCTCTCCGCCATCCCGGGAGTAAAGCTGGCGGCCTGCTCCCCCGCCGCCCCGCGGCGCGCGGGGGTCAAAGCGGCGCTGTGCAGGATCTTCACGGCGGACGCCGCGCTGCTCCTCCGGCGCCCGGAACTGTCCGAGGAGGTCTTCGGCCCGTGCACGGTGATCTATAAGTGCAGGAACACGGCCCAGATGCTGGAGATCGCCCGCAATATGCCGGGCAGCCTCACCGCCACCATCCACGGCTCCGGGCGGGAGCTCCGCGCGCACGGCCCGCTGCTGCGTGCCCTCGAGCGCAAGGCGGGCCGCATAGTCTTCAACGGTTTTCCGACTGGCCTGGAGCCCTGCGCCAGCCTCCACCACGGCGGGCCCTATCCCGCAACGACCCACAGCTTCTTCACCAGCGTGGGGACGGCGGCCATCTACAGGTATGTGCGGCCGGTCTGTTTTCAGGGCTTTCCGGACGCGGCCCTGCCCGAGGAATTGCGCGAGGCCAACCCGCGCGGCGTGCGGAGGCTGGTGGACGGCGCGCTGGAATGAACGGCATTGTTCCCCCATCCTGACCTTCCCCCGGAGCCCTCTGGGCCTGCCGTATCAAGCGCTATGCGCCTCGGACGGCCAAGGGGGGAAGGAAGCTGCCCGTACTGTCCGCCACGAGCCTGATATAATAGTAAAATATCCGTGATGTCCATAAGCGGGCTGCTGCTCATCGTATTCCTCCTCAACCTCCCTTTCGGTTACTGGAGAAGCGGAACGACACCGTTCTCCAGGCAGTGGCTGCTGGCCATACATATACCGGTACCCTTCGTTATCCTGCTGCGGGTCTACTCCGGCTTAGGGTGGAAAACGATCCCGCTCCTCGTCCTGGCCGACGTGGCGGGCCAGCTGGCGGGCGGGGGGATAAGGAAGCTGAAGCCGCGCTGACCGGCGCCGTTCACGCCGGGTACCGGAGCGCCCTGACGGTACGGGCAGGATTCCATGGTCAGGGAGTTCTTCCGCCGCGGAGGTTTCCGGGTCCGCCCCCGAGTTTTGTATCATAGGGGTAGAGCACTGCTGAACGCAACAGGAGGAGACCATGAAAAGAGCGTTATTTTTAGCGGGGTCTTTGCTGCTCGGCGCACACGCCGCGCGGGCCGAAGGCGTGGTGGCCGGAAAGGCGGCGGAAACGATGAATTCCGGCGGCTATACCTATGTGAGGGTCCAGGACGGGAAAGATTCTTCCTGGGTGGCCATACCGCAGCAGGCGGTGAAAGTCGGGGATCCGGTCTCCTACTCCAGGGGCGCGGAGATGACCGATTTCCACAGCAAGACCCTCAACCGGACCTTCAAAAAGCTGATCTTCTCCGAAGGCCCCGCCGGCGCGGGGCACGGCGGGAAGGCGCTGAAGGCCGCCCCCGCGCACGGAGCACCCGCGACCGGCCGGCTTTCCGTAAAGGTCGCCAGGGCGGAGGGCGCGGACGCTTACACGGTCGCCGAGATCTTCGCACGGCGCAAAGAGCTGGACGGCAAACAAGTCTCGGTGAGGGGGAAAGTGGTGAAAGTTTCGGAAGCGATCATGGACCGCAACTGGGTGCACCTGCAGGACGGCTCGGGGGATCCCAAGGCGGGAACCCACGACATCGTTATTACGACCTCCGAGACGGCTAAGGCGGGAGAGACCGTAACGGCGCGCGGCACGGCAGCCGAAGATAAAGACTTCGGCTCAGGCTACCGTTACCAGGTGATAATCGAGAAAGGCGCGCTGAAGCGCTGATCAGCCCACTACTTCTTCGGGCTTGAACCAGATCTTCACCTCGCGCTCGGCCTCTTCCACATTGCCGGAAGCGTGCACGACGTTCTCGAAGTTGCCCTGGGAAATACGCCCGAAGGAGCCGCGGATGGTCCCGGGAGCGGCCTGCTCCGGGTTGGTGGCCCCCACCACGGCGCGTATGCCTTTCACCGCGTTCTCACCCTGATAGACCAGGGCGAGGACCCTGCGGCCGGACACACCGTGAAAGTCGCCCTTGATGAACTGTATCAGGTTGGGGAAAAAGGGCATTTCCTTGAGCAGCGCGTAATGCTCGCGCGCCAGCTCTTCGGTGACCGAAACTATCTTCGCCGCGACCATCTCGAAGCCGGCATTATCCAGCCGGTCCACTACGATGCCGGACAGGCGCCGCTTCATACCGTCGGGTTTTACCAGAATAAGGGATCTTTCAACAGCCATGATGTAGCCTCCAGGTGAACGTTGCTCTTTATTCGCAACTACTCAGGTTCGGGGCGGCCGTGGCATGCCCCTGCTCACCCGGAAGAGGCCGTCTGAGGGGCATAGCCCTTTGATACGGCACTAGCATAGCTTCGGAAACCCTTGCGTCGGTTTCCCCCCGGAAAAGGTGCCAGCCGCCTTTTTGCATAAAGACCAAAAGTCCCGGGAACATCGCCGTCCAAAAAGGAGGCTGGCACCTTTTCCGGGGCCCCCTTTCCGCAACGGGTGCCCAGGGGCCTGCCACGGCCGCCCCTCCGGTAGCTGAGTAGTTACTTTAATTTTACATTTTTGGCGGAAGCGGAGAAAGGGCGGGGGGCGCCCTGAGCGCTGAACAGCCCCGGGAACCGGGCGGCTCCCCCTCGGAAAATGCTATACTTACCGTAACCAGCCGGCTTTCAGTTCCGCAGACCTGCACTAAGGAGACTAATACCGAATCATGTCTAAAACCCTCACTGCCATGGACGGCAACACAGCGGCGGCCCACGTGGCCCACGCCACCAACGAAGTCATAGCCATTTACCCGATCACCCCGTCCTCCGTGATGGGGGAAATAGCCGACATCAAGTCCGCCAGGGGCGAAAAGAACATCTGGGGCACGGTGCCCACCGTCATCGAAATGCAGTCCGAAGGCGGCGCCTCCGGGGCCGTCCACGGCGCCCTCACCGCCGGCGCGCTGACCACGACTTTCACCGCCTCCCAGGGCCTGCTGCTGATGATCCCGAACATGTACAAGATAGCCGGCGAGCTCACCAGCACCGTGTTCCACGTCAGCGCCCGCGCGCTCGCGGCCCACGCCCTCTCAATCTTCGGCGACCACGGCGACGTGATGGCCTGCCGCCAGACCGGCTGGGCGCTGCTCGCCTCCGCCAACCCGCAGGAAGCCATGGACTTCGCGCTGATCGCCCAGGCCGCCGCGCTCAAGACCCGCGTGCCCTTCCTGCACTTCTTCGACGGCTTCCGCACCTCCCACGAGCTGAACATGGTGGAGGCGCTCTCCCCCGAGGTCATGCGCGGCATGGTCAGCGAGAAGCTGATAGCGGAACATAAGGCCCGCGGCCTCAGCCCGGAACACCCCGTCCTGCGCGGCACCGCCCAGAACCCCGACGTGTTCTTCCAGAGCCGCGAAGCCTGCAATAAATTCTACGACGCCGTCCCGACCATGGTGAAGGAAGCCATGGGCCAGTTCGAAAAGCTGACCGGCCGCAAGTACGGGCTGTTCGACTACGTGGGCGCTCCCGACGCCGACAAGGTAGTGGTGATAATGGCCTCCGGCTGCGACACCGTGGAGGACACCGTCAACCACCTCGTGAAAACCGGCGCCAAAGTGGGGTTGCTTAAAGTGCGCCTCTACAGGCCTTACTCCGAGGCTGATTTCATCAAGGCCCTCCCGAAGACCGTGAAGAGCATCGCCGTGCTCGACCGCACCAAGGAGCCGGGCTCCCTGGGCGAGCCGCTCTTCCAGGACGTGGTCACCGCCTGCGCCGGCGCCTTCAAGGCCGGCAGGCTGAAAGAGCTGCCCGCCGTCATCGGCGGCCGCTACGGCCTCGGCTCCAAGGAATTCACCCCGGCCATGGCCAGGGCCGTCATCGAGAACCTCGACGCCGCCAAACCCATCCGCGGCTTTACCGTGGGCATCAAGGACGACGTGACCAACCTGAGCCTGGACTACGACGAGAACTGGACCACCGAGCCGGCGGACATCTTCCGCGCGCTGTTCTTCGGCCTGGGCTCGGACGGCACCGTGGGCGCCAATAAGAACACCATCAAGATCATCAGCGAGGAGACCGGCCAGTTCGCCCAGGGCTACTTCGTCTACGACTCCAAGAAAGCCGGCTCCATGACCGTTTCCCACGTGCGCTTCGGGCGTAGCTACATCCGCGCGCCGTACCTGGTCTACAAGGCCCGCTTCATAGGCTGCCACCAGTTCAGCTTCCTCGAGAAATACGAGATGCTCGACAAGGCCGAGGACAAGGCCGTGTTCCTGATCAACAGCCCCTTCGACGCCGGCGAGGTCTGGGACCGCCTGCCCGTGGAAGTGCAGGAGAATATCATCAAGAAGCACCTTAAGGTCCACGTCGTCAACGCCTCCAGGATCGCCGAGGCTACCGGTATGGGCGCGCGCATCAACGTCATCATGCAGACCGCCTTCTTCGGCATCTCCGGCGTGCTGCCCAAGGACGAGGCCATCAGCGCCATCAAAGAATCCATCAGGAAGACCTACGCCAGCAAGGGCGACGAGGTGGTCAACAAGAACTTCGCGGCCGTGGACCAGACCCTGGCCGCCATCCAGGAAGTGAAGATCCCCGCGAAGGCCACCTCAAAGACCGTGCGCGCCTGCAAAGTGGAGGGCTTCCCGCCTTTCGTCCGCGACGTGCTGTGCGAGATGACGGCCTTCCGCGGCGACCAGCTGCCGGTCTCGGCCCTGCCCGTGGACGGCACTTTCCCCGTCGGCACCGCCCGCTTCGAGAAGCGCAATATCGCCCTTGAAGCGCCGGTCTGGGAGAAGCACCTCTGCATCCAGTGCGGCTTCTGCGCGCTGGTCTGCCCCCACGCGGCCATCCGCATCAAGGCCTACGACGCCGCCGAGCTCGCCAAGGCCCCGGCCACGTTCAAGTCCGACGAGGGCAAGGGCGACCTGAAAGGACACAGGTTCACCGTGCAGGTGGCCATCGAGGACTGCACCGGCTGCGGCGCCTGCGTCTACAACTGCCCCGGCAAGGAGAAGAAGGAGGGGAAGGAGACCGGAGTAAAAGCCATCAACCTGCGGCCCCAGCTGCCGCTGCGCGAGAC
>JACQPH010000123.1 GCA_016207645.1 Elusimicrobiota bacterium
CGCGAACCCCTTGCGGAAGGGGGGCCCCGCTTCGGGGGGAAACCGACGCAAGGGTTTCCGAAGCTATGCTAGTGCCGTATCAAAGGGCTATGCCCCTCAGACGGCCTCTTCCGGGGTTCGCGGGGCAAGGCTATGCCAGTGCCGTATCAAGGGCTATGCCCATCAGACGGCCAAAACCCCGGCCAACCCGAACCCCGTATAGCGACCTGAACAGTTACGAAAGAACACTAATGTCCTCAAAAATACATAAGCTTAGCGCCGGGGCCGCCGCTCCCGGCGAACCGCTCGACGCGAACGTCTCTCCGCGGCTCTCGTCCGGAGCGAAGCTGGCTATGGCGGTACTGAAGGCCGGGCTGGCCCGGCTGCCTGCCGGCGCGCCTCATTCCGTTTTCCTCGGTCTCACTTCCCGCTGCGACCTGGCCTGCCGCCACTGCAAGTATGCGGGAGCGCGGCGGACGGGACGGAAAGCGGACATGCCCGCCCGCCTGCTCGGGCGCCTCCTCAGGGAAGCGGCCGGGGCAGGTATCCCCCGGGTGGTTTTTTTCGGCGGGGAGCCGCTGCTCTATCCCGGGCTGGAAAAGGCCGTAGCCGCCGCCTCGCGGCTCGGGCTCTTCACCGAGCTGGACACGAACGGGCAGGCCCTTACGGCGGCCAGGGTCGGGCGGCTGGCATCCGCCGGCCTCTCCTCGGTGATGATAAGCCTGCATTCACATGCGCCGTCGCGCCATGACGCGCTGTCCGGCGCCGGCTCGTTCCGGCGCGCCGTGGGGGCCGTGCGCGCGGCGCGGCGCGCCGGGCTGATAACCTATATTTCCACCTGCGTTTTCTCCGGCTCGCTCCCCTCCGGAGACCTGGCCGCCCTGCTGTCTTTCGCGAAAAAGTCCGGCGCCCACGGCGCCCGCCTGCTGGCTTACGCGCCCCCGCGCGGCGCCAGCCGCCTGCCCGCGGAACTGGCGGCCGGACTGCGCGGCGCCTCCCCGGACGGCTATGCCAGGACCTGCGCCCGGCCCGGCCGGGGAGGCTGCGCAGCGACGCTGGGAGAGGTCCTTTTCTTCGGTCCCGGCGGCGAGGCGCGCAGCTGCCCTTACGCGGCAAAGCCGCTCGGCCGGGCCGGGCGGCTGGGGGGCTTCCTGGGCGGGACAAGGGCCGCCTCCCGCTTCCCCTGCCAGAAACCCTTCCGAGTTTGCTAGAATTACAGCATGGCCGGAGAGAAAAAGAATACCCTGATAGCCGAAGCGGTGGCCTGGCGCAAAGCCGGGGACGAGGCCGTGATACTCAACCTCGAGACTTCCGAGTACTATTCGGCGAACGAGACCGGCACCTTTATCTGGGAACTG
Organism: Elusimicrobiota bacterium; assembly: GCA_016207645.1. GTDB lineage: Bacteria > Elusimicrobiota > Elusimicrobia > Elusimicrobiales > UBA9959 > UBA9959. The sequence goes on from JACQPH010000123.1 coordinate 1,338, forward strand.
CTGAGCGCGGGCAGGAAGCCCGCGGGCATAGCCGAAGCCCTCGCCGCGGAATACTCGATAGAGCGCGGCCAGGCGGACCGCGACGTTTCCGCCTACCTCAGAGACCTCGCCAAGCTAAAAATACTCGGACCGGAGGCGGGAAAATGAAAGAACGGAAGAAAACCCCGCGGAAAGCGAAGAAGTACCAGAAACCCCAGATAAAGTCCCACGGCAAAATAAGTGAAGTCGCGTCCGCCTTCAAGCCGTAGAACGGCCTTCCTTTTCCCCGGCTCCGGCTCGCAGCACTCAGGCATGGGGAAAGCCCTCTACGAAGCCGTACCGTCCGTCCGCCGCGCGCTGGACTCCCTGCCGCGCGAGGCCGCGCCCGGCCTTAAAGAAGTGATGTTCTCCGGGCCCGGCGAAAAGCTTTTCCCGCCGGTGGATTCGCCCTGTCCCTCCCTTTTCTTCGAAGTTACCGTCGCGCTTTCCCTTTCGGTAGCCCGCGCCCTGCGCGCAGAAGGCGCGGTTCCCGGCTGCGCGGCCGGCAGGAGCGTCGGGGAATTCGCCGCCTACGCCTTCGCCGGCGCCGTGCCGGCCGGCTTCTGTTTCTCGGCCATCAGGGAGTTCTCCCGCCTGGGCCAGAAGAACTGCCTTGAGCGCCCCAGCCTGCTGCTGACCGTTTACGGGGCGGACAGGGCGCTGCTCCGGAGCGCCTGCTCGCGGTTGTCCGGGTCCGGGCGGGTCTGCGAGCTGGTTAATTTTTATTCCCGCCTGAACGCGGGCGTGGTGGGGCTGGACGCGGGGGCGGCGGCGGAGTTCCGGGCGCTTCTCCCCCGCAGGACAAAGGTCAAGACCTGCAGGGAAGTCGGCGCGTTCCACACCTCGCTCTTCTCCGACACGGCAAGGTCCGTGGCCGCGCTGGCCGCGAAGCAGACTTTCAGCGCTCCCGAGTTCCCGCTCTACTGCGGCAGCGACGGGCGCCGCCGCTCCTCCCCGGCGCGGCTGCGCAGGGAATTCTCGCGCGCGGTGGACGGGCCTGTCCTCTGGGAGGAGGTCCTCGGGGCCATGCTGAAGGACGGCGTCCGCACTTTCGTCGAGCTGGCTCCGGGCGCGATGCTCACCGAGTTCATCTGCGACCTGCCTCCCGGCGCGGAAGTGCTGCGCACCGATACCCCTGAGAATTTCAAGCGCACGCTGGCGAAGCTGACCTCCCGATGACCGGAAAGCGCTCCCTTCTCCTCGATTTCCACGGCTGCGTCGTCGAGTTCCGTTCCGGCGACCAGGTCCTGACCGACTGGGCGGCGGCAGATTTTTCCGCCTTCCCGGCGGCGCAGGGCGCCGGACCGGAGATCTCCATAACGGCCGAACTGCTCGGCGCGCCTCCCGGCGGCCCGGCGGGGGCGCTGCTCCGGACCGCGGCCTGGCGCATTCTTCCCTCCCCGCCGGGGCGCCGCGCGGTCTGGTATCCCGAGGGCGCCTTGTGCGAATATGATTATCGGTCGCGCACGGGGCTGCTCTCGGGCGCGGACCGCGATCTGCTCAAGGAGCTTTCCTACCTGCTGATACTTTCACGCGCCGGCGAGGCCCTGGACCGCCGGGGACTGCACAGGCTGCACGCGGGAGCCCTCGGCTGGAACGGGAAAGCCCTGCTGTTCTGCGGCGCCCGGGGCGCGGGAAAGACCACCCTGCTCCTGGAGCTGCTCAAGGACGGCGCCTTCTCGCTTCTGTCCGACGACACGCCCCTTATCTCCGGCGACGGCCTGGCGCACCAGTTCCCGTCCCGCATCGGCCTGGGGGAGGACAGCCCGCATCTGGGGCGGTTCCCCGGGCTGCGGTGTTTCAAAAGGAGACATTATCCCCCGAAGCGCCTGCTGGATATAGGCCCGTCCGGCCTGCGGGTCTCCCCGCCGCTGCCCCCCGCCTATATTTTCAGGCTTTCACGGGGAAGCCGCCCCGGTTTCAGGACCCCAGCCGCGGGCGAAGCCGCCTGGGAGCTGGCCAGGTCCCTCGTGGCGGGCTGCGGCGTTCCGCAACTGGCGGAATATTTCCTGAGGCTCTCCGCGCCGGACATCGCGCGCAAGGGGCTGATCCTGGCTTCACGCGTAAAGACCGCGCGGGCGCTGCTGCGAAGAACTTCTTTTATGGTTTTCGAGACAGGTCCCGATCACGCCGCCAACGCGGCGGCGCTCAGGGCTTTTCTTCGCAGCGGCACCGCCCGGGTTTAGCCCGCCCCGCCGCTTTCTCCATTAAGCCCTCCGCGGCTCCGTAAAGCCAGCCCAAGGCGTAGGAAACATGCAGTACGGGGAACAGCGCTGCCACCGCCGGCCCGGCGCCCGGGCGCGCGCCCGAGAGCGCCGCCGCGGAGACGGAGAGCGCGGCATAAGCCGCGCCGGCCGCCTGGAGGAAGCCGCGGGCCCCGGCCGCCGCCCACGCGGAAAAGAGCAGCGCCGCCGGCGGCAGCAAAGTAAAAGCCGAGAAGCCCCGCGGGCTCAGGAGGGTGATCTGGGCCCTCCCGCGCCCCGAGCTGAAAACCTGGCGGGCGAAGGAGAGCGGTTCCGTACGGCGCCTGTGCACTATGTTCAGGTCGCCGCTCAGGACCATGCGGGCCCCGGCCCGGGACAGGCGGCCGAGCAGCAGGTTCTCCTCCGCGCTGGTGAGGTGCCCCTCGAAAGCCAGCCCGCGGGCCCGCAGGAAGTCGCGGTCCAGGGTGAGATTGCATAAGATGAATTTCTCCGGGCCGGCGGCCCGGGTCCCGGTTACCGGCGAGAACCTTTCGGTGAAAGGCCCGCCGCCCCAGGGCGAGGCGAGGACGGAGTAAACAGCCGACTCGAAGCTTCCCGCGCCGGCCGCCAGGGCCTGCCCGCCGCCGAATACCGCCGTCCCCGGGTGGGCCGAGATCAGCGCCGCAAGCCTGTCGAAATAGCCCGGCGGGACCAGCGTGTCGTCGTCGAGAAAACAGAGCCAGCGGCCGGACGCGGCGGCGGCGGCGGCGTTCCGCGCCTCCCCCCTGCACATGCGCGGCAGGCTGACGGCCTTGACGGCGCCCCCGAAACTTTTAAGCACTTCCAGCGAACCCGGGGCGTCCCCGTTCACCCCGGCTATGATCTCCGGCCGCTCCCCCCCCGAGAGGACGCTGTCCAGGCAGGCCTTCAGCAGGTCCGGCCGGCCCCGCGTTATCAGCACGACGCTCAGCCCGCCGTCAACCCGCATCGGCCAGCCTCCCCAGGACGGCCGCCTGCGAGGAGATATACTCGTAGTTGGCCCGCCCCGACCCGCCGGCCAGGTAGTCCCGCCAGGCCGGGAGCTCCGCTCCCGTTCTTTTCAGCAGCGTTTCCCTGAGGAGGTCCCGGGCGGAGAACTCCGGGCTCCCGCCGGTTTCAAGGAGCAGGCGCAGGCCGGCGGTCCTTGTATAGAAATAATGCGGCGGCATTTCCTCCCAGAGAGACCGCCAGGAGGCGCAGAAGTGCCTGGCCGCCGGCAGGGCCGCGCGGCGCGCCGCGCCGGCGGGCGGCGCCGGGAATACCGGCGCCAGGTCATAGCAGTACACGCCGCCGTCTTCGGGCCCGCTGCCGCCGGCCGCGGGAGCCGCGAGGTCCGCCCAGAACATGGGGTTGTTCAGGTAGGGAAGGCGGGCCAGCAGGGCGAAAGAGCTCCGGGTAAGCACCAGCGGCGAGGCGCTGAGCGCCGGCGAGACCGACCTTGCCTCCCGCAGCGCCCCGCAGGCGCGCAGATAAGCCGCCTTGTCGCCGGCCGAGTCGTCGGGCAGGACCAGGTAGACCCGGTAGAGGGAATCAAGGGCTACGCCCAGCCCGACGCCGGAGCTTTGCGCCATGCCCCGGCAGACGGCGTCGAACGCGCTCCGGTTGAACCAGCCGCGGGGAGAAGCGCCGGCGGGTGGCCGGGCTGGTCCCCAGTCCGCGGAGGAGGCACCCCCCCCCGGAGCCGGCGGCGCGGCGGCGTGCAGAGCGCGGAAAGCCTGGTAGGCGGCTTCCGTTCCCTTCAGCGACATGAAGTTTTCCAGCGGCAGGCCGTTCGCGGCGGCGTATGCGGCCCGCGAGTATCTCTCCGGAGAGGAGGCGTCCAGATAGCGCCGTATATCGACAAGATTTTTGACACAGTTCCTCCTCAGGAAAGGCTCCGGCAGGCCCTCGGAGAAGAACTGGCGCAGCAGCAGCGTGTAGGCGTAAAAAGCTTCGGTGGTATCGGCCGCCCCGGCGCCCTGCGGGCCAGGGCTGACCTTTACGGCGCGGCCGTAAAGAAGGCGCGAAGCGCCGGGAAACTCCGCGCCCTTGACCCCCCAGCAGTTGAGAAAGGCCGTGAAGTCCCCCTCCGTGGACAGCATCAGTTCTCCGGTGAACGGGAAGAGCAGCTTCAGCAGGCGGAGGCGGCGGCGCAGCGCGGAGTACGCGGAGTAATCCGCGCCGGGCGGCGCGGCTTCCAGTACGCAGGCCAGGTCCATATCGCTCAGGCCCGGAACCCAGCCCTTGCCGGCCATGCCCCGGTAAAGGTAGAGCGCCCGCAGGCCCGGCCCCCGCAGCAGCAGGCGGGCGGCCGGCAGGGCGGTGAGATAGATGCGGCGGTAGACGGCTCCGAAGAGCGGCCGCGAGGCGGTGGCGGCAACGAAACGGAACAGCGGCTTTTTTAAAGAGGGCCTGTCGGACGGCGGTTTCGCGCGAAGCCAGGGCCGGCCGGAAAAAACGATCCCGTCAAAAGCGAGGGCTGCGCCTTCGGCCACGGAGATCCCGGGGTAGGGCGCCTCTTCCACGCTGCAATCCTTCAGCCGGTTGACGCCTTCCGAGAACAGAATGCCGCCCAGCGTCCCGCCGCGCAGGTTCAGGCCCGCCGCGGAAAAGGAGGCCGCGGAGGAATCGATACCGTAAGCGGCGGACTTTATTTCCACGTCGCGGAGCTTTACCGCGGACCGCGAAGCCGCCAGGATCCCGCCCCGTCCCTCGAGAGAGCAATCGCGCAGCCCGGCTTCCCCCGAGCGCAGGTTCAGGCCCGCCCCTTCCCCCGAAGCGAGCCTGCAGCCGCGGAACTCCGCGCTCCCCGAACTGCGGAAATATACCGCGTCGGCGGCGGAGGAGAATGAACAGCCGGCGGCGCTCACGCGGGCCCGCCCGGCCGCGGAGAGAGCGGGGAAAGAACCGCTGCGCGCGAAAACCCGGCTGAAACTTCCGGCGGCGTCCCCTCTCATAAGCAGGGAGGGGTTCTCTCCGGAGGAGCGGCAGTCAGACAGGCGCAGCTCCGCGCGGCCCGAGACCTCGGCGGCGGGCCCCCCGTTCTCCTCGAACAGGCATTTTTCCCCCGAAACGGAGGCCGTCCCGGAGATTTCCAGCGCCGAGCCGCCCGCCCGGAAGACGCAGGCAGAAAGTTTTCCGCGCGTCCGCCCCGAATACAGAACGTCCGTCCCGGCCTGCCGCTCGAAAGCGCAGTCCGCCAGGCTGGCTTCGACATCGCCGCGCAAAGACAGTCCGGAGCCGTTCCCGCGGAAGCCCGAGCCCGACAGCAGGACCCTCCCGGCGCCGTCGGCGCGGACGGCCGGGCCCGTGTTGTCCTCGAAACTGAGCCCGGAGCCCTTTAAGAGCCTGAAAAGACGCAGGTCGAGACCGGCCTTGTTCCCGCGGAAGTCCGCTCCGTCCAGGAACAGCTCTCCAGCGCCGTCGGCGCGGAGCGCGTGCCCCGCGTTACCCTCGAAACTAAGCCCGGAGCCCTTTAAGAGCCGGCAGGCTTTAAGGTTAAGGCCGGCGCCGTTCCGGCTGAAAGTCGAGCCGTCCAGCAGGATCTCCCCGGCGCCGTCCGCCCAGAGCGCCGGCCCGGCGTTGCCCTCAAAACGGAGCCCCCGGCCCTTCAAAAGCCGGCAGGCTTTAAGGTTAAGGCCGGCGCCGTTCCGGCTGAAAGTCGAGCCGTCCAGCAGGATCTCCCCGGCGCCGTCCGCCGAGAGGGCATGCCCGGCGTTCCCTTCGAAACGGAGTTCGCCGCCCTTTAAAAGACGGCAGGCCTTAAGGTCGAAGCCGGAGCCGTTCCCGCTGATCACGCAGCGGGCGGCGTCCAGAAGGACGGGGAGCTCCAGTTCCGCCGCCGGCCCTGTAATGCCGCTGAAAGCGGAGGATTCTATCTCCACGCGGTTAGGGCCCAGCCCCTCTATCCCGCTCTCCCCGCCTTTGAACGAGCAGTCCCGGACCAGCAGGGAGTTGCGTCCGTTGATCTCTACGCCCGGCCCGCGGTTCCCGGAGAAAGAGCAGCCGTCAAAGACCAGGACGCCGCCGCCGGCCGCCGAGATCCCGGCGCTGTTCTTCTCAAAAACGCAGCGCCGGGCGGTCAGCAGGGAAGCGCCTTCCAGGCTGACCGCCCGGCCCCGGTTGCCGCCGAACAGGCAGCTTTCGAGTCTGATCTCATGCCGGCCGGAGCCCGACAGCCCGAAAGCGCCGTTCTCGAAGGTACAGTCCGCCGCTTCGAAGGCGGCGCCGCCCTCCAGCAGCAC
>JACQPH010000113.1 GCA_016207645.1 Elusimicrobiota bacterium
AAGAGCGTCCGCCAGCCCGCGAAGGCGTAATAAAAAAAGAAAGGCACCAGCGGGAAGCCGTAGCGCAGCCCGTCGGCCGCCGGGCAGACCAGCAGGAACAGCAGGTTGATGGCCGCGTAAATTTCCGGCAGCGCTATCTTTTCCTTAACCCGGGCCAGGAAGCCCGCGGCCGCCAGCAGGGCCGCCGTACCGAACAGCGCCCACGCCGGGGGCTCGAGGTAGCCGTTATGGAAAAGCTGGACGAACCTGCCCGGATAATTCCTTAGATTGTTCGCGAGCACGGCGAGGAACGGGGTCCCGGCGAACCAGGAACGTGCCTGCTCCACGTAGACCGCGTCGCTGTGCAGCGTGAAATTCTGCAGGACGCCGAGACACAGGGCCGCGCCGCAGGCGGCGAGCAGCGTCTTCGACGGCTTTCTTCCGTTCAGGAGGTCAAAGGCCGCGAACGCCAGGCCGGTCAGCGCGCCCGCGCTGCGCGTGCCATAAGCCAGGTAAAGCAGCAGCCCGGCCGCCAGGGCTTTCGGCCGCCAGCTCTCCCCCGAGGCCTCGGCGGCGCGGGCGCCGGCGAAGGCGAGCAGAGCCGAGAAGCTGAAGAACATGAACACGTATTCCGAATAAAGGTAGTCCTTGAACTTCCAGAACACCGGGTTCAGGCCCAGCAGCCCCGCGAGCAGGAGCGGCAGCCGGCCCGGCAGCGCGGCGCTGAAAAGAAGCGCCAGCACGCAGAGCGTGGCCGAGAAAAAAACTACGGTAACCGCCTTCATAGCCCGCAGGTCCGGGCCGGCGAACCTGTATACCGCCGCCAGCAGCAGCGGGAACACCGGCGGGTAGGTAGCCGGTCCCGTGTAAGGATAGGCGGGATTGAAGATATAGCCGGTGGCCTCATAGGGCCGGCCCTCGGCGAGATTGGCCGCGTGCAGCGCGTACTGGGCGTAGTCGTCCATCCAGCCCTGCCCCGGCCGGAGGGTCGCCAGGTAGAGACCGCAAACCAGCCCCGCCAGGGCCAGCAGCCATCTTTTTTTCATAGGCCGGAGCCTTCAGCGGAAATGGTCGCGCATCATGCGCACCAGGCCCTCGGTGGCCTTGCCGGGGATCTCCTCCCCCTCCCAGTTGATGGAGAAATGCGCGTTCTTCTGCGTGGGCTTCACGTAGGTCTCGTACATCGGCAGCACGGTGGCGAGGATCTGGTGCTTGATGCCCTCGATGTCGCGGCCGCGCTCGCTGATATCCCGCTGCACGCGGCGCAGCACGGCCGTGACCATGCCGGTGGAGACGAAGATCTTGTAATCGCACAGCGCCAGCAGCTTAGGGAAATGCAGGGTGTAGAGCCCCTCCACCACTATCAGTTGCGTCGGCCTGCAGGGGACGGTCTCTTTTTCGCGGGTATGCCGCTTGAAGTCGTAGACCGGCTGCTGGATGGTCCTGCCGGCGCAGAGGTCGTGCAGCTGCTTCACGGCCAGCACGGAGTCTATGGCGTCGGGATGGTCGAAGTTGTACTTCTTCCTCTCGTCGAAATCGAGGTGGTCGAGGGGCTGGTAATAATTGTCGAGGGAAAAGAGCTGCCCGTCTATGCCTATTTTGCCGCACTGGTCTATGAGCTTGCCGGCCAGGGTGGTCTTGCCGGAACCCGAGCCGCCGGCTATGCCCAGGATGAAGCGCGATTTCTTGGTGTTGTCCATGTTTATCCCGTTTGCCGCCCGGCCGTCCTTATATGATACCAAATAAGAAAAACCGGGGGCCGGATTTCAGTCTTTACTCCCTACCGGGCCCTAAATTTTGTAAAATCAGATATGGAACAGCGCGCACCTCGGAGGGAGCAACATATGGAGAACGTAATGGAAAACGAAGAAAATTTCGCGGAGATGTTCGAGCAGACCTATAAGGAGCCTTCCAGGCTGGAGCCCGGCCAGAAGGTCGAGGCCGCCATCGTGAAACTTACGCCCGAGTGGGCCCTGATCGAGGTCGGCGGCAAGGGCGAGGGCTATATAGACGTGAACGAACTGAAGGACGCCGAAGGCGCGCTGCTGGTCAAGGAAGGCGACAAGGTGCGCGCCTACTTCCTCCACACCGAGGAAGGCGAAATGCGCTTCACCACCAGGATCGGCACCGGCCCCGCGGCCCGCGCCCAGCTCATGGACGCCTTCAGGAGCCATATCCCGGTGGAAGGCAGGGTTTCGAAGGAAATGAAAGGCGGCTTCGAGGTGACCCTCTCCGGCGGCATGCGCGCCTTCTGCCCCTTCTCTCACATGGGCATACGCCGCGAGGAGAGCAAAGAGGCCTATATCGGCGCCTCCATGGTCTTCCACATCCTGGAATGCGACCGCCGCGACGTCGTGCTCTCCCGCAGGGAAATTGTCGAGAAGGAAAGGCGGGAGAAGATCGCCGCGCTCAAAGAGACCCTCCAGGAAGGCCACAAGGTGCGCGGCGTGGTGACCTCCATACAGAAGTTCGGCGCTTTCGTGGACATAGGCGGCGTGGAAGGCCTGCTGCCCGTCTCGGAGCTGGCCTGGAGCCGCACCGAGAAAGTGAGCGACATCCTCTCCGCCGGCCAGCCGGTGGAAGTGATGATAAAATCCCTGGACTGGGACAACCGCAGGATCTCCCTCAGCCTCAAGGACACCCTGCCCAACCCCTGGGACACGGCGGCTATGAAATGGCCGGCCGGCTCCTACCATACCGGCAAGGTTTCCCGCCTGGCCCCTTTCGGCGCCTTCGTGACCCTTGGCGACGGCGTGGACGGCCTGATCCACGTCTCCCGCCTGGGCGGAGACAAGCGCGTCAACCACCCCGGGGACGTCCTGACCGCCGGCCAGGAGCTGGAGGTGCGCGTAGAGGCCGTGGATACGGCCAACAAGCGCATTTCCCTGGTGCCCGCCGAGCTCAGCCGCGCGGAAGAGGAAACCGCGGCCACGATGCAGAAATACCGGAACCCGGAAACCCCCGCCGCCGAAGAGCCCACTCTGGGCTCCATAGGCGAGCAGCTCAAGCGCCAGCTGGAACAGAAGAACAAGATAGATAAATAAACTGTACCTTCAACCGATAAAAGCCCCCCGGGAAACCGCGGGGGCTTTTTATATTCTGTAACCCCCCCGCAGGACCCTTGACTACTAGTCCTCCAACCTGTATACTAACATATAGGTTGGAGGAATATAAATGACCACTCAGATCATCGGCTTGGACCAGGCGCGGCATCGGCTGTCAGGGCTCGTTAACGGCCTGGATCGCGGCCAGCTTAGATATCTTGTCAGCTCTCGGGGCCGGCCGAAAGCCGTGTTGATGAGCGTTTCGGATTACCTGACGACCATCCTCAGGCAGAAGCGGGCCTCGGTTGTCGTTGAGCTCCAGCTTGAAGCCAGATCCAGGGGCCTGGATAAGATCTCCGCAAAAGAGCTCTCGCGCGAGATCCGCGCGGCCAGGCGCGCCCGGCCGTGATCCGCGTAGTTCTGGATACGAACGTTGTCGTCTCCGGCCTTCTGGCCGCGGATAGTCTTCCGGCGGCGATCCTGGACTTGGCCCTGCAGGGCAAGATCCACGCCGCACTTTCGCCTTCCATCCTGGCCGAGCTGGACAAGGTATTGCGGCGCCCGAGATTCGGGTTCGAACCCCGCAAGATCGGAAGTTTTCTCGCCCTGTTTAAATCCCGGTCCAGATTGGTTTCCCCGAAGAAGACCCTGAATCTCTGCCAGGCAGACTCCTCCGACAACCGTTTCCTGGAGTGTGCGGAAACCGCGAAAGCGGAATTCCTGGTCACCGGCAACAAATCCCACTTCCCGCCCCGCCACATGAAGACACTCGTAGTCACTCCCAGGGAGTTCTGGGACGCCTATCTTTTACGAATGACTCTTTAGTCTGCCCCCCTGCAGCCGAGCAGCTCAAGCGCCAGATGCAACAGCGCAACAAAACAGACAAATAAGCCCCCCGTCAAGCCCCTATCCCCCCATTAGCGTGGAAGCGTCCAAGGATACCTATTTCCCATTAACCGCGATATCTCGTTCTTAAGCATTTGTTTGATTCTCTTATCATCTGCTTCCGAGAGGTATTCTGTCAGTAGTTTTATCGCACGGTCCTTTTCTCCGCGTTTATAGAAATAATTACCGGCAAACTCCAGCGCTCCTATCGTTCGTCCAAGAGGCTCTTCAGTTGCGAAAAAGCCGGAATGGCAGAACTGAATATTCTTGATCATTTTAGCAATGATCAACTCCACGGAGCTTTTATCGTCGCGAGCGACATAAATCATAAGCAGCTTAGCGTAAGCGGCATACTTTAAATGCAGCGAGTATGGGCCTGCGATAAATTTCTCCGCTTCAGTTACAACTTTGTCCGTATCCGAGGCATACATATCAAATATTTCGCGCTGCGCATGCAGGTCGAAAGAGGAATGATATTTATCGCCAGTAATTGTATATGCCGCATACTTATCTATCATTACGCGGTATATTTGTTCCGCTTTTTGTTTATCAGCCAGGTTGTCCCTGTATATCCTTGCAATCCAATCATACGAGCCCGGCCCGGCTTCCCCGCCATCACCGGGAGCGTCGTGAAATTTTTCCATAACGGATTCAAGAACCGTTATCGCCTCATGATATTTCTTTTCCTGAACATATGTGCTGGCAATACCCATCAGCGCCGCTGCTCCGCCATGCATATCCCCGCCGTGAAACATCCTAGGGAAGTAAAAATCCTGGTCTCTATACCTTTCAAGCAGTATGTTATAGAAACGCCGCGACTTTTCATGTGTAGACTGGTCATATCCACGTAAATGCCTCTCTTCGGCCGCATTCAAGATCGCCCCGGCGTAGATGACATTCACCTGCTCCATATTAAACCAGCCCTCGACCAGCCCGCTGAAATGGAACCAATAACCGCTATCTGACGCAGAGGTGCTGTGGTATAACTCTTCTACCGGGAGCACTTTCCCTTGAGGAAAATCGGATAAAACTTCTGAAGTTTTTATCGGCTTTGCGTACAATGACGCTTTGGGAACTTTTACCTCCACGTTCAGTACTGCAAAGCGCATTTCCAGGAATTTTAGTTCCATTTTCCCGCGTCTTCCATCCAACAGCCCGACTTTGACCCATTCACCATCAGTATCCGTTACAAAAAATAAATCCCCGACTTTAACCTCAATTGCACCTTCTTTCTTTCTATCGGACTTATCCAACAGGTAAAGCTTCGCACCATCCTCTACCACAATCGCTGCACAGGGGCCATTTTCAGATACTTTACAGTTACTAACATCCATTACCGTATAAGAAAATGTATTTGCCGCCGCTAAAATCAGCAGAGCAAATGACAACATAAGCTTTCGCATTAAAGGCTTTGGTTCCATAACACGCGAGCTAAAAATAAATATTAGTTTTTAACCCCAAACATATTCTTGCGGACATAACCCGCAATGTCAATCACTCCGTGAGCGACGGGCCCATACCTTTGCCGCCCCAACTATACATCTTTGACGTGAGTGATGCAAAGACGTTACAATATTCACATCGGGCCAAAGGAAATTTATCATGGACCATCTTGATTGGGTTAAAGGCGCGGTTATTTATCAGGTCTTTCCGGACCGGTTCGCCAAATCAGAAACGGCCGGAGTGGACGGGGTTTTTGAGAGGTGGGACTTGCCCGAGACTCCGGAGGGATTCAAGGGCGGCAACCTCAAGGGGGCTGAGGAGAGGCTGGATTATCTGAGCGGGCTTGGGGTGAACGCGGTTTATTTCACGCCTATCTTCGCTTCGGCGGCTAATCACAGGTATCACACTTTTGATTATTACCAGGTGGATCCTGTGCTGGGCGGGAACGGGGCTTTCAAGTCTTTTTTGAAGGCGGCGCATAAGCGCGGGATGAAGGTTATACTGGACGGGGTTTTCAATCACGCCAGCCGGGGGTTTTTCCAGTTCAATCATTTATTGGAGAATGGGGCGGCTTCACCGTACAAGAACTGGTTCCATCCGCACGGCTTCCCGCTGAAGGCTTACAATCTGAAGAAAGGCGAGAAGCCGAATTATTCCTGCTGGTGGGGACTGCCCGCGCTGCCCAAGTTCAACACGAAGAATCCCGAAGTGCGCAGGTTCATCCTCGGCGTCGCCAGGTACTGGCTGGAGCAGGGGATAGACGGCTGGCGGCTGGACGTGCCTCATGAGATCGACGACGATTCCTTCTGGCGGGAGTTCAGGCGGACCTGCAAGGCCGTCAACCCGGACTGCTACCTCATCGGCGAGATCTGGGGCGAAGCCCGGCGCTGGCTGAAAGGCGACCAGTTCGACGCGGTCATGAACTACCAGTTGAGCGCGGCCTGCATCTCCTATTTCGGCGGAGAAAAGCTGAAGCTCACCCATTCCTACGCCGGGAGGAAGCTCAAGCACTGGCGCCAGGCGACATTCATCTCCGCCATCGAGCGCCTGCTCGGCCTGTACAAGCCGGAGACCACCTTGCGGCAGCTGAACATGATGACCAGCCACGACACCGACCGGATGCTCAACACTTACGGCGGCAACGAGGACAGGATGAAGCTTTCCATGGTCTTCTCCTTCCTCTTCCCCGGCGCGGTGAACGTCTATTACGGCGAGGAGATCGGGCTGCAGGGCGCCTTCAACGCCGGCACACGCCGGGGCATGCCCTGGAAGAACAAAAGGGCGTGGAACAGAGCTCTGCTCGGCCTCTACAAAAAGCTTTCCGCCCTCCGCAAGGGCAGCGAAGCCATAAAGAACGGTAAATTTGAATTCCTCAAGGAGCATTGCGACGGCTGGGTCCTGGCTTTCAGGCGCCGCGCGGAAAGGGAAACCCTGCTCTGCCTGATGAACAACGGCGGCTCGATAAAAAAACTCGCGCTGAAACCCGGGACCCTCGGCAAAAAGCCCCGCGCGGTCCTCGACGGCGGCATCAAGCTGGCTGCCTCCGGCGAGAAACTCCTGGCACGGCTGCCCCCCTGGTCGTACGGGGTCTACCGGCTATAAAGCCGGCCCGGCTTACCGGACCGGAAGGGCCGGCAGGTACCTACTGAGTCGGTTTTTCCGAAGGCAGTTTATCCAGCAGCGGCGTTTCAAGAACTTCCAACTGCAAGCGGCGGCCCAGCTTCTCCTGCCCGGCTATGAATTCGTTCAGCAGTTCCAGGCAGGCCGGCCGCAGTTTCACGCAGCCGTTAGTGTCGCGGTAGCGGAAGTCGGTCAGTTCCGGACGGCCCGCATATTTGGGATCCTCCGTCCTTTCCGGCTCCTCCCAGCGGTCCGTATGCACGGCGAAGCCGGAGCGGCCGTAAGGCCCGAAATAATAGCGCGAATTACGTGAAAGCTGTTTCTTCTGCCTCGCGGCCTCTTCCGGAGTCCTGGGCGCGGAACGCTGTTCGAATACCGGCGCCCCCTCCCCCTGCGACCCGGCCTGCGAGTCCTCCGCCCAAAGCATATCCACCGGCATGGCGGCGGAGGACTTGGGGTACCAGTGCTTCCAGACCGCGGAGAAGTAAGGCTTTTCGCCGCCTTTCCCGCCCCTGGTCCTGGCCACCGCGGCCTCCTCCCCCTTCAGGTCCTCCGGCCTGCCAAGAAAAACTATCTCGTAGCGCTCCGGGGAGATATTCCTCAGGTCGTAGACCCCCGGCACCGTGGCCCCGTCGGAGGCTTCCTTAGGCGCGTAATAGACGGCTGAGTTACCGATGAGGCCCCCCGGCCAGCGCGGTTTCGGCTCGCTGGAGGTCAGGCCGCGGCCCAGCGCTTCGCACTGGTAAACCCCGGCCCGGCTGCCTCCTTCGATTTCAAAATTAATGACGCCGGCCCCGCCGCGGTCTTTCGGCAGCAGCAGCAGGGCTTTCGACGCCTTGCCGCCCTTCAGCCCGTTCAGTCCGAGGGTCTTCACCTTCGCCCGCAGCATGCTGGTTAGTTCCTCCTGCGCCGGCCGCCCGGCGGGTATATAGGAAGGAGCGAGTTCCTCCGGCGCCGCGCCCGAGGCGGCGGCCGGCAGGGAGAACAGGACCGCTATAGCTAATTTACTCAGCATAGAAGGGAAAAATACCAAGAGAAAGATACAAAAATTGCGCCGGCGCCACAAGGCGCGGCGAACCGCGCGGGCGGTGTTGACAGAAAAGGCGGGAAAAATATAAAAAATACTTCTAGCTGCTCAGGCCCCGAACCTGAGCAGTTACAAGTACTTTCCGGACTGCGGCAACAAGGAGTGCTATCATGGGAACTCTTTTACTTCTTGCGCTGACCCTCTTCCAGGCCCCGGCCGGGGCGCAGGATCTAGCCGGGCTGCAGAAGGCCTTCAACGACGCCGCTGCCAAGGCCGGCCCGGCCGTGGTGAGCGTGCAGGTCATCAAGGAAGAGACCCAGTCGGTCTGGGAACCCGAGTATTTCTTCGGCTACGTCATCCCGTATGAAAGACTTTATCGCTACCACAGCGCCGGCATAGGCTCCGGCGTGATCATAGACAAGCGCGGCTATATCCTCACCAACCGGCACGTGGTGGAGGACGCGGTGCGCATAAAGATAGTCACCCAGGACGCCGACGGCGTGGAAAAGGAGTGGCTGGCCTACGTGGTGGCCAGCGCCCCCGGCCTGGATCTCTCCCTCCTGAAAATTAAAGGCGACGGCCCCTTCACCTCGCTCGACCTCAACGGTTCCGCCGCCCTGAAAGTGGGCGATTTCGTCCTGGCCGTGGGCTATCCCTTCGGCTTCAAGCAGAGCGTCACTTCCGGGATAATCTCCGCGCTGAACGCCAGCCTGCCGGTGGAAGGAATGAGATACGAGAGCCTCATCCAGACCGACGCGGCCATCAACCACGGCAATTCCGGCGGGCCGCTGCTCAATTTAAAAGGCGAAGTGATAGGGATAAACACCGCCATAGCCTCCCCCACCGGGGCTTTCTCCGGCATGGGCTTCGCCGTGCCGGCCTCGGAGATCAAGAAAGTCCTGGACGACATGCTGGCCGGCCGCGAGGTACGCAAGCAGAAGGCCGCCAGGAAACCTTTCTACCACTTCAGGTAGCAAGGCCGCGGCGGAGCATAAACCGCTCAGAACAGGAAGCTCATCCCGCCCAGGAAAAAGGCGAAAGCGGCCAGCAGATAGGGGGACGGGGCTTTCCTTTCCACCAGGCATTCGAAGGCCGAGGCGAAAAGCGTGCCGGTTATGGCTATGCCGGAGACGGCGGCCAGCGCGCCGGCGTAGCGCACCGCGTTCAGGTAGAACATCAGCGACAGGTAGGTGCCGGCCGCGGAACCCAGCGTTATCCAGAGCAGGCCCTTCCGGCTGAGCGCCTTCAACTGCGCCCCGAACTGAAAAGGCCTGAAGCGGGACAGCAGGGCGAAAAGGAGCAGGGCGCCCACGGCCCGGTAAAAATTCCCCTCCGTGGTAGTGATGCCCGGGCTGTTATTGAAGGTGTACCTGGTTATCAGTACGCCGAGGGCGTCCAGCACCACGCCGGACAGGGCGAAGAGGCTGGCCTTCATGTTCCAATGCCCGTGCTTTTTGAAGGACTCGAGGGAAAAGATGAAAAGGCAGACGATGAAGAAAAAGATGGCGTAGACCTTGCCGAGGTCCACGGCCTGGCCGAAGGCGAAATAGCTGATCACGCCTATCACCAGCGGCTGGAAACCGAAGAGCATCATGGTCCGGCCCGGCCCCATCAGCGAGAAGGCCTTGATAAGCAGGACGTCCGCCAGCCCCAGCCCGAGCATCCCCGAAAGGAAAAAAAGCGCGGCGTAACCGCCTCCCAGCCGGTGAAAACCGCCCTGGGCTGAAATAGTTACGGCGAACAATACCGAGGCTACCGCGGCCTTGAAACAGTTGACCCACAGGCTGGAAGTGCGCCTGGCATAATGCGTGAAGAACTGCACCCCCACGGCGAAGCTTAAATTCGCCGCCAGCGCGTAGATATAGACTTTTTCCATGGGTTGCAGTTCCGTAGTCGCTCAGCTATAATATAAAAATAGTTCCCCGGTTTTCTCGCAGCTCTCGGTAAAATCCTGTTTCCAACCCGACAGCCCCTTGTCGGGTTCGTCTGCTATACTTTTGATATGGACCTGGATAAAAAACTGGAAATACTGGCCGATTCGGCCAAGTACGACGCCTCCTGCGCCTCCAGCGGCTCCGACCGCGGCGGGGCCGGCGGCACCGGCTCGGCCCAACTGAGCGGCGTCTGCCACAGCTGGACGGCCGACGGCCGCTGCATCTCCCTTTTGAAGATCCTGATGACCAATGAATGCGTCTATGACTGCGCTTACTGTATCAACCGCCGCTCCAACGATTCCCCCAAAGCCATATTGACCCCCGACGAGATAGCCGGCCTCACCTTCGAGTTCTATAAAAGGAATTATATAGAAGGCCTTTTCCTCAGCTCGGGCATAACCGTCTCGGCCGACCGGACCATGGAGCTGATGCTGGAAGCGGTGCGCAAGCTCCGGCAGCAGTTCCGTTTCAACGGCTACGTGCATATGAAGGTCATCCCCGGCGCCGACCAGGCCCTGATAGACCAGGCCGGGCTCTGGGCCGACCGGGTGAGCGTGAACATAGAGCTGCCCACCGATAAAAGCCTGCGCCTGCTGGCCCCGGGCAAAACGAAGCAGACCGTGCTGGGGCCGATGAACCGCCTGGCGCAGAAAATTTCAGCCTCGAAAGACGAGCGCCGCGCTATAAAGAGTTCACCGGCCTATGCCCCGGCCGGCCAGAGCACACAATTGATAATTGGCGCAACTCCTGAAACTGACCGGGAGATAATCAAGCTGAGCGAGGCCCTCTACGATAAAATGCGGCTGAAGCGGGTCTATTATTCGGCCTTCGTGCCCGTAGTCGCCGACAGCCGCCTGCCCGCCCTCCTCGACCCGCCGCTGCTGCGTGAGCACCGCCTTTACCAGGCCGACTGGCTGCTGCGCTTCTACGGCTTCACCGCCGACGAACTGCTGGACGAGAAGCATCCCGCGCTGGACCTCTCCTTCGACCCCAAGACGGTCTGGGCGCTGAACAACCTGCACCTTTTCCCGCTGGAGGTCAATAAAGCCCCTTATGAAGAGCTGTTGCGCGTGCCCGGCATAGGCGTAACCTCGGCCAGGCGGATACTGCGGGCACGGCGCGCGGGGCCGCTCAAGCTGGACGACCTGAAGAAGCTGGGCGTGGTGATGAAGCGCGCCGTATATTTCGTAACGGCCGGCGGTAAATACGGCGGGATAAAGAAAGAGACGGAGGAGGCCATAAAGATAAAGCTGCTGGAGCATAAGAACCCCAACGGCCAGCTCAGCCTTTTCAGCGAGAAAGAGCTGGTGAAGGAGGGCCTGGCCGGGACGGTGAACGGCCAGCTATGAGGACATTCCTTTATAATGGAAGTTTCGAAGGCTTCTTAACCGCGCTCTCCCTTGCCCTGGAGGGCGGGGAGGGTTGCGCCATTTCAAAAGAGGAAGGGGCCGAGGCGGGGCTGTTCACCGAATTCGTGAACTCCGGTACCGACCCGGTGAAAGCCGCGGCCGCCCGGCGGCTGGTGGAGCGGCGGGGCTCGGAGGAATCCTGGCATTATGTCCGTTTCGCCTTCCTTTCGGAAGTTCCCGGGGCGGAAACCGCCATCCTGGAATATGTGAAGCTGCTGGCCCTGAAAGGGCCGCTGGCCGACAATATGCTGGCCGAAGACAGGGTGAGGAAGGTCCACGGCCTCGCGTCCAGCGTGGGCGGCGAGGCTCATATGTTCAAAGGCTTCGTCCGCTTCAAAGAGCTGGCCGACAAGACCCTTTATTCGAAGATAGAGCCGGACCACAATATCCTGGCCCTGCTGGCCCCGCATTTCCGCGCGCGGCTCGGGACCTTCAACTGGGTCCTCCACGACGCCAGGCGCAACAACGCGGCGCTGTATTTCGGCGGGAGGCTGGTTTACGCGCCGCTTTCCTCCGCCCGGCTCCTGGAGGACGCCAAAGAGGCGGAAGTGCGCGAGCTCTGGAAACACTTCTTCAAAACCGCCGCCATCCAGGAGCGCCTGAACCCCAAACTCCAGCGCAAGAACGTGCCGCTGAAGTACCGCAAAAACCTCACCGAGTTCGATTAAAAACAACGGTCCCCTCCTTCCTTGCGGAAAGAGGGGACCGCGTAGCGGGGAAGCCCGCTTGGGCGCTTAGAACTTCAGCGTGGCGCTGACGCCGCCGGACATATTGTCCCCGGCGGAGCCCGCTTTGGCCGAGGCCAGGGACGCGGAGGCGTCCACGGTCAGCATCAGCATCTTCAGGCCTGCGCCGACGAAATACTCGTTGGTCTTGTTGTCCTGGTCCTCGATCTTGTTCTTGAGGTCGGCCTTCACGCCCGCGCGGGCGAAAAGGAAGCCGGGGATGACGGCCAGTTCGGCGCCGACCCGCGCCTGGTTCCTCTTGCTGTCCTCCAGCTTGGTGGTGGAATAGTCCAGGTCCAGGGTGAGTATCTTGCCCAGTATCAGGGCCGCGCCGACGGTGGTGGTGGGGGCGAACTTGGTGATCTCCTCCCTGCTGCTGGGCGAGGTCCAGTTCCAGGTGTTGCCCGCGCCTACGTCGAAGTTGTCCTGCCAGGTGATGTCGCGCTTCACGTCCACGCCGCCTTTGAAGTTCCTGGCGGCGGCACCCACCTGGAAAGCCCCCATGTCGAAAAGGAGACCGGCGTCCATGGTGTAGCCGTCGAAGTTCACCTTCTCGGTGGCGTTGAAGTAATTATTCGAGGTCAGGCCGGCGCGCAAGTCGTTCCTGCCGCGCTGGGTGCGGGTGATGTCGCCTTTTATGCTGTTATAGTTCGCGCCCAGGGAGAGCTTGCCCAGCCTGATGGCGCCGGTCAGCACCATGGTATTAAGTTCTTTGGTGTCGAGTTTATCGCTGAACCTGGTATAGCTCATCGTCCAGCCGTCCGGCGCGTACAGATTGCGCTGCACCGTCGAGTACTTCTGAAAGGCGGAGGTGTTCTCGGGCTGCTTGCGGCTGAGGGCCACGGCCAGCGGACCCACCCTGAGGGCGGCTCCGGCCTGTGTGGGAACTATCTTCCACTTGGAGGTCTTTTTGCCGTTGACGTCCAAGTCGGTGCTGCGCCTGGCTATGGCCACGGCCGAGATGGTGATATGGTCGAGCTGGGTCAGGCCGGCCGGGTTGTATTCCACCGCGCCGCCCAGGTCGTTGGCCACCGCGGTATAAGCGCCGCCCATGCCCATGGCTCTGGCCGAACCGCCGGAGCTCCAGGGCAGGTAGCCGTCTATATTCATTTTCTTGGTAACCAGCGCGCGGCTGGACGGGACAGGCGTGGTCCAGACGAAGTCATAGGCGGAAGCCGTATCCGCCAGCAGAACGCCGCATATCAAACCAACGGCCAATATCGCTTTTTTCATTATTTACCCCTTAACTGTTTTTAGTTCAGAGTCCGGCCCGGCGAGTTAATATTAAGATCACCGGCCCATTTCTGCCAATACCGGAATAATATACCAAAATTACCGCGCCAGCGGCAGGAAACTTTGGATACAGACGGCTATGCGCTTCAAGGAGTTTGTTTTCAGCTTTTTCTGGCGGCTATTACTTTGGCCACGTACGGGGGGACCAGTTTCGAGACGTCGCCCTTGAAATGGGCTATGTCGCGCACTATGCTGGAGGAAAGATAGGTGTAGCGCTGGCGCGGCATGAAGAACACGGTCTCTATGCCGGGATACAGGGTGCGGTTGGTGGCCGCTATCTGGAATTCGTATTCAAGGTCGGAAATGGCGCGCAGGCCCCTGATCACCACGTCCGTCTTTTTCCGCTTCACATAATCTACTAGCAGCCCCTCGAAACAGTCCACCGTCACGTTCTTCCTTCCTTTAAGGATGGCCTTGAGCATCGACACCCGCTCCTCCACGGTGAACATGCTCTTCTTGGAGCTGTGCACGAAGACGCTGACTATGACGTGGTCGAAAATTTTCGCGGCCCGGTCTATGATGTCCAGGTGGCCGAAGGTGACCGGGTCGAAGCTGCCGGGATAAACCGCCGTTCTTTTTTTCATATTTGTCTCCAGGCACTTATTATATATAATCCGTGTTGAAGCGCCAGGCCGGCGAACATACATGAAGATCCTTTCCCTGACCCTCCTGCTCGCCTGCCGCGCCGCCGCCGGCGCGCAGGACCTCGTCCCCTACAGCTCCGGCGGCAAATGGGGCTACGCCGCCCCCGGCGGCAAGCTGAAAATACCGGCCCGCTACGACCACGCCGAGCCTTTCAGCGAGGGGCTGGCCCTGGTGCGCGCCGGCGGCAAATACGGCTTCATAGATAAGGCCGGGAAGAAGGTCATCCCCCCCGTTTACCAGTCCGCCGGCCCCTTCAGCGAGGGCTGCGCGCCGGCCAAGGCCCGGGGCCTCTGGGGCTGCGTGGACAGGACCGGCGCCGCCGCCGTGCCCTTCGAATACGAAGAGCTGCTGCCTTTCCGGGAAGGCGCCGCCCCGGCTAAGAAAGGCGGGCGCCGCGGCCTGCTGCTGCGCGCCGGCCTGGAATTCCTCGGCGGAGATTACGAGGAGGTCTACCCGGCCGGCGAAGGCCTGGCCCGGGTCAGGGTGAACGGCAGATACGGCTACATAGACCTCTCCGGGAAGGAAGCCCTGCCGCCTGTTTACGCCGAGGCTTTCCCCTTCGACGGCGGTTTCGCCGCGGCCAGGCTGGGCGACAAATACGGCTTCATCGACCGCCGGACGCTGGCCTTCAAGGAGCGCCCCTATGTTTCCATCGGGCCCTACAGCGGGGGCCTGGCCCCTGCCCAGCCGCTGGAGGCGGAAGGCCGCTGCGGCTATATAGACCAGGAAGGCAGGGAAGTCCTCCCTTTCGTTTTCGCCATGTGCGCCTCTTTCGACGGCGGCCTAGCCCCGGTGCTGAAAGACTTCGAAGCTATGCTAGTGCCGCACAAGGCCAATGGCCATCAAGCGGCCAAGGGAGGCTGGGGCTACATAGACAGGACCGGGAAAGTGGCGATAGAGTTCAAATACGACCAGGCCGCGGGCTTCCGCGGCGGGCTGGCCAGGGTAGTCCGCAAAGGCCGCACTTTCTACATAGACGGGAAGGGCTTCGAGTACTTCAAATAACCCCGAAATGAAGAGTCCGCTAAAACCCGTTTATAAGGGCAGCGGACTCAAAGATATTTTAGCAGAAGAATACCGGTTGTCAAGACCTAAAAAAGTCCCATCCTTCAAACATTAAAATACACGGCCTTCGGGTTGTGGAAGACTATGGCCGACACCGAGGCCTCGGGGTCCATCATGAAACCGTCGGTCAGCCGCAGGCCGGCGTCCCGCTCCGGCTTCAGCAGGTCGAAAAGGACCTTCTGGTTGGCCAGGTCGGGGCAGACCGGGTAGCCGAAGGAATACCTTTTTCCGCGGTATCTGCTGCGCAGCAGCGGTTTGGCGGGGTTCTCCTCGGCTATGCCCCAGTCGCGGCGTATGCGGTAATGCAGAACGTCGGCGAAAGCCTCGGCCAGGGTCAGCGCCAGCGCCTCCACCAGGTAGGACCTGACATAGTTGCCGGCTTCGCGCTCGCGCCTGGCCAGTTCCAGCACGCCCTCGCCGCAGGTCACGGCCAGCAGCGCGGCGTAGTCCTTCCTGCCTTCCGAAGCCGGCGCGGCGAAATCGGACAGGCAGAGCCGCTCCCCGCCGGGCTGGCGCGGGAAATCGAAGGAAGCCAGCTTCCTGCCGCCCCCGTCGTAAAAATGCAACTCGTTCCCGGAGCCGTTGACCGGGAAGAACCTGTAGACCCCGCGCGCTTTTATCAGGCCCTTTTTCAGGATCTCGTCCTTTATCCCCGCCAGCAGCTCTTTGGCTTCGCGGCTTTTCTCCTCCTGCGTTTTCTTGAGCTTCAGGAAGCGCAGGTTGAAAAGGCCCTCGTCGAGGTGCTCGAACAGCTCGGCCAGCGGCTGGTCCCCGGTGAAATGCCGCTCCAGGTCGGCGGGCACGGGGATATCGGGCGGCGAAAAAGACGCGAGCGGCAGCGAGCTCTCCCCATTAGGGTAGGCCGGTATGGCGAGCGGCAGCGAGCTCTCCCCCTTAGGGCCGGCCGGTATGGCGAGCGGCAGCGAGCTCTCCCCATTAGGGCCGGCCGGTACGGGCGGCGGGAGAGCGGCGGCCGGCCCCGCTGCCGCCCGCTCGCGGACAACCGCCGGAGCCCCGTGTTTCTCCTCCCGCAGCTTGCCGCTCACGCGCTCCAGGGCGTAGTTCAGGCCCTCCATGGCGTCCCTGGCGTAAAAGACCGGGCCGCCGTAATTCGGGGCGATATTCGCGTCCGTGAATTTTTCGGTCAGGGCCGCGCCGCCCACCAGGAGCGGGGCCTTTACCCCGGCCTTCTCCAGTTCGCGCGCGGCGATGGTCATCTGCTCGCAGGAGCGCACCAGCAGGCCGGACAATCCTATGAAGTCCGGCTTTGACTTCACGGCGGCGGCGGTTATCTCCTCCGGCGCAGCTTTCACGCCGAGGTCCTCCACCTCGAAGCCGTTGCTCTCGAAAATTATGCCGACCAGGTTCTTGCCGATGTCGTGCACGTCGCCTTTCACCGTGGCCAGCAGCACGCGGCCCCGCTTCGGCGCCTTCTGCGCCTTGAGCGCGGGCTCCAGAGCGTTAACGGCCACCTTAGCGGCCTCGGCGCTCTGCAGGACTTCGGTCACGATAAGGTCGCCGGCGGCGAACTGCCCGCCCACCTCGGCCATGGCCAGCATGACGGGGCCGTTTATGATCTCCAGCGGGGAGTGCTTGAGCAGCAGGGCCGCCACGGCTTCCTCTATACCGGCTTTCAGGCCGTTGAGCACGGCCAGGCGCAGCTTGTCGGCCGGGGCGGCGTCCGGCGCGGCCGGGGCGGAGGAGGCTTTTTTCGCGTCGCGGTAGCGGGCCGCGAAAGCCTGCGCGGCGTCGGGCTTCCTGGCGAAGACGAGGTCCTCGGCCAGCTCCCGTTCTTCGGCGGAAATGGAAGCGAAGCGCTTAAGCTTCTCTATATTCACAATAGCCAGGTCCAGCCCCGCCTTCACCGCGTGGTGCAGGAAAACCGAGTTCAGCACTTCGCGCGAGGTCGGCGGCAGGCCGAAAGAGACGTTGCTGACGCCCAGCATGGTCTTTACTCCGGGAAACTCTTTTTTTATGGTCTCTATGGCCTTTATGGTCTCATACGCGGTCTTCGCGTGCCCGCCGCCCACGGCCACGGGGAAGACCAGAGTATCGAAGATAATATCCCCGGCTTTAAGCCCGCATTCCCCGGTGAGGAAGGCGTAAGCCCGGCGGGCGATGGCTACCTTGCGCTCCGCGTCCAGCGGCAGGCCGTGTTCCTTATCCGCGTCTATGCAGCCGAAAACCAGCTTCGCGCCGTAAGTTCCGGCCAGCCCGGCGGCGGCGCGAGGCTTCTCCGGGCCGAACTCGAAATTGACGGAGTTCAGCAGCACCTTGCCGGGGACGGTCTTCAGGACCTCCTCCATCACCGCGATGTCGGTGGTATCGGTCATTATGGGCAGGCGCACCGCTCGCGCGAGCCTGGGCATGAAGGTCTTCACGTCCTCCAGTTCGTTCCGCTCGGGGTTGGCCAGGCACACGTCGAGGATATGCGCCCCGGCCGCCGCCTGGGCCTTGGCGAGGGCCACGGCCCCGTCCCAGTCCCCGGCGGCCACCATGTCCCGGAACTTCCTGGAGCCGATGGAATTATTGCGCTCGCCCACCATGGCCGGCGGCTCTATCTCGTCGAAGAAAAGCGGCTCGATCCCGGACACCACCCAGGGCGGGCCGGCGCGCGGGGCGCGGGGCTTTATTCCCGCTACCGCTCCGGCGAGGGCTTTTATATGGGCCGGGGTGGTGCCGCAGCAGCCGCCCACGGCGTTGAGGAGGCCTTTTTTCGAGTAATCGGCCATGACGGAGGAGAAGGTCGGCGGGGTCTGCCGGTAGCGGCCTTTCTCGTCGGGCATGCCGGCGTTGGGCATGGCGAGGACCGGGTACTGCGCGCGGCCGGCCAGGCGCTCCAGGCGCAGGCCCAGGTCCTCGGGGCCGGTGGAGCAGTTAAAACCCAGCGCGGCCAGCGGGAAATGTTCCACGGCGGCGTAGAAGGCCTCCGCGTCGTGGCCGGAAAGCATCTTATTGCGCTTATCCATGGTGGCCGAGACCATGACGGGCAGTTCCCTGCCGGCTTTTTCAAAGGCCAGCCTTACAGCGGCCAGCCCGGCCTTTAGGTTCAGCACATCGTGCGCGGTCTCCAGCAGCAGCAGGTCGACGCCGCCGTCCAGCAGGGCGGCGACCTGCTCCAGGTAGACGGCCCGCAGGTCGTCGAAGCCGAGGCCGCCGGTGACGAAGAGGGCTTTATTGGTGGGGCCGACGGAGGCGGCCACATAGCGCGGCCTGCCTGTACCGGAGTACTTGTCGGCGGCGGCCCTGGCAAGGCGGGCCGAAGCGAGGTTGAATTCGCGCACGCGGGAAGCCAGGCCGTATTCCGCGAGGACGGCGGCGTTGGCGCCGAAGGTGTTGGTCTCTATGAAGTCGGCCCCGGCGGCGAGGTAATCCTCGTGGACTTTGGCTATGATTTCGGGTCTGGAGACCGAGAGTATCTCGTTGAGGCCCTCGTGGCCGGCGAAGTCGGCTTCCTTAAGGCCGAAACCCTGGAGATAGCTCCCCATGGCCCCGTCGAAGACCGGGATGCGCTCGGCGAAAATCTTATTTATTTCTTCGGAAGTCATACAGCTCCATATCAGAATGCTCCAAAAAGTTCAAAGGCGTTGGTCGTGGTCTTGTCGGCCACCTCGCCGTTGCCGGCCCCGAAATGCGTCGCGACCATGGCGGCTATCTCGGGGAGGTACGAAGGGTCGTTGCGCTTGCCGCGGGAGGACTGCGGCGGCAGGTAAGGGCAGTCGGTCTCCAGGACTATATTGTCCAGGCCGGCTTTTTTCACGGTCTCGCGCAGACCGTCGTTCTTTTTATAGGTGAAGGTGCCGTTCACTCCAAGGAGGAGGCCCAGGTCCAGGCCGGCCCGGGCGTCGGCCCAGCTGCCGGAGAAGCAGTGGAGCACGCCGCGGAACTTCCCGGCGGGGCGGTAAGGCCATTTTTTAAGCGCTTCCAGCAGATCGGCGTAGGCGTTCTGCGCCGGGGTCTTGCCGTTCCTGGCGTGGAAGACGGCCGGTTTGGAGAATTCAGCGCAGAGCGGGAGCTGGGTTTCCAGCAGGGCGAGCTGCTCTTCTCTGGTGCCGATATCCCACCAGTAATCCAGGCCGACCTCGCCCAGCGCCACAGCGCAGGGCTTGGCCAGGAATTCCCCGAGTTCGGCCATAAGCGCCGGGGAAAGTGTCTTCGTGTATTCGGGATGCGCGCCGAAAGCGCAGCGGATTTTACCGGGGAAGGCGGCCGAGAGTTCTTCGCATTGGACCCACTCGCCGGGAGCGCAGGCTATTTCGACTATTTTAGAGACGCCGAGGCCGGCGGCCCGCTCTATGACTTCTTTGCGGTCCGCGTCGAAAGCCTTATCGTTCAGATGCGCGTGCGTCTCCACTAAAACCATATATACATTAAACCATTTCCAAAAGCCGCTGGGAAACCCTGCGGCCCTCCTGATTCAGCGGGTATTTTTTCCGCTGCCCAGGCCATGTAATATGTAAGCAACCTGTCGGCTGACGAAAAAATTTCCATGTTGTCCCTGTCGGATATTCTTTCGCCATGGCTCAGTAAATTCTCCCGTCCATTAATATATAATTTGGATATGATTCCAAAAAGACGCCGGAGACATGAAATGACCGAAGCAAAGAACATTCCCCCTGCGATGCCCGCTCCCGACGAAAACGGCTTATTTCGCACTCTCAACAGCATGGGGACAATGACTCCCAGCCCCGACATATTTTCCAGCGCTTTCATCGAGTTCGCCTCAAAAGCCCCCGGCCGCTGTCTGGACATCGGCGCCGCCTACGGCGTATCGACTATTCCCGCTCTTGCGGGCGGAGCCCATGTCGTAGCTAACGACATAGACGGAAGGCACCTCCGGATACTTGCTTCACGGGTTCCCACGGAAGACCGCGCCCGCCTTGAGCTGGCGCCAGGAAACTTCCCTGATGAAATGGATTTCCAACCCGGCAGTTTTGGCGCGGTCCTTATCTGCCGCGTTATGCATTTCTTTGACGGTCCGCGGATAGATCGAGCTGCTGCTAAGGTTCGGGAATGGCTGGCCCCCGGAGGCAAGGTATTCGTAGTGGCAGAGACGCCTTTTATCGGTACGGCCCGCGCCTTCTTCCCCACCTATGAAGCCAGACTAAAGGCGGGGAACAAGTGGCCAGGCGTGGTCGAGAACGTCTCCGCTCACGACCCGAAACGCGCAGGTTCACTCCCGAGCCTTTTCCACCTGCTTGACGACCGCGTATTGAGCCGAGTCTTCACCTCCGCCGGTTTTACCATAGAGCGCCTGGCGTATTTCGCACGTCCGGATTACCCTGCCGACATCCGCCTGGATGGAAAGGAAAGTATCGGAATGATAGCAATAAAAAAATGAGGCCGTTTCGTGTAGCGCACTCACTTGGTTTGGCTCTGTTAATCTCGGCCACGACAGGATTGTCTTTACACGCCTCGCTAACACAATCTCCGTTGTTGACGCTTGAGGACGGTAAACACGTCTATACAGTGCGGAACATCCAGGTGATACTGGATCCGGCGCACTCCCTGTCCATCGAGGAGATACGCCGCCTGGAGAGCGCCGGCAAAGCCCCTTGGAGTTCCACTAACAAACTTAATCTTGGCTATTCAAAGGCCAGGTACTGGCTAAAACTCGAGATCGAGAACAAGTCCGCTGAAGAGTCCAACTGGCTGCTGGAATTCGGCTACCCGCTGATACAAGTCCTTCACGTCTATCGCTATTCCGACGCCGTGAAGCCCGAATATTGGCAGACCGGCAAGCTTGCCCCATTCGACAGCCGCCCAATAGCGCACCGCAACTACCTCTTCAATTTCACGTCCCCTAAAGGCGGCCGGACCATCTTTTATTTCATGCTGGAAAGTTCCGGTACGCTGCTTGCGCCGATAACAGTATATTCACAAAAGGAATTCCTGGGCCGCAGCTCCGGGGTAGCGGCCGGAATCGGGATATATTGCGGCGTCATTCTGGCAATGGTCTTATTCAATTTCTTCTTGCTGGTCACCACTCGCGACAAGAATTACCTCTATTACATAGGGTATGCGCTTTCGTTCTGTCTGCTGATGAACACACTCAACGGGATGACCTACCAGCATCTCTGGCCGGAATTCCCGAAATGGAACAACATCAGCGTTCCCGTGCTGGCGGGGATTTCCTATCTGTTCCTCGCGCTCTTTACTCGCTCGATCCTTGACACGCGCAGATACGCCCCACACATGAACGCCGGGCTTTACGCCATAACCGCCGGAGCCTTGTTCTTGATATTCGGGGGCATATTCCATTATGGCCTGCTGGTAAACAAATTCACCAGTTTCTTTATTTCAGCCGCGCCGCTCATCGTGCTCCCGATTTCGCTCTGGTGCCTGCGCAATGGGTCTCCGACCGCCGGCTACTATTCTCTCGCCTTCGGCTTCTTCTTCCTGGGGGCCGCGGTGCGCGCGGCCAGAGACCTGGCCTGGATACCCCAAAACCTGTTCGCGGACTACGGACCTTATTATGGGTCGGCGGTGGAAATGTTACTGCTCTCTCTGGCCCTGGCCGTCCGCATCAGGCTGCTTAAAGAAGAAAAGATTAAAGCGGAACTGCACATCCTCAAATCCGAACGCAGCCTGGCTGCCAGCCGGAATGAGCTGGAAAGGCAAACGGCCATAGCCTCAATGGCCGCCCAGGTCGCCCACGACATCCGTTCCCCGCTCGCGGCCCTGGGGGCGGCGGCCAAAGGCCTGGAGCAGCTGCCGGCCGAGCAGCGCTCGCTTATAGAGGGCTCCGTGTGCCGCATGCAGGGCATAGCCGACGATCTGCTGCGGCGCTACCGCGCGCCCGGCGCGGAGACCAAAGCCAAACCGGTAGTCACCGCCCTGCACGGGCTTATAGAACAGGTCATAGCCGAGAAGCGCCTGCAGCATAAATACAGGCCCGGAGTTAAGATCGAATTCACCAGCGAGGCCGCGGATGCCAAAGCTTCCATCGAGCCTAAAGAATTCCAGCGGCTCATTTCCAACCTGGTGAATAATTCCGTGGAGGCCTTTGAAAAGCCCGGCACCGTCTCGCTGGCGCTTGCGGCCCTGGATGGCCGTGTTGTCATAGAGATCAGGGACGACGGCAAGGGAATCCCCCCCGATATCCTGGCCAAGCTCGGCCGAAAGGGCGAAACCCACGGCAAAGCCGGCGGCACCGGCCTCGGGCTTTATCACGCCCGCACAACCGTAGAGAACTGGGGCGGCAGCTTGAAGCTGAGCTCCGAGCCCGGCAAAGGCACAGCAGTCACCATAGAGCTGCCGCGCATCGAAGCCGCCAGACCGGCCCCCAGTACGGTCATCCTGCTGGATGACGACCCCTTGGTCCACATGAACTGGAAGCTGGCCGCCAAAGCCGCAGGCGCGGAGCTGAGGGCATGCAAAACCCCGGCAGACCTCGCTGCCGCGATAAAGAACCTCCCCAAAGACACGCCTGTCTACATCGATTCCGATCTCGGCGACGGCATAAAAGGCGAGACCATCGCCGCCGGCCTGTATAATTAGGGGTATTCCAATATCTCCATGGCCACCGGCCACGGCCCGGAAAAGTTCGCCCATCTCCCCTGGCTGAAAGTAACCGGCAAAGAGCCCCCCTGGTCTTGACGTTCCCCCCAGCAC
>JACQPH010000115.1 GCA_016207645.1 Elusimicrobiota bacterium
GCAGGGCAAGGAATACATCAAGGCCGTGGCGAAACTGAGCATGGACAAGCGCTTCAGAAACCGGATAATATTCGTGGAAGACTACAACATGAACGTGGCCCGCTACATGGTGCAGGGCGTGGACGTGTGGATGAACAACCCGATACGGCCGCTGGAGGCCTCCGGTACCAGCGGCATGAAGGCCGCGATAAACGGCGTGATGAACCTTTCCGTGCTGGACGGCTGGTGGGAAGAAGGCTATTCGCCCGACGTGGGCTGGGCCATAGGCGGCACCGAGGCCTACAACAGCGACGAGGAGCGGGACTACGTGGAGGCGGAATCCATCTATAACCTCATCAAGAAGGTCATCGCCCCGCTCTACTACGGCCGGGGGGAGGACGGCCTGCCGCACGGCTGGGTAAAGATGATGAAGACCTGCGTCCAGAAGCTGGTGCCGCACTTCAACACCAACCGCATGCTGCGGGAATATTACGAGAAATTCTACGCCCACGCGCACGCCTCCTCGAAGAAGTTCCTGGAGAACCGCCGCGCGGCGGAGATCGCCGGGTGGCGCAAGCGGCTCGAGACCAACTGGCCCCTGGTGAAGGCGGTGACCGACCAGTTCAGGCCGGAGATGGAAGTGCACGCCGGCGCCAGGCTGCCGGTGCGCGCCGTGGTCTGGCTGGGCAGCCTCAGGCCCGAGGAGGTCGACGTGCAGCTGCATATCGGCACGGCCGGCGGCGAGGAGGCCCTGTTCAAGGAAGGGCGCTCGGTCTCCATGACGCAGGACTCGCGCATGGGCGACGCCTACGTCTACAAAGGCGAGATCCCCTGCTACAAGAGCGGCAGGCACGACTTCGCCGTGCGCGTGGTCGGCAGGCATGCGGACGCCGTGAACGTCCTGACGCCCCTGTACATAAAATGGAGCGAAGAATAGTTTTCTTGTATTTCCGCGCGGTATTTAATATATAATAGGGATAACGGCCGGGAACGGCCCCGTAGTACAATTAAAGAGAGGTAAATAAGCAAATGGCAAAAGGCAAAGTAAAGTGGTTCAACGACAAGAAGGGGTTCGGTTTCATCATCCCGGAAGACGGTTCCAAGGACCTCTTCGTGCATCACTCTTCGATCACCGGTGAAGGTTTCAAGACCCTGGCGGAGAACCAGGAAGTCGAATTCGAGACCGAGAACACGGACAAGGGCCCCAAGGCCATTAACGTGAAGAAAGCCCCCGGCAAGTAGAACGGCCTTTCTTTAAAAACCGACCGGCCCCGCCAACGGGGCCGGTTTTTTTAAGCCTAATAGTATTGAAGCTCGCGCTTGGTTATCTCGGGGGCGTACTGATTGTCCCGCATGCGCTTGCCGTTGTAGACTATGACGCGGCTCCGGCGTTCCTCGGTCCAGTTGCCCCTGGCGTCGAATTTGTGGCCGTAGGTGTACTCGTACTTGGGGTCGGCCGCGTCCGCGTCGAAGACCAGCTCTTTTTCCGGCAGGCCCCCGGCGCCGCAGTAGATCTCGCTGCGCGTCACGGGGAGCTCGCCCGAGTCGTAGACGGAGCGCACTTCCCGCCGCAGGGTGCCGTCCTCGCGCAGCTCGAAGACGGTCTTCTTGCGCAGCTCGTTGGTCTCGCCGTAGACGGAATGCGTCCTGGAATTGGTCGGCTTGTTCCAGGCGTAGGTCTCCCGCTTCAACTGCCGGCCGTCGTAGTCGTTCTCGGTCACCTCGGTCAGGTTGTTGGACTTGTCGTAGGCGAACAGGGTGACGGTCTCCAGCTTCAGCAGCGGGTCGAAGGCGCGCTCCTCCGCCGTGAAGCCGTTCTTGCCGTAAAGCCTGAAGATCTGCCGCACGGGCTTGCGCGCGGACTCGCCGCCCTGGGAGGGGGAGGCGTCGTAGACCTGGACCACCCCGAAATCCTTCTTCAGGTGCTTGCGGCAGAGATCGTCGAGCGTGGGCCGGTCCTCCTCGGTGAAGGTGTTGTCGGGCTTCTCCTCGGATTTGACCTTCTCGCACAGGCCGCGCGCTTCGTCCTTCTCCCTGTAGACGTAGGAATTCTTCAGCACCAGGTTCTTGCCGTCGTACTCGGCCTCCTCCGTCTTCATCCCGTACAGGTCGCAGGAGACCGTGTTCACGCTCTTGGGGCTGCCTTCCAGCCACACCTTGCCGCGGCGCAGCGGCTGCATCCGCGAGGTCCTGAGGGAGCGGACCCTGGGGGAGAACTCCGGGCACTTCAGGCCGGTCTGGGCCGCCGCCGGCGCCAGGAGGGAAAAAGCAAGAGCGAGGAAAAGCGGGATCTTCATTTTATCTCCACTCGGCTGTCCG
Organism: Elusimicrobiota bacterium; assembly: GCA_016207645.1. Taxonomy (GTDB): domain Bacteria; phylum Elusimicrobiota; class Elusimicrobia; order Elusimicrobiales; family UBA9959; genus UBA9959. Next base: position 2,299 of record JACQPH010000115.1, read on the forward strand.
TAAATATATTATACTTTACAAGCCGGCAGTTAAAACGGCTTACTGCGGGATTTCGAGGAGGAGTTTATGTCAGAGACCAAGCAGGACCCGAACAAACCCATGCAGCTGGAGGTCCAGATGGACGACGCCACGGCCCAGGGCAGCTACGCCAACCTGGCCGGGGTCACCCACAGCGAGACCGAGTTCATTTTCGACTTCCTCTTCCTGCAGCCCAACCAGCCCAAGGCCAAGCTCCGCTCGCGCATCATCTCCAGCCCGGTGCACACCAAGCGCTTCATGGCGGCCCTGCAGGAGAACATCAAGCGCTACGAGGAGCGCTTCGGCGCCATCCCCGAGCGCGCGGTGAACCTGACGCAGGGGCACAGTTGAAGGGAGAGCGGGAGCCGGGAATCGGGGAGCGCGCCCGAAAAAGAAAACCCGGAGAGATCCGGGTCTTTCTTTTCCTCGATCTTTGATCTTCGATCTCCGCTCACGTATTTCCCTGCAGCAGGAAGGTCTGTTTTTCCACGGGGAGGTGGCAGTTCAGGGAGTAGCCCTTTTCCTGTATCCGGGCCTTGGCGTCGGCCAGCATCCCGTCCAGCTCCTCGTCGGAATAGTCGGGATGGGCGTGGAAGAGGACGAGGTCGCGGGCCTGGGCTTTCTCGAAGGCGAAATCCACGACGATGGAAAGGCCGGAGTGGCCCTGGTGCTTGCCGGTCTCGTAGTCCTTGTCGGTGTAGACCGCGTCGTGCATCAGGATGTCCGAGCCGCGCACGAAGCCGCCCAGTTTCTCGTCGTAGTCCTGGAAGGCCGTGGCGTCGCCCCAGATCTCGCTGTCGGGGGAGAAGGTTATCCGCTTGCCGAGTATGTCCAGCACGTAGACCATGGTGTTGGTCGGGTGGTTGGAATACATGGAGGAGAGCTTGACCCCGGGGAACAGCTCGTAGTTGTCCTCCAGGATCTCGTAAATGTCTATCTTCGCCTTGGGGGGCTGCTTGGTGAGCGAGAAGGAACTGTAGAAGGTGGCCTGCGCCACTTCCTTCAGGCTCTTCTCCGGGTCGTTGGCCCCGATAAGGTGTATGGAGAAAGAGGGGTCGTAAAGGGGGGCGAAACGGCCCAGCCCGAGGATATGGTCGAGGTGGAAATGCGTCAGGCAGATCCAGATGTCCTTGTAGTAGCGCTTCCTCTGTACTATTTCCCTGCCCAGTTCCACTATGCCGGTGCCGGCGTCGAAGATGAAGAGGTGCTCGCGGGTTTCCACGGAAACGCAGGAGGTCTGGCGCCCGTAGCGGGAGGCCGTGTTGGGCATCACGGCGGGCAGGCCGCGGGAACCCCACACTATCGTCCGTATCTGCCCGGCGGAGAGGTCGCTGGCCTGCGCGGCCTCGTCCTCGCGTATGATCTCCGGGCCGGCCGGGGCCGCGGGGGCGGGGGCCTGGGGCCGGGCCGAGCCCTCCAGGATGGTCTTCACCGTGCTGGAAAAGGTATCCACGTTGTAGGGCTTCTGCAGGAAGAAGTCCGCTCCGAACTGGAAGGCGCGCTGCTTTTCCACCTCGTAGGACTTGCCGGAGACGACTATGATCTTGATGTGCTTCAGGGCCGGGTCGCTTTTCACGGCCTTGCAGATGTCCATGCCGGTTATGCCCGGCATCATTATGTCGGTGACGATGAGGCGGGGCATCTGCGCCTTGATCGTGGGGATGGCCTCGAGCGATTCCTGTACCAGCGTGACGGCGTAGCCGGCGTCGGTCAGGAGGTCGCGGGAAAGCTCGCCCACCATCGGGTCGTCGTCGACTATTACTATGTCCGGGTTCGCCATTTTTTTCTCGGCCGCGGAATACGGCGC
>JACQPH010000116.1 GCA_016207645.1 Elusimicrobiota bacterium
GCCCCGCCTGGCGGGGGGAAACCGACGCAAGGGTTTCCGAAGCTATGCGAGTGCCGTACAAGAGCTATGCTCCTCAAACGGCCATCTTCCGGGGTTCGCGGAGCAAAACCCCGGACAACCCGGACCCACAGTGGACCTGCGCAGTTACTATATATGACCAAAATAGAGCTCATGTGGACCGTTTTCACCGTCACCGCCACCGCGCTTTTCGTGGCGGACATAAAGCTTTCGGCCGGGCGCGCCCACGAGATCACCCGCAAAGAGGCCACGCTCCTCTGCGCCTTCTGGGTGCTGGTGGCGGCGCTGTTCGGTTTTCTCACCGGCCACATGCTCGGCTTCGAGAAGATGATAGAGTTTTTCACCGCCTACGTTATCGAGTATTCCCTCTCGATGGACAACATGTTCGTGTTCATCATGATCTTCGCCTACTTCGGCATCCCGAAGAAATACCAGCCCAAGATCCTCACCTGGGGCATCCTGGGCGCGGTGTTCATGCGCCTTATCCTTATTTTCACCGGCGTGAAGCTCATACATACCTTCGAATGGCTGATCTACGTTTTCGGCGGCATCCTTATACTGACCGCCGTAAAGATGATGGTGCAGAAGGAAGGAAGCCTGGACCCCGGCTCCAACCCGGTGCTGAAACTGCTGGCCAGGGTCCTCCCCGTAGACAAGGAAACTTCGGACGGGGATTTCTTCGTGAAGCGCGATATCTGGCACGCCACGCCCCTCTTCGCCACCCTGGTGGTGGTGGAAACCTCGGACCTTGTTTTCGCGGTGGACTCCATCCCGGCCGTCCTGGCGGTGTCCACCGACAAGTTCATAGTCTACACCTCCAACGTCTTCGCCGTGGTGGGGCTGCGCTCGCTCTACTTCCTGCTCGCCGCCGTCATGGACCTGTTCCGCTACCTGAAAGCGGGCGTTTCCATCATCCTGTTCTATGTCGGCGTGAAGATGCTCATCTCCGGCTATTATAAGATACCGGCCCTGCTTTCCCTGGGCGTGGTGCTGGGGATACTGGCGGTCTCTATCTTCCTGTCCTTGCTGATAAAAAGCCCCCCTTCCCGGGCGGAGCCGCCCGGCCCCCTGAAAACCGGGTAGGGACGGCGGCCCTCAGAAGCTCCCGCTGAAAAGGGGGCTTTTTTTTCGCGGCGAGTAATACTATAATGGCCGAAAGGGGCAGCTCATGCAGGATATTCCCGTTCCCTCCGCGGTTAACTGGTGCAGGCTGGCGGCGCCCGGGCTTCTGACGGAGCTCGGTTCTTCCCGGTCCGGGCTTTCCGCCGCGGAAGCCGCCCTGCGCCTGGCCAGATACGGCCCCAACTCCCTCAAAGAAAAACCTAAACGCGGCGCGCTGGCCATGTTCCTCGCCCAGTTCAAGGACTTCATGATAGGGGTGCTGATAGCCGCCGCGCTGGTCTCCGGGGCTATCGGGGAAATGCTGGACGCCGCGGTGATAGCGGCCATAGTCGTCCTCAACGCCGTAATGGGTTTCGTCCAGGAACACCGGGCCCAGAAGGCCATGGAAGCCCTGAAAAAGCTGGCGGCCCCGAGCGCGCTGGTCCTGCGGGACGGGACCGCGGTCTCTGTGCCTGCCGCCGCCCTGGTGCGCGGGGATATAGTCCTGCTCGAGGCGGGCAGCCTGGTCCCCGCCGACCTGCGCCTGCTGGAGGCCGCCTCCCTGAAAACGGAGGAGGCCCCTCTCACCGGGGAATCCCTCTCCGTGGAGAAGCACGCCCTGCCCATACCCGGGGACGACCTGCCGCTGGGGGACAGGCGGAACATGGCCTATAGCGGCACCGCCGTTTCCTACGGCCGCGGCCTCGGTGTCGTAACGGCCACAGGCATGACTACCGAGCTCGGCAAAATAGCCGGTATGCTTCAGGATGAAGAAGAGGTCGATACCCCGCTGCAAAGGCGCCTGACGGCCTTCGGGAAGAAACTGGCCTGGGTCATCTTCGTTATCTGCGGGATAGTTTTCGTCTCCGGCCTGCTGCGCGGCGAGCCTCCGGCCTTCATCTTCCTGACCGCGGTCTCCCTGGCCGTGGCGGCCATCCCGGAGGCGCTGCCCGCGGTGATGAGCATAGCCCTGGCGCTGGGCGCGGCCAGGATGGTGAAACACCGCGCCCTGGTGCGCAAACTCCTGGCGGTGGAGACGCTGGGCTCGATAACTTACATCTGCTCGGACAAGACCGGCACCCTGACCCAGAACAAAATGACGGCGGAGGAGGTTTTTCTCTCCGGCGCCGCGCTCAGGCCGGGCGTCCCCCCCGCGCCGCTGGCCCCGCTCTACTCGATGCTGCTCAGGGCCGGGGCGCTCAACAACGATTCGCGGTACGCCCCCGGCGGCTGGACCGGCGACCCCACGGAGACCGCGCTCTGCGTCCTGGCCTCCGGCGGCGGCCATGAAAAACCGGCCCTCGACGCCGCCTTCCCGCGCCTGGCCGAGCTCCCCTTCGACTCCGCGCGCAAGCAGATGACCACTTTCCATTCCGGCGCGCTGGACGGCGGGGAAGGCGGCTATTTTTCCGTCACCAAGGGGGCCGCGGAAAACCTCCTCGAGAACTCCGCCGGCGTCCTGACCCCGGACGGCGTCTCCGCCGCCGGCAAGGACGGGATGCGCGCCGCCGCCGAGGAGATGGCCGCGCGGGGGCTGCGCGTGCTCGGCCTGGCTTTCAGGCGCTGGGACGCGCTGCCCGGCAAACCGCGGGCGGAGGAGGCGGAAAAAGGGCTTATTTTCCTGGGGCTGGTGGGCATAGACGATCCCCCCCGGGAAGAGGTCAAAGCCGCCGTGGCGGAATGCGCGGAAGCCGGCATAGTGACCGTGATGATAACGGGAGACCATCCGGTCACGGCCAGGAACATCGCCGAGCGCCTGGGCATCCTGAATCCCGGCGACGCCGCGGCCATGCTGACCGGGCGGGAGCTGGACGCGCTGCCGCCGGAGGAATTCGCGCGGCGGATAGAGGGGATACGGGTCTACGCCCGGGTGGCGCCGGAGCAGAAACTGCGCATAGTCAAGGCCCTCCAGGAGAAGGGCCACTTCGCCGCCATGACCGGCGACGGGGTCAACGACGCCCCGGCGCTGAAGCGGGCGGACATCGGCGTGGCCATGGGGATAAGCGGCACGGACGTCTCGAAGGAAGCCGCGCACATGATACTGCTGGACGACAATTTCGCCACCATCGTGGGGGCGGTGCGCGAGGGCCGCAGGATCTACGATAATATCAGGCGGTTCGTGCGGTACATCCTGGCCTGCAACTCGGGCGAGATCTGGACCATCTTCCTGGCGCCTTTCCTCGGGCTGCCTATACCGCTGCTGCCGATACAGCTGCTGTGGATCAACCTGGTCACCGACGGGCTGCCCTCCCTGGCGCTCGCTACCGAAGCGGCGGAGGAGGATATCATGCGGCGGCCTCCGCGCCGGCCCGGCGAAAGCCTGTTCGCCGGGGGACTGGGGACGCACGTTGTCTGGGTGGGGCTGCTGCTGGGCGCGGTCTGCCTGGCCGCCCAGGCCTGGGGGATCCTCACGGGCAGGGCCCATTGGCAGACCATAGTTTTCACCGTGCTCTGCCTCAGCCAGCTCGGCCAGGCGCTGGCCATCAGGTCGGAGAAGCGCCCGCTCTGGGAACTGGGCCTTTTCACCAACGGGCCGCTGCTGTACTCGGTGGCGCTGACGGTGGGGCTGCAGCTTCTCGTCATCTACCTGCCCTGGTGCAACAGGATCTTCAGCACGGCGCCGCTGTCTCCGAAGGAACTAGCGCTGGCCCTCGGGCTGTCCTGCGTGGTTTACCTGGCCGTGGAGGCCGAGAAACTCGCGCGCCGGCGCGGCCCGCTCCGACCCGGGGAGTCGCTTCAAACCGGCTCTTCGGCCAGGGCTTCGCGCATGGCGCCGTAGAGTTCGGCCGTGTTGAACGGCTTGGGCAGGAACGGCGCCCCGGAGTCCCTGAGTTTTTTCAGCAGCGAACGGCTCAGCAGGTTCCCCGTGGTGAAGATAAAACCCGCCCGGGAACCCAGCCTGAACATTTCCTCCCTTACTGAAAACCCTTTCCCCTCCCCCATTTCCACGTCGCAGATCACCAGGTCGTAAGCGCCGTCCCGGAGCTTTTTCACGCCCTCGTCGCACGAGGCGGCGGTGTCCACCGCCTGCCCGTCCTCTTCGAGGATGCGCCGGAGCAGGGCCAGCATGGAGGGCTCGTCGTCCACCGCCAGGATCCTTCTCCCGGGAGCCGGTTTCGCGTCCGCGCCGGCTTTTACCGGCGCGTCCGCGGGGGCTTTGACGATGGGCAGCTCCAGCGTGAAAGCCGCGCCTTCCCCGGGCGCGCTCGCGCAACTGAGCCGCCCGCCGTGCTCCTCGGCTATGCGCCGGCAGATCGAGAGGCCCAGGCCGCTGCCCTGCCCTTCGTCCTTCGTGGTAAAGAACGGGTCGAAGATCCGCGGCAGCAACTCCGGCGGGATGCCGGGGCCGTTGTCCGTCACGGTGATATAAACGGAGTTCACGCGATGACCGGCCCTGATGACTATCTTCTTATCGCCGCCGCGCTGGGAAAGGGCGTCGCAGGCGTTCTGGATAAGGTTCACCAGTATCTGCTCCAGCTGGTGGTAGTCGGCCATTATAGGCGGAACATGGCCTTCCATACGCCTGAAGACGCCGATATTCTCCGTTTTCTTCAGCCTGTATTTCAGCAGCGCCAGCGCGCTGCCGATCACCTGCTCCAGGGAGACCGCCGCCCTCGCGTTACGGGTCTCCCGCACGAACAAAAGCAGGTTCTTTATTATCTTTCCGCAGCGCACCGAGCTTTCATAGATGGAGGAGAGGTCCTCTTCCGGGACGATGACCCGCCCTCCGGAGCGGTTCCGGTAAAGTATTTCCGAAAAGCCCATTATGGCGCACAGGGGGTTATTAAGCTCGTGCGCCACTCCGGAAATAAGCTTGCCCGCCGCGGAAAGCTTTTCCGCCTGTATAAGCTGGGCGTGGACCTTGCGCTGCTCGGAGGTGTCCCGTATGACCACGGTCCATTCCGTCCTGGCCCCCGGCGTCCTGCCGGAGCCCGCCCAGGCCACGTCCAGCTCGAGTTTTCCGCCCGCGGCGCCCACGCCGGGGACGCAGCAGTCGGAAAAAAAGCCGTTCTTCCGGACCTTAAGCAGGATCCCCTCGAAGAACAGCGGGTCGAAGAGCCGGGAAACCGGCTGCCCGGAGATCTCGCCGGGGGTATAGCCGAAAAGGGCCTGCGCGCCCTTGTTCCAGACGTTCACGCGCAGCAGGGCGTCCAGGCCCACTATCGCGTCGGGGGAATTGTCGAGGACGGTGCGGTAGCGCGCTTCCGACAGCTTCACGCTGCTTACGAGGCCGGCGTTCTCGAGGGCGAGCGCCGCGAAATTGCCGAACAGCGTCAGGTTCCGCACCTGCTCGTCCGTAATGACCCCGCCCGAGTAATAATTGTCGGCGCCGATGACCCCCAGCACTTTCCGCTCGGTCATGACCGGGACGAGGCAGAAGGCCTTCGTGGCCACTTCCTCTATAAAGCGCCTGTTCACTCCGGGAGCCCCGGCGGGGTTCTTCACGTTCACGGCGCGCCTGTTCCGCACCACGCCGGCCAGTATGTCACCACCGTCGAGCGGCACGGCGCGGGCCCGCATTTTTTCCTCGTCGAAGCCGACCCCCTCGGTGGAATGGACATAACGGCCCCTTATCAGGTTCTTCTCCCTGTCCACCAGGTACAGTATGCCCCTGTCGAAACCCAGGCCGGAAACGGCGGCTTCCAGGCAGACCCGGCAGATATGCTCCTCCTCGAGGTCCTCTATCAGGGCGGCGCTCATCTTCTGCAGGACCAGGAGTTCCCTGATGCGCGACTCGAGGTCCCGGGTGCGCTCCCTCAATTGGGCTCCCATGACGTTGAAGGAGTCCGCGAGGCGCCCTATCTCGTCGCGGCTTTCGATGTCCACCCTTTCGAATTCCTCGCCGGCGGCGAGCGCCTGCGTGGCCCGCACCAGTTTCGCCACGGGCCGGGTGAGCCCCTTTATGGTCAGATAGATGAAGAGCCAGACCAGCAGCCCGCAGAGGACCACGAGGACCACCGTGACCCTGCTTATGCTGGTGAGCGGGGCCCGGAAATCGCTCATGGGGGCCACCAGCATTATGCGCAGCTTTGTGCCCGCTATCTTTTCGCGGGCGGTAAACTCCGCCGGAGAGACCGGCCCGGCCTCGCGCACGTCCTTCCAGGCCAGCACCGGGATATCGGCGGTATCGGTTATGTACGCCTTCCCGCTGCCGCCTACCCGCAGGCCGGCCAGGATATACTGCACCGGCCTGAGGCTCGCTTCCAGCACTATGGCGCCCCTCGGCTTTCCCGCCTCGTCGAAGACCGGCCTGGCATAGGCGATCGCCGGCCCGTACCGGGGATCGCGGTATACCGGGGACAGCAGGAGCCCGCCCGTTCCGGAGGAGGCCGGCCGCCCCGGCGGCCGCGCCGCCCCGGCATACCCGCCGGCGGGTATGGGCTTCGAGTTCTCGACGCCGCAGACCAGGCGGCCCTTCGGGTCCGCGAAATAGACGCGGTTGTAGACCCTGGCCCTTTCCGAGAAGGTCTTGAAATAGCGTTCAAGCTCCCGCCGGTACTGGCCCGCCTCCTCGGCGAGGCCGTAATCCAGGTTATTGTAATAATCGGCGAGGAGCGAGGTCTCGGCCAGGGTCGCGGCGTCGTTCTCCCGCTGCCTGAAGAAGACCGAGACCCCCGCGGCCGCCCCCTTGCTGAAAGCGTCCATCTCTTTAGCGACGCTCTTCGTGATATGCGCCCTGGTGTAATAGAAAGCGGAAGCGCCCAGCAGGACCATCCCCGCCAGGGAAACGGGAACTACCCCGAGCATGAATCTCTGGGCGAGGGTAGCGGCGGCCGGAAGCGGGGAGCGCATGGCGTTCTACCCGCGCTTCTTTTTCCGGACGCGGCAAGCTGTCGCGTCCAGGTTGTCGAAGGTCATCGGAGGGGAGAAGACGGATAAAGCCGTCAGCGCTTCCCCGCCCGTGACGAAGCGGTGTGCGACGCCGGGCTCGATCGCCAGACAGTCGCCGGCGGCCACGCCGGAGGACCTGTTCCCCAGGCAGACCCTGCCGGCGCCGCCGAGCACGTAGACGAATTCCCTCGTCCTTTCATGCACGATAAAAGGCAGCCCGGCCTCTTTTGCCGGGATGGTTTCGTGGGCCACCGAGACCGGCCAGCCCTCGAGCAGGTTCAGGAACCTTATGCTCAGGCCGCTGAACGTTCTCTTCTCGAAACTGGCCAGCGGCGCAAGCCTGGACCTTTTCATTTTCCCCCCTTGAATTCCGCGGAATAGAAATTAGGCATGCCGGTGACGTACGGCAGGAAGGTAAGTTCCCTGGCGAAGCCGTAGACCGTGTTTTTCTGGTACGTAAAAATGCTCATGGCGTTATCGTAGACGTACCTGTCGTTCTCCCGCGCCAGCCTTTCGGACTCGGCGGGGTCGACGGCGGACGCCATTCGGGCCAGCGCCGCGTCGAACCGGGCGTCGCCGCCCCAGGCGTACGGAGAGCCGGAGAGCAGCACTATGGACTGCACGAAGTACGAATGTCCCAGCGGGTCCGGGCAGCTGCCGATGAACATGTCGTATCTCCCGCTCCTGAATTCGCGGATCATGTCGGCGTCGGAGACCGGGGTTATGCGGGCCTTCACGCCTATCCGCTTCAGGTCCGCCGCCACGATCCTGGCGGTCCGCTCCGCGTTCTTCTTCGCCAGGAATTCCACCGTGAACCCGTCCGGATAGCCCGCTTCGGCCAGCAGTTTCCCGGCTTTCCCGGGGTCGTACGCGTACGGTTTCAGGGCGGGCTCGTGGCCGGTCTCGCCGGGCATGCTGAGCGTGGCCAGGGGCGTGCCGTTCCCCAGCAGGTCGTAGCGGATCAGGTTCTCCTTGTTCACGGCGTGGTTCAGGGCTTTCCTGACCCTCAGGTCGCTCAGGGGCCCCGAAGAGAGGTTCAGCGCGAAGGGCATGGTGTAATACGACGGTTTCTTAAGCACCGAGAATTTCGGGTCGGCCTTGACCCGCAGGGTCTGGGTGCCGGGCAGGTCGGTCACCAGGTCCAGCTCCCCCGCGAGCAGGGCGTCCACCTGCTTCTCATAAGGAATGAACTTGAAAACCACGCCGTCCACCTTCGGATAGCCCGCCAGCCAGTACTTGCCGTTGGCCGCCAGCTCTATGCTCTCCCCCCGCTTCCATTCCTTGAAGACGAAGGCGCCGGTGCCGACGGGGCGCCTGGCGAAATATTCGTCCCCCTTCTCCTTAATATACCCCGGCGGCACCATCAGCACCAGCCCGGCCAGGCGGTTCAGCAGGAGGCCGTCCGGGTATTTAGTAACTATGTCCACGGTATGCGCGTCCACTATTTCCGCGCCGCCGAGGGGAGCGATGAAGAACATGGCCGGGAAGCCCGTTTTCGGGTCGAGATACCGCTCCAGGCTGAACTTGACCGCCGCGGCGTCGAAAGGCTCGCCGTTATGGAAAGTCACGCCTTCCCGCAGTTTAAAGCGCATGCGGGTGTCGCCCAGCCGCTCCCAGGAGACCGCCAGCGCCGGCTCTATCTTCCCGTCCGGATCGAAGCGGACCAGCCCGTCGAAGAGCTGCCAGCACAGGGTGTAGTTCTTTTCCGAGAACTGCTTCTGCGGGTCCAGCGTCATCGGGTCGGAGACGTCGTCGCAGACGTTCAGCACCCTGGAGAAGGCCGGGGCCGCCGGTCCCGCGGCCAGCGCCGCCTGGAACAGCAGCGGACCTATAAGTCTGAGCGCGGAGTTTTTCATAGAAGCAGTGTCTTTAGGAACGCCCGTTCACGCGGCCTAGATGACTTCCGCCGCGGCCAGTTTATCGAACGTCTTCATCCTGTTCCCCATGGGCGGGGTTTCAAAAAGGTCCAGCGCCGCCTCGATCACGCAGGGCCGGCCGCTCTTCAGGGCCTCCGACAGGCAGGCCTTAACTTCCCCCGGCCTCTCGGCCCTGAAGGCGAGCGCCCCCAGCCCTTTGGCTATCCCGGCTATATCCAGCCTTTTCCCGTAAAGGCTGCAGGTGAATTTATCCCCGAACAGCATCCTCTCGCCGTGGTAGATCATGCCGCAGCCGCCGTTATTGAGGACCAGCCAGACCACCGGCAGCTCCAGGTCGACGGCGGTGTGCACCTCCATGCCGTTCATGGCGAAGGCCGCGTCGCCGACCAGCGCGACCACGCCGCTGCCCGGCCGCGCGAGCTTCCCCCCTATGCAGGCCGCGGTGCCGTGCCCCATGGAAAAAAGCCCCGTGTTCACGAAAAAGTTCCCCGGCTCGCGGGAGCAGAAATAGTGGAAGGCCCAGAAGACCGAGGTGCCGGCGTCCACGAACAGCATGGTATCCGCCGGGAGCGCCTCCTGCAGCTCCCTGATGACCCTTTGCGGCTTGAGCGGCGCCTCCTCGGAGTCCATTTTGGCCAGGTCTATATGGCGCGGGTTCGCTTCCTTGAACTCCCTTATCCATTGCGCGGAGCGCCCTTCCGGGGCCTGCACCCAGCGCAGGTCGCGCTCCACCTGGAAATTCAGTTCCCGGAGCGCCGCTTTAGCGTCGCCGAGTATGCCGTGCGTGGCGGCATAGTTCCTGCAGATCTGCTGGGGGTCTATGTCCACCTGCAGCAGGGCTTTCTGCGGCTGCAGCCGCGGATCCCAGCCGCAGGTCGAAGCCTCCCCCAGGCTGGCGCCGACGGCCAGCAGCACGTCCACCTCGCCGGAGAAAAGGTATTTCTCCGCCTGCAGCGAAGCCCCGAAACCCAGAACGCCCAGCGAAAGCAGATGGTTCTCCGGGAAAGCGCCCTTGGCCTTGGGCGAGGTAGCCACCGGGATGTTCAATTTTTCGGCCAGCCTCCTCAGCTCCCCGCAGGCCCCGGCCAGGTTCACCCCGCTGCCGGCCAGTATGGCCGGCCGCTTCGCGTTGACCAGTTCCCGGGAGGCCGCCTGGATGGCCTCGCGGTCGAACTGGCTGGAGTTTATCCTGTACCTCCCGGGCGGGACCAGGCAGCACTTCACGGTCCTCTTCATGAAGTCCATCGGGAAATTTATATGCACGGGCCCTCTCCTGCCGCTCAGGGCCGTCCGGAGCGCGGCCCTTACGACGTCGCCGGTCTTTTCAGCGGACGGTATCATCACGCTGCTTTTGGTGACCGCCTTAAGCATGTCCACCACGTCCACGCCGTGGCAGGAGCTTTCCTGGAAGGCCCCTTTCCCGAAGGACGCCGTCGACACCTGGCCGGTGATGACGAGCAGGGGGATAGAATCGGCGTAAGCGCAGGCTACCCCGGTTATCAGGTTGGTCACGCCGGGGCCCGTGGTGGAGCAGCAGACCCCCAGCTTGCCGCTGGCCCTGGCGTAGCCGTCGGCCATGAAAGCCGCGCCGCCCTCGTGCTTGGCCAGGACGGGCTTTATCCCCCCGAGGTCGTGCAGCGCCTCGTAGAAATTAATGAGGGCGCCCCCCGGAATACCGAAAACGTATTCCACGCCTTCGCCTTTCAGATATTCCACGAGCAGCCTGACCGCCGTGGTTTCTTTCGGCTGCGTCATTATGCCTGCTCCTTTCCGCCGCGCAGGGCGTCTATCCTCGCCATCAGGGCCGAAGGGGGGAACGGCTTCCTCAGCAGGCCCTCGGTATTGCTTTCGAGATACTCCTCCTGCTCCTCGGTCAACTGCTTGCCCGTGATAGCTATTATCTTTATGCCGGCCGTGTCCGGGTTGCGCTTGAGCGCCCGGCAGACCTCGATACCGTCCATATCCGGCATCACCACGTCCAGTATGACCAGGTTGAAGGAGATCTTCCCTATAAGCATGAGGGCCGCCATGCCGTGCGTGGCCAGGTGCAGCTCCGCCTTGCCGCCGTCTTCCTCGAAGACCTTGCGTATCATGGAAAGCACTACCTTTTCGTCGTCGACGGCGAGCACCCTGTAGGCGGAGTCCGGGAGCGAGGCCGGCACAGGCATGTTGAACCGCTCCAGGAAAGCGGCCAGGTCCCCCCGCTCGATGCGCCTGTGCCCGCCGGGGGTTTCATGGGCTTTAAGTTTTCCGTCGCCTATCCACCGTATGACGGTGGTGTGTGCGACGCCGCAGATTTCCGCGGTTTCCGTGGTCGTAAGGAATTTCTTCATATACAGGGCCATGCCGACTTGTTAACAATGTTAGTTATGTTAATTTTATTAGTTTACGTGAAAATTCCCTTAATGTCAAGGGGCCGGCAGCCGCTCCCCTCTGAAAACCCTGGTCCTTCGGGCTTAGGAACCCGAAAAAAAAGCCCCGGCGGTACCGGGGCTTTTTTGCGGAGGCTATACTTAATTCTTCTCTTCGGCTTTAACCTCGGCCTTAACCTCGGCCTTGACCTCGGCTTTGACCTCGGCCTGGGCCGCCGCCGCAGCCGCCGGCTTCTCTTCGGACATGGCGGCGGGGCTCTCTTTCATGATCTCCAGCAGTTCCACTTCGAA
>JACQPH010000117.1 GCA_016207645.1 Elusimicrobiota bacterium
ACCGTGGCAGGCCCCTGAGCACCCGTTGCGGAAAGGGGGCCCCGAAAAAGGTGCCAGCCTCCTTTTTGGACGGTGATGTTCCTGGAAACTTTTGCTTTTTATGCAAAAAGGAGGCTGGCACCTTTTTCGGGGGGAAACCGACGCAAGGGTTTCCTCTTCCGGGTGAGCAGGGGCCTGCCACGGTCGCCCCCGAACCTTAACAGTTACTTACTATTCTGCGTTTATATGGAAAAAGCGCTCGTCATCGCCACTTTCAACCCGCACAAGCTGCTGGAGATAAGCGCCATCCTGCCCGCGCTGCCGCTCCAGCTCAGGGCCCTTTCCGGTTTCCCCGGGGCCGCCCCGGCCGCCGAGGACGGGGCCACGCTCGAGGAGAACGCCTCGGCCAAGGCGAGAGCCGCCGCGCGCTTCACCGGCCTGTGGGCGCTGGCCGACGACACCGGGCTGGAGGTGGACGCCCTGGGCGGCGGGCCGGGGGTGAGGTCGGCCCGGTACGCCGGTGAAAGGGCTTCCCCCGCCGAGAACAACGCCAGGCTGCTCGCGGCCCTCGCGGGGCTGCCCCCGGAAAAGCGCCTGGCGCGCTTCGCCTGCGTGACGGCGCTGGCTTCGCCCTCCGGCGGGCTCAGCGTTTCCAGGGGCGTCCTGGAAGGCAGGATAGCGGACCGGCCGCGCGGCGCGGAAGGCTTCGGCTACGACCCGCTTTTCGAGGTGGGCGGCGGGCCCAGGACCCTGGCGGAATTCTCCGCGGCGGAGAAAAATTCGGTCAGCCACCGCGCTCTGGCGCTGAAAGGCCTGCTCCCGGAACTGCTGCGTATAGCGCGCTATGGTATAATTTAAATGCGCTCATGAAATTAAGGCTCCTGCATAAATTCATCGCCGTAATGGCCCTGGTCTCGGTGCTGCCGATGGCCCTGCTCGGCCTCAGGCTGATAAACCTGGGGCAGCTGGGCGTAAGGACGGCCATACTCGAACTCCACCTGACCGCGGCGGACAAGCTCTCCGCTGAATTTAACGCGTACCTCCGGAGCGCGGACGCGGGGCTGCGCTCGGCGATCAAGGCCATGGCGCAGATGGACTGGGACAACAAGCAGACCATGCTCGCCGCGCTGCTCGAGACCCGCAGGGAGATCAGGCAGATCTCCGTGCTCCTCAAGGACGGCACCGAGATAGTTAAGATAATCTCCCCTTATGCCGGGGACGGCGGCGAGCTGAAGAAATACTCCGGCACCGACGGCTTCAAGACGGCCAAAGCCGGCAGGCGACACCTCTCGGTGGACGGGAAGACCCGCCTGGCGGTCTTTTATTACCCTTTCGGGAAGGACATGGTGCTGCGCTCCGAGCTGGACCTGCCCTCTTTCATAGATTCCCTGGACCTTAAGCGGATAGGCTCCGAAGGTTTCCCCGTGGTCCTGGACGCTTCCGGCGCCCCCATCGCCTGGCCCGGCGACCTGCCGGCTGAAACCGCCGCGGCGGCGGCCGGCTGGGAGATCTCGAAGAACGCCGTTAAGTCCCTTTCCTCCGGCTCGGCCGAGTTCAAGGACGCCGACGGGCGCGAGATGCTGGGCGCCTATTCGCCGATCTCGGAGCTGGGCGGCGCCGTCGTGGTGAGCCAGCCGAGGGAGGGGGCTTACCGTTACGCCATGTTCATGCGCCGGCAGGCTATCTACGCGGTGCTGGTCTTCCTGGCGCTGGCCGTGGCGGCCGGCTGGTTCCTGAGCCGCAGCCTCACCAAGCCCATCACGGTGCTCACGCGCGCGGCCGAGTTCGTGGCCGCCGGGGACTTCTCGCGCAAGGCCGAGGTGGACACCTCCGACGAGCTGAAGGACCTCGCCGAGACCTTCAACAAGATGGTCTCGCAGCTCAAAAGTTATTCCGACATGCAGGTGGACCGCATCATCCGCGAGCAGAAGAACACCGAGGCCATACTCTTCTCCACCGAGGACGGCATCGTGATGACCGACATGGCCGGCAGGGTGCAGGTGGCCAACCGCAAGGCCCGGTCCGTGCTCGGCATAGGCCAGAAAGACCCGGTGGACGGGAAGACCCTGGCCGGCCTGATAGCGTCCGACACTATCAAGGAGCCCGTGATGGACGTCTTCGGGAGCCGCGAGGAGAGCTATTCCCGGGAGATAGAGATCTCGCAGGAGCAGTCGCACCGCTTCTTCAAATGCTTCGCCATGCCCATAGTCGCGCCCGGCCGCTCCGAGCCGCTGGGCAGGCTGGTGGGTTTTTACGACATCACCCTGGACAAGGAACTCGCCCGCATCAAGGACGACTTCCTCCACTCCATCACGCACGACCTGCGCAACCCGATGGGCGCGATAAAAGGCTTCGTCGAGTTCATGCTCAAGGAGATCCCGGGCCCGATCAACGAGCAGCAGAAGAAGATGCTCGTCTCCATAGACCGCGCCTCCTTCCGGCTGCTCGGCATGATAAACAATATCCTCGACTCCGCCAAGATGCAGGCCGGCAAGATGGAGATAAGCCTGGCCCCGGTGAACCTGCGCGAAGTGGCCCTGAGGGTCAACTCCCTGATGGAGTCGCTGGGCCAGCGCAAGCACCTGCGCTTCGAGGTGGAGGGGGCGGAGCAGACCCTGGTGAACGCCGACGCCGGGCTGATGGAGCGGATGTTCACCAACCTGATCGGCAACGCGATAAAATTCACGCCGGAGAACGGCGTCATCACCTGCGGCCTCTCCGACGACGGGGACCACCTGACCGCCTGGGTGCGCGACACCGGCGACGGCATCCCGCCCGAATACCTGGACAAGGTCTTCGAGAAATTCGAGCAGGTGAAGGGCCAGAAGGCCGGCGGCACCGGCCTGGGCCTGACGATCTGCAAATACGTGGCCGCGGCCCACCTCGGGAAGATCTGGGCCGAATCCGAGCCGGGCAAGGGGGCGAAGTTCCTCTTCACGATCCCGAAGAACCTCGGCAAGGACGAGGCCGGCCGGGTGCTCGTCGGCGGCGGGGGGGCGGCATGAAAAAATTAATGATCGGCCTGCTGCTGTTCCTGCGCCCGGGGGCCGCGCAGGCGGTCCAGCCATCAGGATCTGAAGCGGAGCTTCAGACCATCGTGGTCAAGCCCGGCGACACGCTGTGGAGCATCTCCAATACCTACCTGAAAGACCCTAAGAAGTGGAACCTCATCCTGAAGTACAACCGCCTTCCCTCTTCGGACCCCTCGATCGCCCTGCCCGGCATGCCGCTGCGGGTGCCCACAACGCTCCTCAAGGAGGAGTACCGGGCGGCCAAACTGGTCTACTCCCTGAACGAGGTGCTCTACAGGCGCACCGGCGTCTCCGACTGGCGGGGCGTGAACATGAAGATGGACCTCTTCAAGAACGACACGGTGCGGACGATGGCGGAAGCCCGCGCCGACGTGAAATTCTACACCGGCGAGATCCTCAACCTCTTCCCCAACTCCATAGCGGTACTGCGCCCGCCGGGGAAAAAGGATATCGACGTCGAACTCCTGGCCGGCGAACTGCGCAGCGTGAAGTCCCGCGTGATCACGGCCTCGGCCGTCATAATCCCTAAAACCAAGGACACCGAATTCGGCGCCAAGCTCAAGGACGACCTGACCACGCTGGTGCAGGTCACCAAGGGCAAGGTGGACGTGAAGGCGCAGGGCAAGACCGTGGAAGTCTCCGAAGGTTTCGCTTCCGAGGTGAAGATGGATATGCCTCCCTCCCAGCCGGTGAAGCTGCCGCCCCTGCCGCAGTTCGAGCAGGGCTCGGTTACGGCCCTTTCCGCCACAGGCGGACCCCAGCTCCGGACGGACGGCGGCGTGGTTTCCCTGGCCAACCTGAAGACTTCCCTGAAGACGCCGGGCGGGCCTTCCGCGAACCTCCCGAAAGGCGAAGTCCCTAAGAATATCCCGACGGCCGACATGAACGACAAGGGCATCGACACCAGCGAGATAGTCAAGATGCTTTCCGTAGGCAACCCTATCCAGGGCTACCATCTCCAGGTCTCGAAGGACCAGGCCTTCACCACCACCGTGCTCAACAAAGAGTACGACGCTTTCGACAAGATAGACCTGAACGAGATCCTGCCGCCGGGGAATTATTTCATGCGCATCGCGCTCGTGGACCTGCTGGGTTTCGAGGGCAAGTTCAGCCCTCCCCGCCCTTTAAGGGTGGGCGGCGGCCAGTGATTCGTTCCGACTTTGTAACTGCTCAGGTGGCTGGAGGGTTGGCAGGGGTTTTGTTTCGCGAACCCCTTGCGGAAGGGGGGCCCCGCTTCGGGGGGAAACCGACGCAAGGGTTTCCCTCTTCGGGGTTCGCGGGGCAAAA
>JACQPH010000118.1 GCA_016207645.1 Elusimicrobiota bacterium
GGCTTTCAGGGGCAACGGCGGAGGCCGAAGGGGCGATTGCCTGGCGCTGATGCGCGGCGTGGCGCTGAGGGGCGCAGCCGGCGAATAAAATTATTGTAAGGGAAAGGAATACCCCTGATTTCATAAAGAACATTATAGCAAAACGGTAGGGGATGAAGAATCGAGAATCGAGAATCGAGAATCGAGAATCGAGGATCGGGAGTCGAAGATCGAAGATTCAGAAGACGGGGTTTATGGGCGGGAGGAGTTGTTGGTGGGTGCGGATTTGGGGAGCGGAGGGGATTTACGAGGGGATTTGAGGGTCAGGGGACGGTTGTAGCAGTTGGCAAGCTGGAGGCGGAGGTTGCGGTCCAGGAGGTTCAGGCTGGCGTTCAGCGGGGCCTGGCGCAGGTAGGGCCAGGCCACCTCGTTCGCCCTGGAGAAAAGCCGGCAGGGGGCGGTTTTGTCCTTTAAACCCTGGTTATAGTATTCCGCGCCCAGGCGGAAGGCTGCCTGGGGGTCCGGCTGCCATTTCAAAGCTTTCGCGCGCAAAGCCAGCCTGTCTTCAGGGGAGGCGGTTTTGACGCCCTGGTCATAGTCCCAGGCCAGGAACTGCGGAACGACAGCGGCCGTAAGCAGGATGGAAAGGGCGACAGCCGCATAGGAGTATTTTTTTGTCGGCGGAGGGAGAGCTGTTTCCTGTTCTTCCTCGTGCGGCAGCAGACTGCGGCCATGCACGGCCGGCTTGGAGGCCAATGCGCCCAGCAGGGCGTAAAAAGCCAGCGCGTTGGCCGGCATTTGCGAGCCGAAATCCACAAAACTATGGGCCATGGCCGCCAGCACCGCTCCCAGGGCGCCTCCGTAAACGGCCTTCACCGTGAAAGAGCGGCAGCGCCGCCAAGCCCGGTAAAAGCCGTAAAGAGCGACCGCCAGACCGGCCAGATAAAGAAGTCCGCCGACGAGGCCTACCTGCAGAAAGAGTTCGATCCAGTCGCTGTGCACATGCGTAACGATGTTCTGTGTGACGTAATCCGGGCGCGTGTAAAAGGGGAAGGAATGCTCGACAGCTCCGAGGCCGGCGCCGAAGACCGGGAAGTCCTTAAACATGGCCCAGCCGCTTTTATACATTGAAAAGCGGGCAGTAACGGACCCTACGAACCGCCCCCCGTCCAGACCGAGTAATATCCTGTATTTAGAAAGGAGAAGACCGTAGCCTGCCAGCAGAAGCAGCAGCGCGGCCCAGGCGGCTAGCTTTTTTATTCTGGTTTTCAAAAATCCCGCTGAGACGAAGCCCATAAAGGAAGCGGCGCAGACGAAAGAGTGGAGCCCCCCCCGCGACCCCGTTTTCACTATACCGGCCACTACGGCGGCCAACATCACGAATTTCAGGAACTGCACCGCCAGCAGGTCGAAAAGTCTGGTATGGCTCTGATGGACGAACAGGCTCTTGAACCCGCCGAAAAACAGGCCGAGCCCGGCCATTCCGGCCATGGCCAGGAAGAAAGCGCCGTGGTCCCTGTTCACAAAAGGGCCGAAGGGCTGGCCGATTACGCGGCGAAAACCGTAAACTATGGTGTCGTCGCCGGTCTTCTGCAGCATACCCATAAGGGCCACAAAAACGCCCATGCCGAAGATGGTCCACAGTAGGCGCTGGAGCTGCGCCGGGGTTTTTATCGCCCTGGAGGCGCAGAACATTACTGCCCCGTAGAAAAGCCAGAGCAGCACGGCGTTGAGCGTGGCCGGCCGCCAGGCCGTGAAGATCAGCGGGGCGGGCCCGTTCACCGGCGCCTGTACCAGTGCCTGAAGCAGCCCTATCAGCGCAACGCCCAGGACGGCAGGAAGCAAAGTCTTATTAAGAGGATTCTCGTGGCTAATCCCCCCTTTTGCGTAAAGCCTGGCGGCCCCGATAAAAAAAACCGCGTAAAGCGGCGCATAAGCCCAGGGTTCCACCGCCGCGAAGGCCAGCGGGGCGAAGACCAGCGAGAGCAGCAGCAATAGCTCCATCAGTGATTAAATTTTACCTTATTGCCGGGGCAAAGCCGCAGCGGAATAAGTTAAAATTATAATATGGTCGTCTGATGGGCATAGCCCCTGTTACGAAACCTGCATAGCAATGAAAGTACTTTTTATCTGCACCGGGAACATGTGCCGCAGCCCGGCGGCCGAGAAGCTGCTGGCGCATTACGGCGGGACGGCGGGTTTCGAGGCCAGGTCGCGCGGCACGGCGGCTCAGCCCTACTGCAAGATGCCCCGGCAGATAACCGATTTTTTAGCGCGGCAGGGCGTAAAGGACCTTGAACACAAGCCGGCCCTCGCGGCCGAGACCGACGTCGACTGGGCCGACCTGATACTTGTCATGGAAGGCGTACACCGGGACATCCTCGCCGACAAGTTCCCCCAGAGCATGCGCAAAACCCGGCTGCTGCTTGACTATTGCGGTGAAGGCGGGGACCTGCGGGACCCGATGGGAAAACCCGACAAGGTCTTTGAAGAAGTGCTTAACCAGATACAGGCCGCGATCAGGAAACTCGTCGCAATGTAGCTTCCGGGCAGCACGCAAAGAAAAAGGCCGCTGATCTCTCAGCGGCCTTTTCTTTGTCGCGGTTTGTTCTTAGAACATCGCCTTGATGCCGACGGAGAATACCTTGTCGTTGTACTCGAAGGCTCTCTCGTTGGAGTTGCGGTTCTTGTAGGTGAAGGCGGCGTCGGCGGACAGCCATTTCTGGATGTTATACATGCCTGTCAGGCGCACGCTGGTGTTCTCGTCATTGCGCTTGGGGGTGGTGAGGGTGGTCTTCTCGGGGTAGAGCACGCCCTCGTAGGCGAAGCCCAGGCCGACCTTCACTTTTTTAACCATGCGGGCCGCACTGACGTCCAGCATGGTGCTGGTGTAGAAGCGGCTGGCGCCGTAGTTGGATTCCACGTTGCCGCGCTTGCCGTAGACGGTAACGTCGGTCCTGGCCATGGCCTTCCAGACGGCCTGGGCGCTGTAGCCCATGGTGGTGATGTCGTCCTTGGCGGTGCCGAGCTTGTTGTCGTAGTTGCGGGCCTGCATGCCGGCGGCCACGGTGCCGGTGATCTTGGGGGCGATGTCGCCGGTAAGGCCGAGGTCAATGTTGTTGTAAGTGGCGTCGTTGGTGTTATTGTTCTCGTAGTTGAGGCTGCCGTAGCGGTAGGCGAGGAACGCCCTGGTCTTGGGCTGCACTTTGTAGGAAACGTCGAAGCCCATCATGTTCTCGGCGCGGTCCAGGGTGCGGTTGGCGCGGGCCAGGTAGTTATTGTAGGTGTTCTGCAGGACCACGGCGAAGCCGAAGTCGCCGCGCAGGGGAGCTTCCAGCTTGACGCCGGCCACGTTCTCCACGCGGGTGGCGCGCTCGGTGGTTTCCGAGGTGGCCTGGTCGGTGGTCTGCTTGTACCGGTCGTCCACGCTGACGGTCATGTCCTTGGGGAGCCTGGCCATGGCGTTGAAGAACACGTTGTGGTGCAGGGCGTTATTGGTGGAGGTGTTGACGGCGTAGCTCAGGATGTCCATCGAGTAGCCGCCCTTGAGGTCCAGGCGGGAGCCGACTTTCTGAACGAGGTCGAAGCCCAGGGCGGTGCGGTTGATGCTGGAGCCCTTGGCGTTATGCTTGGTCAGGTAGATGTTGCTGTCATAGCTTTCCTGGGTGCTCATGAAAGGATTGACATCCATCGTACCGATCTTTATGTTCTGCTGCGCGCCGGCCGCGGCGGGCACTAAGAGTACGGCTGCTATTAAAAGGTTCTTCATTATTTATAGTCTCCTTAATATATATGCGCCCGGCTTACTGGCAATCGGGGGAAGAGGAACTCTCCGAGCAGACGGCCTGGACGACTTCCTGAGTGGCGATCACGGTGCTGGCGGGAATCCCCGGGACTATGATGGGCTCCGGCTCCGGGGTCGGGGTGGGAGTAGGGGCGGGGGTCGTCATCATAGGCGCGGAGGGCACGGACACGACCTGGCCGGCCTGCACGGTCTGCGTTCCGCCGCCCGAGGCGTTGGTTACAACGGCGCTGCCTTTCACCACGGTGATCAGCACGGTGCCGTCGGTCCTTACCAGTTTCACTTCGCTGTTGGCGGTAAGGATAACGTTATGGCCGGATTCGCTCTTTACGGCCACCGGGGTGCCGGCGCCGAGGGCCACGTTCACCTGGCCGGCGTTGGAGGTCACGGTGAAGTTCGAACCGGTAGCGCCGGAGATCTTCTTGCCGCCGGCTTCTATCTCGACGGTGCCGTCCACGATGGCGAAAGTCACGCTGTTATCGGCTATTTCGGGGATAGCGTCGCCGGGCTTGAGGGTCATCGTGACCACGCCGTCCTTCATTATGTTGACGGTGCCGGTAATCTTGGTGATCTTTATACCTTTGGCGGCCGGCGCCTGCGCGAACACGTTGGCGCTGAACGCGAGGATCGCCGATATTGCTAACAGTTGGAACGATTTCATCACTACCTCCTAAACCGTAATTGGAACATTGATATATTACCTGAATACTTTTCAGATGTCAATACCTCTTTTGATACATGGCAAGTTTAAACATTTGCGGGATTTGGTAGAATTAGGATTATGAAAACCATTATACTTCTTTTCGGCCTGGCGGCGCTTCCGCCTTTTTCCGCGGCGGCGGGAGATTTTCCCCTGTGCTTCTACGGGATCACCGATCCGCAGCAACTGTCCGCGCTGAAGGAAGCCGGCTTCAATTGTTTTCAAACCTATACGCAGGATCCCCAGCGCCTCTCCGGCTTGGCGGCCGAGGCGAAAAAGCTGGGCCTGAAAATGGTAGCCTTCCCGGACCGGGTCGTAGATTCCGCTCAGGCGAAAGAGGCGAAACGCTGGCCTATGCTGGCCTGGTACCTGTACGATGAGCCTGAAGTCAGGAAGCTGCCGCCGGCGGAGCTTGAGAAACTGGACAAGCGGGTAAAAGACTGGTCCGGGCAGAAAACCGTTTTCGTGATGGGAGAAGGAGTGGCCGCTTTCACCTACGGCGGAGTAGCCGACGCTCTGATGGTGGACTGGTACCCGGTGCCGCATCTGCGGCTGGAATCGGTGGGTGAGCAGGTGGCCATGGCGAAGGCCGGCGCGGCCATCAAGGACTCCGCCAGGCAGCACAAGCCCGTCTGGGCCGTGCTCCAGGCTTTCGACTGGCTAGGCTTCCCGCAGAAGAGAAAGCCCCCCGTCGGCGGTTTTCCGACTTTAGAGCAGGTGCGCTTTATGACTTATCTTGCTATCGCGCGCGGCGCCGAGGGCATCTTTTACTTTCAGTACACAGGTTCCGACGGCGTGCCGCTGCCCTCCCGCCCCGAGCGCTGGGGCATCTACCAGCGCATAGCGGCGGAGCTGAACTCGCTTATGCCTGTCCTCGGAAAAGGCAAGCCCGGCGTTCTCCCCGCCGGCCTGGACCCGCGGCTGGCCTCCCGCGCCATCAAACAGGGCGGCAAGAATTACCTTATCCTCCTGAACGCCTCCGAAGCCGAACTGCCGCTGAATACCGAAGTCCTGAGCTCTTACCGCCCCCTCTTCGAGCAGAA
>JACQPH010000122.1 GCA_016207645.1 Elusimicrobiota bacterium
ATACACTACAGTCCGTCAAATTCAATGTCCGAATTGTTACACCGCCGCCGGCGCGCGCTTTTAGCGACAAAACGGGATTTTAATTTAATATAATATGATTTGATTGCGCTCATACTGAAACGCGGGGGAGCTCTGCAAAATGACTAGACATATATTCATGTTCTCCATTATGGCCCTGGCCCTCCAGGCCCCCGGCCCCCTGCGGGCGGAGACGGCCAGCAGGTCTTCCCTGGAAGCCAAGCTGGCCCTCGAGAACTCCCTGGAGAAAAGAGTGCGGATGGTCCTCTCGGAAGCCCTGGGCACCGAGGACGTGATAGTCATAATCTCCGCCGAGCTCGCCGAGCAGGATAAAAAGTCCACCGATATCCTGCCCGGCATACCGCAGAAGGAAAGGATAGGCGAGCCTTCCCTTTCCACCACCCTCACCATGGTGAAGAAGATCTCCGCCAGCCTGATCCTGGACCGGTCGGTGACGCAGGAGGACACGGCGCTGGCGCGCAAACTGGCCTCCGGCCTCCTGGGCCTGCCGGCGGACAGGCAGGACCTGATCACCGTGGAGAAGATGGATTTCAGGAAAACCAGGCCGCTCACGGCGGCCGCCCTCCTGGCCCCGCCCAACCTCTGGAGCCTGGTCTGGATCCTGGTCGTGGGGCTCCTGGCGCTGGTCACCGTCAACGTCTTCCTTTCCCCCCTCTCGAAAAGCGCCCGCGCCTTCGTGGAAGCGTTCAGCGCGAATGCCGCCGCCTCCGCGTCCGCCGGAGAGCGCTCGGAAAGGGCCGAGCAGGAAGCGGCCCCGGCCGCGGCGGCGGCCGCCGCCGAGCTCCCCGCCGCCAAGGAGATAGAGGGCAGGAAGCCTCCTTTCTGGTTCCTCGGCCCCGGCCATTTAGGCAGCCTCGCTTTCATAATGAAGACGCGCCCCGTGGAGGACCTCACCATCGTGCTCAGCTACGCGCCGGCCGAGCTCGCGGCGAAGCTGGCGGAAGCGCTCCATCCCAGGAGCGCCGAAGCCATGGCCGCGCTCCCCAAAGTGACGCTCATGACGGAAGCCCGCATACGCGCCCTGGAGGCCGAAGTGCTTTCTTCGCTGGATTACGTAGTGGGCGGCGAAAACAAAGCGCTGAACATCATAGGCGGCCTGGACGAGGCGGCCCAGGATAAAGCCCTGGCCTCCATCAGCAAGCTGGACCCGTCCATGTCCCGGAAGCTCAGTTCCTCCCTGGTCAGGCTCGTCAACATACAGAACCTCGAGCCGGTCCACGCCCAGGCTCTCGCCCGCAGGCTGCCCATGCGGGTGCTGGCCGCGGCCCTGAAGGGCTCCGCCTACGCCAGGCCTTTCGTGCAGAAGCTGGTCGGCGGCATGCAGGAGCGCTTCCAGCAGGAACTCGACCTCACCAGGGACCTGCCCGCCGAGGCCTACAAGACAGAACGCGCCAAAGTGGTGGAGACGATGCGGCAGATGCTCAAGGAAGGCCTTATCACGCTGAAAGCCGGCGGCCCCGCCGCAGCCCTGCCCGGCGCCAGGCCCGCGCCAGCCCCGCTCGG
Source organism: Elusimicrobiota bacterium (assembly GCA_016207645.1). GTDB lineage: Bacteria > Elusimicrobiota > Elusimicrobia > Elusimicrobiales > UBA9959 > UBA9959. Next base: position 1,543 of record JACQPH010000122.1, read on the forward strand.
CGGCAGACCCGGAGCGGCCGCGCAGCCTTCCCCGGCCGCCAAACCCGCCGCCGCGGCCGCCGCCGGCCCCAAGCCGGCCCCCGCCGCGGCGCCCATGCCCGCGCCGGCTCCCAAACCCTGACCGCGAAAGAGGTAAATCCAGATGGACCTGATGACACTTTTCGGAGGCATAATCGGGCTGGGCGTCATAATTTTCGTCCTGTCCGCCGGCGGCATGCTGCGGTTCCTGCTCAACTGGGAGGCCATCGTGCTGATCTTCGGCGGCACCCTGGGCTCGGTGATGATCGCCTATCCCTGGGCGGCGCTGAAGTGGACCAAGTCCTCCTTCATGATGATACTCTTCCCGCCCAAGCGCCCCCCCATCTCGGAACTGATCAGGGCCATAGTCTCCCTCGCCGAAATAGGCAAGAAGAACGGCCTGGAGGCCATAGCCCCGGAGCTCCGGCGGCTCCCCCACCCTTTCATGACCGACGCCTGCCAGATGATGGTGGACGGCGTGGACATCCACATCCTGCGCGAGCGCATGGAGAACGACATCAACACCACCCGCCTGCGGCACCAGCAGCAGACCAATATCTTCAACTCGGCCGGCACCTTCGCCCCCATCTTCGGCCTGCTGGGCACGCTGATAGGCGTCGTGCAGGTGCTCCGGAACATCCAGAACCCCCAGATGATGGGCTCCTCCATGGCCATCGCCATGACCGCGTCCTTCTACGGCATCTTCTCGGCGAACTTCATCTTCCTGCCCATCGCCAGCAAGCTCGGCTACCATTCCGACGAGGACATCCTGAGCCGCGAGATCATCGCCAAGGGCGTGCTCTCGGTCTACGAAGGGGACGTGCCCTGGCTGGTTTCCAAAAAGCTCGAGGGTTATCTTTCGCTCGCTCTGCGGCGCAAAGCGAAAGCCATCGCTAAATGAAGTTCTTCATCGAGCGCTATTCCAGGCGTAAAGTGGAGGAGAACCCCCTCTGGCTGGTCGTGCTGTCCGACATCATGACCAACCTCATGCTCTTCTTCCTGATCCTCTACGTCTTCAGCATCCATCCGGAGACCGAGGCCAAGGCCATCTTCGTGGACGGCTTCGATAAGGAAGCGCAGAAGCTCAAGGAGAAAAAAGCCGAGGAGGTGGTGAAGAAATTCACCGAGGAGGATATCGCCAGGAAGCTGGCTGAGGAGCTCCTGAAGGCCGGCCTGAAGGACATGGCCGAAGTGCAGATCACCGACAAGCAGATCAGGATCAACATCGCCGCCCCGGTGCTCTTCGCCTCGGGGAAGGCCAGGCTGGGCCGCTCCGCCTCCGAAGTGCTCGCGCCGGTGGCGCTGGTGCTGAACAAGCTGCCCAACGACATTATCGTGGAAGGGCACACCGACGGCGTCCCGGTGAAGTCCGGGGACTACCCCACCAACTGGGAGCTGTCGGCCGCGCGCTCCGACGCCGTGGTGAGCCTGCTGGCGTCGAAGTACTCGGTGCCGCAGGAGCGGATGATAGCGGCGGCCTACGGCGAGCACCGCCCGGTCGCTTCCAACGGGACGGCGGCGGGCCGGGCCCGCAACCGCAGGATAGAGATCATACTGGCGAGAAAATGAGCGGCAAAAAAGACAATTCCCAGCTCTGGATGGTGCCCTTCGCGGACCTGATGTCCTGCCTGGTCATCCTTTTCCTGGCGTTGTACGTGTTCTCCTTCAACTCCAAAAAATCCGACTACGAGCTGGCCGTGGCCGCGCTCCAGAAGGAGCTCGGCGTGAAAGCGGCGGCGAAAAAGCTGAAAGAGATGGAAGTGGCGAAGAAAGTCGAGAAAGAGCTGAAGAAGGAGATAGACGAAGGCAGCCTCGGGCTGGAGGTGACCACCTCCCGCATAAAGCTGACCTTCTCCTCCCCGGTGCTTTTCGACTCCGGCTCCGCCGAGCTGAAGCGCTCCGCCAGGGCGGTGCTGGACCCGGTGGCGGCCAGCCTGCTGAAAATGGAGAACCAGGTCATAGTGGAGGGCCATACCGACTCGGCCAGGATGCTGGGGAAGAAATTCTCCTCCAACCGGGAGCTCTCCATCATGCGTGCCTTCTCGGTCATAAATTACCTGGTTAAGATGGGAGTGCAGCCGGCCCGGCTGACGGCTTACGGCTACGGCGAGTTCCGCCCGGCGGCGCTGAACGACAGCGAGGCCGGCCGGCTGAAGAACCGCAGGATAGAGATGATAATAATGCGCCAGGCCGAAACCGGCCCGCGGGAAGGAAGCTCATGAGAACTTATCTTTTAGCCGCGCTTCTGGTCTGCTGCGCCCCGGCGGCCCGGGCGCAGACCGAAGCGCCCGGCGAGAGCGCCGAGATCAGGGAATATTACGACAAGGCCTTCGGCTACTACGTGGCCGGCGAGTACGCCAGGGCCATCGAGCACTGGAGCATGGTGCTGCGCGCCGACCCCAAGCAGACCACGGCGCGCAACATGATAGAGGAGGCCCGCAAGAAGATGGCCGGGACCTCGGCCGACCTGAAAGGGGCCCTGCGCCGGCTGCTGGAGAAGGGGCGCTACTCCGACGCGCTGATAAAGCTGGAGGAACTGCTGGCCACGGACCAGACCAACCCCTGGTATATGAAGCTGCAGGGCCGCCTGCGCAGGATCTCGGCGCTGGTCCCGGCCAGGCCTGCGACCGCCTCCGTCGGAACCTCGCACAGGGGCTGGAACGCGGCCTCGGAAGGGATCTCCGCCTGGCTGGACGAGAAGGAGGACCTGGCCTTCGCTTACGACGCGCTGCGCTATGCCGCCGAGCTCGCGCCGTCGGACAAGGTCTTCGGCAGGCTCACCGCCGCGCTGGAAGAGGAAGCCCCCCAGCTGAAGCTGAACGACACCAAGCCCGAGAACTCCGGCGTGCTGGAGCACAAGAAGGAAATGGCGCTGCACCAGATCTACGATTCCAAGTTCTACCTGGCGGTGAAGGAGCTGGAAGGAGTGCTGAGGCTGGAGCCGGGCGATATCATCGCCCTCAAGCGCGCCGGCTCGGCCTACCTCCAGCTCAAGGATTACCGCCAGGCCCGGCGCGCCTGGCAGAAGGCCCTGCAGCTTTCCCCCGAAGACGCCCAGCTCAAGGAATACCTCGACGCCCTCGACGCGCTGGCGAAAGAGGGCAAAAAAGCGGCTGAATAAAAAGGTAACCGCTCAGGTCCCCTGTGGGGTTCGGGCTGTCCGGGGTTTTGCCCCGCGAACCCCGGAAGATGGAAACCCTTGCGTCGGTTTCCCCCCGCCCGGCGGGGCCCCCCCTTCCGCAAGGGGTTCGCGAAACAAAACCCCGGCCAACCCTCCAC
>JACQPH010000120.1 GCA_016207645.1 Elusimicrobiota bacterium
GATGGAAACCCTTGCGTCGGTTTCCCCCCGCCCGGCGGGGGCCCCCCTTCCGCAAGGGGTTCGCGAAACAAAACCCCGGCCAACCCTCCACACACTACCTGAGCAGTTGCCGATAGGAAAAGAACGGGCCGGCAGGATCATACATGCTCTATTCCTGGCTTCCCTGCTCCTGCCGGCCCAGGTCCTCGCGCTGACCCCGGAGAATAACCTGCGTCGCCTGGCTATACGGCAGGCCTCGGCCAAGGCCCAGGCCTGGAAAGCTCCCTACTGGCTGAAACTCCTTTATTACGAAAAGACCTTGTTCGGCCGCTTGCGCAGCGTTTCTCAGAACCCGGAATTCTTCCTGGCCAAGTGGGGCAATATAAGCCCCAGGCTGGAACTGGAAGCGGCCATAGACGGGCTTTTCTTCGAAGGGGCTCCCGACAATAGTCCCGAATGCCGCTTCCCGGAACGCTATAACTGGCTCAGGCAGAAGTTCGGCCTGGCCCCGGATAGCTTTCCGCCTCCGCGGTGCGGGAGCTTCGAGGACTGGAAAGCCGGGCTGGACCCGGAGTCGGCCAGCCTTGTTTTCGCCGCCGGCTCGCTCCACCCTTCCGCTCTATACGGAAACATCCTGCTGCGGCTGCATAAGCGCGGCGCGGCCGGCGGGGAGAAGGACCAGGCGGCGGCCTGCTCAGTATCCGACGACCAGGAGCGGGGCTTTTTCTTCGCTTTAAAAACCCTGTTCGGCGCTTATCCGGTCACCCTCTCCGCCGGGCCCTGGTCCGAAAAACTGGAAGAATACAGCGGGACGGCGAACCGGGACCTGTGGGAGTTCCCGCTCGATCTGGCCCCGGAAGAGCTGGACAGGCTGCTGCGCCATACTTGGGAGCTCGGCAAGGCTTCCTTCCCCTACCGTCTTTTTACCGCCAATTGTTCTCAGCGCCTCATTAAGTTCCTGGATATAGTGCGGCCGGAGCTTGGCCTTTCCGGGCGTTTCAGTTCCTGGGTCATCCCGTCGGACGCGCTGAAAGCCGTTGTGCCCTCCGCCCCGGCGGTCGTTCCCGCCTGGCGGCCCGCCGTATGGGAGACAGTGGCCTGGAAAAGGGGCCGGCTTTCCGAAAGCGAGAGAAGGGCCGCGCTGAACCTGTCGCGCGGCGGCCAGGCCGCGGAGCTGGACCGCCTCGCGGCAGCCGACCCGGTGCGCAGGATGGCGGTGTTCGAGACCGCGGCCGATTATATCAACTGGCGTTTCCAGAACCGCCTCATGGGAAGTGCGGAGCGGGAGAACCGTGCGGCCCCGCTGCTCGCCGCCCTGGCCCCGCTGGAGGGACGTTCCTTCTTCCCGGGCGGGCCGCCGCGCCCGGTTCCCCTGTCGGAAGCGCATGAAAGCCTGCGGCTGGGAGCGGGACTCGTTTCCCTGAAGAACGGTCCGGCTTATGAAATACAGGGCCGCGCCGCTCTGCAGGACCTCCTGGACGCCCCGGAAGGCTATCTCCGCGACGCCGCGCTGGAGACCGGCTCTTTCCGCCTGCGCTATGAAAAGCGCTACAACCGGTTCTATATAAAAGAGGCGCGGCTGGCCCATATCCTGAGTTTAACCCCCTGGGACGACTGGACCCGCCGCCGCTCCTGGGAGCTCTCCGCCGGCCTGGAGCAGGCCGGGGAGACCGGCCGGCAGAGCGGCAGGTCGGCCGTCTGGGCGATGAACGCCGCCGGCGGCTTCGCCGCCGAATGGCAGGGCCCGGTGCGGCAGCTCTGGTACGCTATGCTGCAGGCCGACAGCGGCTTCGGCCCGGCGCTCGCTTCCAGCTGGCGCGCCGGCGCCGGCCTGAAAGCCGGGCTGCTCGCCGAGAAAGGCCCGGTGCGCGCCTCGTTCGAGGCCCGCTATACCGGTTACGCTTTCGGCGACACGAGGCCCCTCTGGGCCGGCTCGGCCGCGGCTTCGCTGAAGCTGGGCGTGAACAGGTCCGCGCGGTTCGAGTACTCCTGGCGCGGGGACGTTACGGAGGCCGGGCTTTATTTCCACCAGTTTATTTTCGCGCCTTAACGCCCCGCCCCATTGCCGGGGCCCGCTGGATTTCATACTATTATCCCATGCTTGAAAACATCCCGCCGCAATATGTCTGGATAATCGTAGGCCTGGCGATAATGAGCATGGAGCTTTTCCTGCCGGGCTTCATCCTGCTCTTCTTCGGCCTGGGCGCCGTGCTCACCGGCCTGCTGATGATCTTCGTCCCGCTGGGGGTCAACGCCCAGCTGGTCCTGTTCGCCGTCCTTTCCATCGGGACGCTGGTCTCCTTCCGGCGCTACGCCCAGGGCTACTTCACCGGGCGGATCTCGAACGCCAACCCGTCGGGCGCGGCCATGGAGCTGCACGCCGGCGAGACGGCCGTTGTGACCGAGGACATCGTCCCCAATTCCCCGCGCGGCAAGGTGGAGTTCCACGGCACGGCCTGGAACGCGGACGCCGACGTGGAAATAAAGAAGGGCGCGAAAGTCACCATCATCGAGCGCCACGACCTCACTCTTAAAGTAAAACCGTAACCTTTCAAGGAGAACACATGGAACCCGCTTCCGTATTTCCGCTCGCTACCGTCGTGATAGCCGCCTTTATCCTGTTCATTATCGTGGTCCTGGCCAATACCGCCAGGATAGTCCCGCAGAAGACCGTCTTCATCATCGAGCGCCTGGGCAAGTACTACGCCACGCTCGAGGCGGGTTTCCATATCCTCATCCCGTTCGTGGACAAGGTGGCCTACCGCCACAGCATGAAGGAGATGGTGATGGACGTGCCCCCGCAGGTCTGCATCACCAAGGACAATATCTCCGTCGAGGTGGACGGCATCCTCTACATCCAGATCGTGGACCCGTCCAAGGCCTCCTACGGCGTGACGAATTACGAGTTCGCCACTACGCAGCTGGCCCAGACCACGATGAGGAGCGAGATCGGCAAGATCGAGCTGGACCGCACCTTCGAGGAGCGCGAGAAGATCAACATGGAGATCGTGGCCGCCGTGGATAAGGCCTCGATACCGTGGGGCATCAAGGTGACACGCCACGAGATCAAGAACATCACCCCGCCCGACAGCATCAAGGGCGCGATGGAGAAGCAGATGCGCGCCGAGCGCGAGAAGCGCGCCATCATCGCGGAATCCGAAGGCGAGAAGCAGGCGAAGATCAACCGCGCCGAGGGCGACAAGCAGCAGACCATAGCTCTTTCCGAAGGCGAGAAGATGAAGCGCATCAACGAGGCCGAAGGCCGCGGCCAGGAGATCGAGCGGGTGGCTTTCGCGACCGCCAAAGGTATCCGCGAGATCGCCAACGCCATCAACGAGCGCGGCGGCGGCGACGCCGTGAACCTGCGCATCGCCGAGCAGTACCTGCAGGAATTCGGCAAGCTCGCGCAGCGCAATAATACCATGATCATCCCGTCGAACCTCGGCGACGTCGCCGGCATGGTGGCCTCGGTGGGCAAAGTTCTGACCGCCACCCGCGCCCAGAACGCGCAGGAAACCCCCGCGGCCGCGCCGGCCAGGCCCGCCGGCCAGCAGCTCCCCCCGCAGCGCCCCCCCTCCCAGGCCTGAGCGAAGCGCGGAAGGGCATAGAAAACCGGGAGAGGTCTCCCGGTTCTTTATTTCTCTCCGCCGGCTATTGTTTTTCCGGAGTTTCGCCCAGTTCCTTCAGGGCGGTTTTAAGGGCCTCCTCGTGGCGGCGGCTTTCCAGCGGGGCCATAAGGCTGTACGCGCAGGGGACGACGAGCAGCGTCAGCAGCGTGGAGAACAGCACGCCGCCTATCACCACCAGCGCCATCGGGATGCGCGTCTCCGCGCCCGGCCCGAGGCCCAGCGCCGGCGGGATCGCCGCCGCGATGGTGGCGAAGGAAGTCATCAGGATGGGCCGCAGCCTGACCGGGCAGGCCTCCAGCAGAGCCGCGTCCACGCCCAGGCCGCCCTCGCGCCGCCGGCGGTTGGTAAAATCCACCAGCAGGATGGAGTTCTTCTTGACTATGCCCATCAGCAGGATCAGGCCTATCATGCTGTAGATGCTGAGCGAATGCCCGCCCAGCTTGAGCGCGATAAAGGCGCCCGTCAGGCTGAACGGCAGCGCCAGCAGCACCGTGAACGGGTGCAGGAAGCTGTTGAACTGCGAGGCCAGGATCATGTAGGCCACGAACACGCCGAGGATAAGCGCGAAGGCCAGGCTGGAAAAAGACTCCTGGAAAGTCTTCGAGGTGCCGGAAAAAACAACCCTGTAACCTTCGGGAAGTATCTCTTTAGCCAGCTTCTCCACTTCCTTGATGGCCTGCTCCTGGGAAGAGCCCTGCGCGACGTTGGCGAAAACGCCGATCGCGCGCTCGCGGTTCTTGCGCGAGATGGAAAGCAGCGTCGGCTTCTCCTCCACCGTCACCACCTCGGAAAGGCGGATCACTTCCCCGCGGTTATTGCGCACCCAGATCTTCTTGATATCCTGCGGGCTGCTGCGGTCCTTGTCCACCAGGCGCAGGCGGATGTCGTAGCGCTTGCTGCCGCGCGTGAACTTGCCGGCCCGCACGCCGCCGATCATGGCGTTCACCGCGTCGCCTATGGAAGCGATGCTCACGCCGCGCGCGGCGGCCTTTTCCCTGTCCGGCAGCACGCGGACCTCGGGCATGCCTTCCTGGTAGTCGGTATCCACGTCGGACATCCTGCCGGAGGCCGTCATCCGGTCCATCAGCAGGCGGCTGTAGTCCGCGAGCTTGTCCCAGTCCCGCCCGCGCAGGCTGAACTCCACCGGGAAACCGCGCTGCGCGGTAAAGCCGCCCAGGGAGGGGTCCTGGATGGCGGCCCTGCGCACGCCGGGCAGGGAGTTGAGGGGCTTGCGGGCGTAGCGCATGAACTCCTGCTGGGTGGGAGGCGCCTTCCCGCCGGGCAGGGGTTCACGCTCTTTAAGCGGCTTCAGGGCTATCATGATCATGCCCTGGTTCACCTGCCCGCCGCCGAAACCGCCGGTATTGGCCATGTAGGTGGCGATATTCCTCTCTTTCATGAGCCATTGCTCGGCCCCGCGCATCACCCCGTCGGTGAGCTCCATGGAGGAGCCCACGGGGGTCTGGACCCGGACCAGGAAGCGGCCCTGGTCCTGCGCCGGGGTGAACTCGCGGGGGATGGTCCTGAGCAGCGACATGGAAGCCCCGAAAATCACCAGGGAGACCAGGAGCACCGTCCGGCGCCGGTTCAGCAGGCGCGCCAGCAGCCCGGCGTACCCGGCGCGCGCCCGCTCCATAGCCGAGTCCATGGCGCGCCCTATCCAGTGCGTATGCCCGGCGTCCACGAACTGCGAGCAGCGCATCGGCGTCAGCGTCAGCGCCTCCAGCAGCGAGAGCATGACGGCGGCCGTCATCGTGATGCCGAACTGGAAGAAATACTTCCCGACTATCCCCTCCATGAAAACTACGGGCAGGAAGATGGCCAGGATGGCGACGGAAGCCGCCAGGGCCGGGAAGGTCATCTCCCGCGCGCCCACTATGGCCGCCCGGACGCGGCTCTCCCCTTTCTCGTCGTGCCGCACGATGTTCTCCAGCATCATGATCGCGTCGTCGACCACGATGCCGATGGCGAGCGAGAGCCCGAGCAGCGTGAAGGTGTTGAGCGTGAAGCCCATGAAGTAAAGGACGATGAAAGTCCCGACGATGGAGGTGGGGATGGCCAGCAGCACGTTGAAGGTGGAGGACCAGGAGCCCAGGAAGAACCAGCAGACCAGGCAGGTCAGCAGGACGGAAAGGACTATGGTGAAATTCATCTCGCGCGTGGACTCCTCGATGAACCTGGTGGCGTCGTTCACGATCTCCAGGCGCATGCCGGCGGGGAGGTCCTTGCGGATCTCGGCCAGCCTGGCCTTGACCAGCCTCGCGGTCGCCACGGCGTTGGAGCCGCGCTGCTTTCTCACGCCCAGCCCCACCGCCCGGTTGCCCCAGGTGCGCGAGATGCGCCTGACGTCGGCCAGGCCGTCCTCCACCCTGGCCACGTCGCCTATGCGGTAGGTCTTCCAGATCGCCGCCCCGCCGCGCCCGGCGATGACCAGGCGCGAGAAGGCCTCGGGGGTAGGGGCCTCGCCGAGCACGCGCACGTTCAGCTCCTTCCTGGAAGTCTCGATGAAACCGGCGGGCTGCTCGGAATGCTGGGCGGCGATGGCGTTGAGCAGGTCGGTCACGGTCAGCTGCGCCGCGTCCATCCTGTCGGCGTCCAGCCAGACGCGCAGGGACGGGTCCACGTAGCCGCCCATGGTCACGTCGCCCACGCCCTCGACGACGCTGAGCTGGTCGCGCAGCACGTCGTTGGTGTAGTTCATCAGGTCCGCCACCGGCCGGTCGCCCGAGAGGGCTATCCACAGTATCGGCTGGTCTTCCGGGTTGGTCTTGGTGACCACGGGCGGGTCTATTTCCCTGGGCAGGTTGCGCTGCGCCTGGGAGACCTTGGCCTGCACTTCCTGCATGGCGTTGTCTATATCGTGGCTGAGCTCGAACTCCAGCGTGATGCTGGCGGAGCCCCGCCGCGAAGAGGAGGAGATATCCCGGATGCCGGCCACGGTCATGACCGCGCCTTCCAGCACGTCCGTGACCTGCGTCTCCATCACCTCGGGGGCGGCCCCCTCGAGGGTGACGCTGATATTGACCACGGGGTAGTCCACGTCGGGGAGCTGGCTGATGCCCATGCGGCCGAAGCTGATCGCGCCGAAAACAATGAGCCCGAGCATCAGCATCCAGGCGAAGACGGGGCGCTTTATGGAGAGGTCCGAGAGGGTCATTCGGTCTCCCCGCCGTACCCCGCGGCGGTTTTGAGGCGCTCGGCGGCCAGGGCCGCGCGCGCCTTCGCCTGGTCCAGGTCCAGCCTGGTCTGCAGGGCGCTGTTAAGCGCGCTCAGCACGTCGAGGTTGGTGACCAGGCCGTAAGCGTAGTCCTTGGTCTGGAGGGCGGCGTTATCCTCGGCGAGGGCCAGGGCCTTTTCAAGGGAGGAGATGACTAAGAGCGAATGCTCCAGCGCGGAATGGGCCTGCCGCACCTCGGTGAGGGCGGCCCGCTCGGCCAGGTCCAGGGCGAGCTTGGCGGCTGAAGCGCGCGCGCCGGCTTCCGCCGCCGCGGCGTCGTTATAGCCGCCCGAATACAGCGGCACGCGCAGCGTGAGACCGGCGTCCCAGCGGCTGTCCTGGGCCGAAGGCGGCCTCTTCAGATAATAGTTGGCGCCCAGGTCAAGGGCCGGCCAGCCGAGGCGGGCCCGGGCGTCGGCGTCCAGTTCGGCGGCTTCGAGCGCCCGCCTGGCCGCGGCGACGTCGAAGCGGGTCCCGGCTTTCCCGAGGTGGGCCCGCAGGTCCGGCAGCGCGGGCGGCTGCAACTCCCGCGGCGTGACTTTCCCCTCGAGGCCGGTGAGGAAAGACAGCTCCAGCTGGGCGGAATTCTCTTCCGAGAGGGCGGCGGCGAGGGAGGCTTCCTCCTGGGCCAGCTGGGCTTTCGAGGCCAGCACTTCCCCTTTGCGGCTGCGGCCGATGGCGGCGCGGTCTTCCAGCTCCTTTATCCGGCCGGCGGTCACGCCCAGCTGCGCCCTCCGGGCCGAGACCTCCCGCTGCAGGGCGGCGAGGTTTATGTAGGCCGCGGCCACCCCGAGGTAGAGGTTCTGGCGGGCGCGGGCCTGTTCCAGGCGGGCGGCCGCCGTCCTTAGCCCCGAGGCGCGGGCCGCTATATAGTCGCGCATTCCGGAGTAGACGGAATAGTTAAGGTTTATGGCCGCCTGAGCTTTGCCGCGGGAGGCGTCGGCCAGGGTTTCGGAAGCTATGCCGGAGACCGCCGGCCTGAGGGTCGAGCGGAACTGCCGCTCGGCCGCTTCCAGCTGTTTAACGCCCAAGCCGCCGGCGGCGAGGGTTTCGCTTTTATTTACCGCCAGGCTGAAGGCTTCATCCAGGGTAAGCGGGCGCGCGGCCGGCTCGGCGGCCGCGGGCGGAAAGGACAGAAGTATGGCGAAAAGCGTACCGATGAAGGGCATCCGGGATATTCTACAAAATACATATATGGCGCGGCCCGGACTGTTATGCCCGGGACAATAAAAAAGCCGCCGCGGGCCGGCGGCGGGCGGCCTGCGGGGGCGGTTATTCCCCTGTGAGATTTTTCTTCACGTTCCTTACGAGCCCGGGCCGTATCGCGTGGAAAGCGGCCAGGCCGTCCTTAAGGGAGCGGACCGCTGTCTCCAAGGCCGCAGTTTGCCGGCGCTTGAGCAGCTCGATCCGCGTTTCGGGCGGGCCCGGCGGCGTTTCGGTCCCGGCCTGCGCGTGTGCGAGGATGTCGAGGGAGGAACTGACGCATTTCTCCAGATTATCGAGCGAAGCCTGAATGAAACCCAGGTCATAAGAGCCGGCTATCGGGTCCGCGGCGGCGCGGCCTTTTTCCTTCATCAGGCCTTTGAGCCATAGCACGGCTTTTTCCGCCCCTGTGCCGGCGGCGGCCGCTTCGGAAGAGAGCCCGCGTATGACTTCGCGCACCTCGGCGAGGCGCCCGGAAAGGAGCTCCGCGAGCGCCCCCGCGCTCCTCTCGAGCGAATCTATCAGGAGTTTCAATTCCTCCTTGCCGCTTTTAAGCCCCGCGAATTCGCGCTCCATGCGGGCGTCGAGATTATGCTCGGAGGCGGCAAGGAGCTTTTCTTCCAGTCTTTTCACATGCGAACATAAAGCGTCGGCGATGTCCCCTCTTACCAGCGCCCCGATCTTCCCGGCCTCGGCGGGAGAGAGCCCGGCCCTGGCTGTCTCTTCCACGCGGTCCGACACTTCCGCCAAGCGTTTTGAAACGGCGTCTATTCTCACCGCCTGCTCCGCCGCGAGGCCCGGCAGGCCCGCCGCGGCGTCCTGCCGCGAGGCGACGGCCGCTATTTTAGCGTCCAGGCCGTTCAGCCTCGCCGTGAGGCCGGCGGCGGCGTCCTGGCGCGCGGAAACGGCCGCTATTTTACGTGAGAGTTCCTCGACGCGGGCCACCAGGCCGGGGTCCGGGGGAGCGGGCGGCCTTAAGGTCAGCTCGGCGACCCTGGCCTCGAGGGTTTCTATCCGCTCTCTGGACCTTTCAAGTTCGCCGGCCAGCTGCTTTTCGGCCTCGGCGGCTTTCTGCTGCCGATTTACTGCGGCCAGCAGGTCCTCCGTCTCGCGGCGGGATTCCTTGCGGGCCTCCTCCCTGCCCTTCAGTTCGTAAGCGAAGGCCAGAGTTCTTTCCTGCGCATCCCGGAGCCTGGTCTCCAGTTCGCCGGTCTTGACCTTGAGATGTTCCAGCATTTCCTTTTCGGGAGCGCGCGCGTTCTCCCTTTCGGCGGCCTCCCGCAGTTTTTTTTCCAGCCCGGCCAGGCGGGTCTCCAGAGCCGGGACGGCGGCGGACCTTTCCTCCGGAGCCGGCTTAGCGCGCGGCGGCGGGCGGAAAGAGGAAAAGAGCGGAGTCGCCGCCTCCCCGCCGGCGGCGCCGGTCTCGTTGATCGATCTTTCGTTTTCCCCTTCCATATAGCGTCCGGCCGGGTTCATGTCTCCGGCGCGCGGTTATAGTATACTGGATGTGTATTTCAGAAAAGTTACGGTCCGGGTCTCATCTGCGGGAGCGGCTGGCGTGGAAAGCGGCCAGGCCCTCGAGAGAGCGGATGGCGGCCTCCAGGGCCGCCACATGCAGGCGGACCCTCATCTTAAGCGGTACGTCGGGCAGGCCCCCGGCTTCTTCGGCGGCGGCCTGCGCCCGCGCGAGCTGCTCGACAGCGCCGGCAACGCATTTATCCAGATAGCCAAGCAGGGTCTGGAGCAGCCCGGCGTCGGTTGAACCGGCCATGGTATCCGTTACCGAGCGGGCGTTCTTAAGCAGCTCCAGCGCCTTATCCGCCCCTGGCCCCGCCGCGTCCGCTTCGGACGAAAGCTTGCGCAGGATAGCCTGTATTTCCCCTAGCCGCCCGGCGACAAGCCCGGTAAGCTCCCCCCCGGACTTAGCGGCGGCGGCCGCGACCGGCCCGGAGTCCCCTACGCCATTTTGCGGCCCGGAGAATTCCCGCTCCGGGAGCGCGCCGCGGTTCCTTTTCGCGCCCTGGAGGATCCAGCCTTCCAGTTCCCCCGCGAACGCCCCGAGAGCTTCCGCGAGCTCCCTCTTGAACGCCGCCCGTAGTTTCCCGGCCTCCTGGCTGCCTTCCTTCGCGGCGGCGTCCAGGCGCGGGGCAAAGGAGCCCAGTTCCGCGGCCAGCGCCTCTATACGGGACAGAAGGCCCGGGTCCGGCGGCGCGGGCGGCCGGGAGGCGAACTCCAGCAGCCTGGCTTCCAGCGCCTCTATCCGCTCGCGCGACTTCTGAAGCTCCAGCGCGTGCAGGCGCCCGGCGTCGGCGGCCTTGAGCAGTATGGCTTCCTGCCTTTCGGCCAGCGCCCCGAGGGCTTCCGCGAGTTCCCTCTTGAACGCCGCCTGTAGTTTCCCGGCCTCCAGGGCGTCCTCCTTCGCGGCGGCGTCCAGGCGCGAGGAAA
>JACQPH010000119.1 GCA_016207645.1 Elusimicrobiota bacterium
CGGGGGGAAACCGACGCAAGGGTTTCCTCTTCCGGGTGAGCAGGGGCAGGCCGCGGCCGCCCTCTCCGGCGGCTGAGAGCGCTAAATTAAGCCATGTCCGAACGACCGCCGCCGCTGTAACAAAAAGTTAACTTAAATGTCATTGACAAGACTCGGGTTTTCATATATCTATATAATATGCGGATAAAGACTGCCGGCATGATCGTTTTAACTCTACTGGCGATGGCGGGGTTGTATAACTATACCTCCGCCTTCATCAGTTCCCGCATTTACCGCATCATGATCAGCGAGCAGGCCACCGTGGGCAACAGCGCCCCTAAAACGGGGGGGGCCTATTCGCTGCTGGGCAGCAGCGGGCAGCTGGGCTCCGGCTCCCTTTCAGGCGGGCGCTACACCGTCAATTCCGGCATAGTGAACTCCTGGCGCCCGGCCCAGCTCAGCGTTTCCTCCTCGCACGTCTACCCCAACCCCTGCACCGTCTCGAGGGGCTGCACCGGCGTCACCTTCACGCGCCTCACCCTGCGCGCCACCATAAAGATCTACACGGTTTCCGGCGAGAAAGTGCGGACCATACTGAAGAGCAACAACATAGACAGCGTGGGCTGGGACCTGCGCAACGAAGCCGGCTCCATAGTGGCCAGCGGCCTCTACCTCTACGTGGTGACGGGCGAGGGTACGAGCAGGACCGGAAAGCTCGTGATCGTGCGGTAAGGCGGCCAAAAGGTGACCCTTATGAAAAAATTCATATTCCTGACCGCGGCGGCGCTGTGCCTGCCGCCGGCGGCCCGGGCCGCGGAAATAACCCCGGGCAGCGTGCCCGGCACCATAAATTACCAGGGCCGCCTGGAGCGCGACAACGCCCCGATAACAGGGCCGGTCCACCTTCACTTCCGCCTGTACACTTCCGCCACGGCCAACAACACCGGCGGCGCCGCCTGCGGCGTGGCGGGACAGCCCTGCCTGTGGCAGAGCGCCGAGCTCACCGTCCAGGCCGCCCAGGGCATTTTCAGCGCCGACCTGACCCCGGACATCACGATGTTCACCGGCGGGCAGAAGCTTTACCTCGAAGTGCAGGTAGAGAGCGACATCCTGAGCCCGCGCGAGCCGCTTAACAGCATAGTCTACGCGCTGGTGGCCAGGAAACTGGAGGACGGGGCCGCGGTGATAGTCACCACCATTACCGCCGGTTACGAGGTACTGCTCGCCACCACCGCCGACGCGAGCGTGGGTATAGGCGGCACCATACGCCCTTCGACCAAGCTGACGGTGGACGGGGACATTGAGCTGATAAACGGCGGCGTTATCCGGTACCCGGACGGCAGTTCCCAGCCTTCGGCCCTGATCGGCGGCACCGTGGGCGGCATCACCAGTACCGCCGACGCCACGATAGTGGCCAATACGGACAGCATAGGCTCGGATAATATCCTGTTCGGCATCCCCAACGTGGTCGGCGCCGGAGAGAAGGCCCGCATCACGAACAGCGGCGACTTCGGGATAGGAACTCCCGTGCCGATGGGGAAGCTCGACGTGGACGGCTCTTTTTACGTGGGCAACGAAGGCATCTACGACCGCGACGACACCGAGGTGAACATCAAGGAAGACCTGATCGTAGAAGGCGGCAGGGTCACGGGAATGAATTCGGAGAGCCTCTCCCTGGGGGAGACGGATAACGTGATAATTTTCAACTCCGCCGGCGGGGAGCGGGCCAGGATACACAGCAACGATTACCTGGGCGTGGGGATAGCGGCCCCGACCGCCATGATCCATTCCGGGGCCGATATGGCGGCGGATCTCGGAGTGCGCGGCGGCCGGGTCTCCATAGGCGACTATTCCACCTGGACCGATCGGCTCAACGAGGTCAGGTCGGAGAACGGCTACCACCTGCTGCTCCAGCAGACCAGCCCCTACAACGTCGGCATCGGCACCGACACGCCCCGCGAGAAACTGCACGTGCGCGGCAGCGTGCGCTCGGACTACGGGGTGATCGCCTCCACCGGGTATTTCTCCGGCGACGTCCAGGTGGCCGGCGATTTCAGGGCTCTCGGCGCGAACGAGGAGGTTTTCCTTACCAGCACCACCATTTACGGCGACAGCAGGATCTACGGCAACCTGCTGATCACCGGCGGCATCGGCTCGCAGGCCGGCCTGCCCGCCTATATAGCCTCCACCCAGACCTACAGCGGCGGGAACACCTTCCTGGCCCAGGTCACCGTCTCCAGCGACGCCGCCGTCTCGGGGCGCCTGGGCGCCGGGGTCGTGGATTTCGATTTCGCCGGCGCCAAGTACCTGCAGGTGGGGGATAATAAACCGGAATTCGCCAATGTCAATTCCATGGTCTACCTGGTGGCCGGCTCCTCGGCGGAGGCCAGGATAAATTTCTACAGGGGCGCGGCCGAGACCGCGCGCCTTGAAACGCAGAGCGGCAACAGCCTGCCCAGCCTGTCGCTGGTGCTCGGCGGCCAGGCGAAGACGCTGACGGATTCGGTCTACCACCGCATCCAGAACAGCGTGCTCTGGGTCTCCACCGGCTACGCGGGCACGCCGACTATTTTCGCGAGCTCCTCCTCCGCCATCGTGGGCATCGGCACTACGGTCACCGACCCCAACTGGCGTCTTACCGTGGCCGGCAACATGCGCATTTCCGGTTCCGGGAACGGGATCTTCTTCCCCGACGGCACCAGCCTCACCAGCGGCAACCTGGGCGCGCTGTCGGTGGGGAACGTTTCCAATAACAGCGACGCGGTGGTCCAGTCCGACGCGGACCAGGTGTCCGGCGGCGACGTGATCCTGCGCGCGGGCGCGGTGGACGGGCTCGTGCTGAAATCCGGCGGCAATATCGGCGTCGGCACGGTCAACCCGGTGTCCAAGCTGAACGTGCGCGGCGGGGACCTGGTCCTCGGTACGCCGGTAAACCCCTACAGCGCCGATTCCATCGAGGACCTGGTGGTCGGCGGGAACATAGTCTTCGACGGCGAAATGCTGCAGCGCTCCGTGTACCCGGTGCGGATCTCAGGCCTGGTAGTGTCCGGCAACGTATACCTTTCCACCGGCGCCGGCACTATGACCGGCATAGGCACGCAGACCCCGCTCCAGCGCCTGCAGGTGGCCGGCGACGTGAACATCGAGACCGGCTACGGGATCAGACTGAACAACACCGCGCCTTCCGGCCAGTACCTGCGCGGCGACGGGACCAGGTTCGCTTCCTCCCTCATAGTCGCGGCCGAGCTTCCCGGCACTATAGTGAGGACCACGGAGACCATTACCACCACCCTGCCTCTCGCCGGCGGCGGGGACCTTTCCGCGAACAGGACTTTCTCTCTGGGCGGTCTCAGTACGCTCGGCACCGGTAATTACGTCGTTGGCGTAGCCAACGGCGCGGGCAGCTGGGAGTACAAGGATATTGTAGGGGTGGCCAATGAGACGAACGTCACCCACGCCGCCGGGTCCATAACCATCGGCCTCGTCGACCCGCTCATAGTGGCCAAAGGCGGCACCGGCGCGACCACGCTTACCGGGATACTGAAGGGGAACGGGACCGGCGCGTTCACGGCGCTTAACGGCAGCGCGGGTTATAGCGCCTACTGGTCGGACGCCAATACCATAGCCGCCGAGCAGTACGCGGACGTGACGCGCGGCGGCACCGGCTCGAACCTTTCGGCCGCGGCCACGGGCGGCATCATCTACAAAAGCGCCGCCACTACCCTGGCCGGCACCGCCGCTTTAACGGGCGTGCTCAAGGGCACCGGCGCCGGGGCCCCGGCCGCCATGAACGGCACGGCCAACACCGTGACGAAATGGACCGACGCCAACACTATCGGCAACAGTATTATAACGGACGACGGCACTAATGCCGGAGTGGGGGTCGCGCCTACCGCCCTCATAAAACTGGACATTAACGGAAAAACCCGCACCACCAATTTCCAGATGACCAGCGGCGCCGCGCTGAACTATGTGCTGACTTCCGACCTCACGGGCAACGCTTCCTGGGTGGACCCCGCCGGCGGCGGCCTGGGCGATCCTTTCGTGGGCAATGAAGTAACGAACGCCGCCAACGCCACTTTGACCAGGAGCGGCCTCGGCACTTCCGTGAGCCCCTACCTGCTGGCGCTTAACCTCGGCAACGCCAATACCTGGACCGCCGCGCAGGTCTTCACCAGCACGATCTCCGCGGTGCTGTCCGGCACCGTCGGGAGCAACGATTATTACAGGGTTATGGGCGGAGCCGCGGGCGGCAATGCCGGCTACCTGGAGCTGGCCACCGCGGACGACGGAACGGAGCCCATTTATGCGAGGCAGTATACCGGCGTGTTCGGGGCCGTTACCCGGACCGCCACCCTGCTCGACGGCAGCGGGAACACGGTTTTCCCGGGCTATGTTTACGCCCCGTACTTCAATATGACCGCCGATGTCCAGGGCACCAACCCCCAGTACCTGGTGGGTGAATGGAGCGGCGATAACTTCCTGCGCTATGTAACCCCGGCCAATGTCACGGTCGGCAATGCCACGAACGCCGGCAACGCCGCCACGGTCACCAACGGGGTTTACACTACGGGCTCCTACTCTAACCCGGCCTGGATAACCGCGCTATCAGGCTCGAAGATCACTTCCGGCACCGTGCCCCTCGCTAACGGCGGGACCGGCTCCGGTACCGCGGCGGGCGCGCGCACCAACCTCGGCCTGGGCAGCATAGCCACGCAGGATTCGGACAACGTTACTGTCACCGGCGGAAGCATAAGCGGGATAACCGACCTGGCCGTGGCCGACGGCGGCACCGGGGCCAGTACCGCCGGCGGGGCGCGGACCAACCTGGGGCTGGGCAGCGGGCTCAGCGCCACCTACACGGTAGTAGTGGATACCTTCCCCTATACCTGCTCCGACTTCACCTTTACCAACGGCATACTTACCGCGGTAGGCGCGGGCTCCTGCCCGTAAGGGGGGCGGGATTATTCTTCAGGGCCGGGGTGCGGGGTTATCGCGGCTATGGTCTTTGCGGTGGCGCCCTTGAGGGAGACCAGGGTTTTCGCGGCGTTGACCCTGGCTTCGTTGAGCGCGGCGGGATCGGTCAGGAGCAGGCCGAGGATTTCGGCCATCTTTGTGGCGGTTTCCGTAAGGAAGCCGCCTTTCTTCTTTAAAAGGGTTTCCCCGGCATTGCGGGCGTTCCTATAGTTAGGGCCGAACAGCACCGGTTTGGAGAACAGGGCGGGCTCCAGCAGGTTATGCCCGCCCGTATCGTCCAGTGTGCCTCCGACGAAGCAGACCGCGGATACCGCGTAGAAACCCTGCAGCAGGCCCAGCGCGTCCACCAGCAGGCAGTCGGTCTGTTCCGGGACTACGGTCGCCGACCAGCGCATGAACGGCGTATCGCGTTCCTTCAGCGCTGTCTCGGTCCCGGCAAGCCTTTCGGGATGGCGCGGCACCAGCACCAGCTTGAGGGCCGGCACCTTCTTCTTTGCCTCCAGCCAGGCCGAGATAATCACCGGTTCTTCGGCGGGATGGGTGCTGCCGGCGGTGAAAATGGGGGAGTTTCCCCAGTCGGAAGCCTCCAGGAATTCCCCAACCTTGTCCTGACCGGAGGCGGAGACGCCCAGCATATCGTGCTTCAGGTTCCCCGTCACCGTAACCCTTCCTTCCAGCCCCGGCAGGGCGGCGAACCTGCGCGCGTCCGCCTCGGTCTGGGCCAGCACCCGCTTTATGCCGGAGAAGGCCAGCCTGGAGAGCGGGGCGAGGGCGCGGTAGAGAGCGGCCGTGCGCTCCGAGATCCTGGCGTTCACCATGAAGACGGGCAAGCCGGCCCGGGCCGCGGCGTAAAGCGTGGCGGGCCAGAGCTCGGTCTCGACGAGGACGAGGGCGAGGGGGCGGGCCCCCTTTATGAAGGCCGCCGCCAGCGGGTAGATGTCGAGGGGCGCCAGGCGCGCTTCGGCCCCGAGGCGGGCGGCTTCGGCGCGGCCGGCGGCGGTGGAGGAGGTGATCAGCAGCGGGGCTTTGAAAAGAGCCGCCAGTTCGGGGGCCAGCCTGGCCACGGCCTTGACCTCGCCCATGGAGGCCGCGTGTATCCAGACCGGCCGCGCGGGAAAAGAGGGGGGGGCAAGGGCCAGGCGTTCGCCGAGCTCGCCGCCCAGGGCTTTCAGCAGGGACCTGCGGGGCGAGAGGAGGAAGAAGATGGCGTACAGCCCGGCTATTACCGGCGCCAGCAGAGTGTAAAAGAGTAAAAGTAGATGGCCCATGCTGTCAAGGATCAAGTTCGTAACTACTCAGGTAGTGGAGGGTTGGCCGGAGTTTTGTTTCGCGAACCCCTTGCGGAAGGGGGGGCCCCGCCGGGCGGGGGGAAACCGACGCAAGGGTTTCCATCTTCCGGGGTTCGCGGGGCAAAACCC